>NZ_AUFD01000011.1:0-215192 GCF_000426325.1 Streptomyces sp. CNS606
GCTCCCTCCAGGGGGCGTTCCAGCGGGCGGCGGAGCGGTACGAGGTGCCGCGGAGTGTGCTGCTGGGGGTGTCGTACCTGCAGTCGCGGTGGGACGGGCATGCGGGTGCGGCGAGTGTGTCGGGCGGGTACGGGCCGATGCATCTGACGGATCTGCGGACGGCGTTGGCGGAGTCCGGGGAGCATCATCACGGGGGTGCGGAGGATCCGCGGGGTGACGCGGCGCGTCCGCTGGACGTGGCGGCGCTGTCCCGGACCGCTCGGGCGGGTGAGGGCCGGGAGGCCGGGCGGGTGCCGGAGCGGCTGCGGACGCTGCCGGAGGCGGCGGAGCTGACGGGTATCGCGGCGGAGCGGCTGCGGGAGGATCCGGCGGCGAACATCGCGGGTGGTGCGGCGCTGCTGGCGCAGGCGCAGCGGGAGCTGGGACTCCCGGCGAGCGAGGACCCCGCGGACTGGTTCGGCGCGGTCGCCGCCTACTCCGGCGCGGACGACGCGACCACGGCCGCGGTGTACGCGGGCGACGTCTTCGACGTCATCCGGAACGGCGCCGCCCGCACCACGGACTCCGGCCAGCGGGTGACGCTGAACGCCCACGACACGGTCGAGCCCGAGGTCCGGCAGGTCCGGAAGCTCGGCCTGAAGAAGGGCGAGCGGAACCCGAACCTGGAGTGCCCGCGCAGCATCTCCTGCGCCTGGATGCCGGCCCCGTACGAGGAGTGGACCAACCCGGACGGTTCCACGGACTACGGCAACCACGACAAGGGCGACCGCCCGCGCACCCAGGACGTGGACTACATCATCGTCCACGACACCGAGGCGACCTGGGACACCACACTCGACCTGGTGCAGGACCCGACCTACGTCTCCTGGCACTACTCGCTGCGCTCCTCCGACGGGCACGTGGCGCAGCACCTGAACCTCAAGGACGTCGGCTGGCACGCGGGCAACTGGTTCGTCAACGCCAAGTCGGTGGGCCTGGAGCACGAGGGCTTCCTCGTCGACCCGGACGCCTGGTACACGGAGGCGATGTACCGGACGTCGTCGCGGCTGGTGCGCCACCTGGCCCGCACGTACGACATCCCGCTGGACCGTCAGCACGTCCTCGGCCACGACAACGTGCCGGGCACCGTGCCGGCCACCATCCCCGGCATGCACACCGACCCCGGCCCGTACTGGGACTGGGCGCACTACTTCCGCCTGCTCGGCGCCCCCTTCCACCGCGAAGGCTCCTGGCGCGGCGCGGACATGGTGACGATCCTGCCCGACTACGAAGCGCACCGGCCGGTCTACACCCGTTGCGACGACTCCGGCGACCCGTGCGCCCCGCACGGCTCCGCCGCCGTTCGCCTGCACACCGCCCCCGACCCGGACGCCCCGCTGGTGAAGGACATCGGCCTGCGCCCGGACGGCGACCCGTCGACCACCGGCGTCAACGACACCGGCGCCCGGGCCACCACGGGCCAGCAGTACGCCCTCGCCGGCCGCGACGGCGACTGGACCGCGATCTGGTACCTCGGCCAGAAAGCCTGGTTCCACAACCCCGCGGACGAGCGGACGGCGGTCCCGGCCCGCGGCAGGGTCGTCACCCCGAAGGACGGTGAGGACTCGATCCCGGTCTACGGCCGCGCCTATCCGGAGGCGGGTGCCTACCCGGAGGACGTGCCCGTGCAGGCGGTGGTACCGCACCCGTACGAGCTGAAGGCGGGTCAGGAGTACGTCGCCGGACTGCGGACGAAGGGCGAGTACTACTACGCCGTCGAGTTCGACCCGTCCGGCCACCAGGTGGTGCGGGGCGAGGAGACGTACTACCAGATCCAGTTCGGACATCGCGTCGCATTCGTGAAGGCTTCGGACGTCGACGTGCGCCGCGCGCGCTGACGCAGCCCTGCTGCCTACCCGGGTGTCGGGAGACTCACACTCTCTTCACCCGGGTGGGGCAGGTCTTCGCTTGACGAGGGTGTGAAAACTGGGAAAGCTGTTCGCTCGGCGGGCGTGTGAACGGGGCGCGTTCGGGCGGGAATCGATGTGAACGACGACGACTTGACGCCCGGCGCCATGACGGCCCCTCACATTTCGGCACCTTCTGACGAGCATCTACTGGGGGTAGTTGGCAGATGAGCAAATCCAAGACGCGTGTGCGCGTCGCGCGGGTGGCGGCCGGTGCGGTGTTCGCCGCCGGCCTGTCGCTGACCGCGAGCGGTGCGGCGTCGGCCGTCGGGATCGACCTGGGCATCATCCAGGTCGGTGTCGGCGAAAAGGACGGCACCGTCGCCGGCGTGACCGAGGGCTCCACCGAGGGCACGGCGGTCGGCGTCACCGAGGGCCAGACCGAGGGCACCGTCGTCGGTGCCATCCAGGGCACCGAGGGCGGCACCACGACCGACGGTGGCACCACCTCCGAGGGCACCGACGGTGGCACGACGACCGACGGTGGTACGACCACCGACGGTGGCACCACCTCCGAGGGCACCGACGGTGGCACGACCACCGACGGGGGCACCACCTCCGAGGGCACCGACGGTGGCACGACGACCGACGGTGGTACGACCACCGACGGCGGCACCACCTCCGAGGGCACCGACGGTGGCACGACCACCGACGGCGGCACCTCGAACGGCTCCACCGGCGGCGACACCGGCTCCACCGGTGGCGGCGAGGAGCCGAACACCGTCGGCGGCAGCGGTGGCGGCGAGGAGCCGGCCACCGTGGGCGGCAGCTCCGGTGGCAGCACCGGCGGCGACACCACCCCGGAGGGTGGCGGCAGCACCCCGGTCGGCCAGGAGCAGCCTCAGGACGAGCTGGCCGAGACCGGCTCCGCCGAGACCGCTCTCCTGCTGGTCGGTGCCGCGACCATGATCGCGGGTGGCGTCGGCTTCCGCCTGATGCCGCGCCTGCTCAACCGTGGTGGCGGTGCCGCGGCCGCCTGACACCAGGCGCCGTAGCGCTGCGTGACCTCCGGTGACGGCGGTCGCACCAGGCACGAGAGACGAGGGCCCGGAACGGATACGCGTTCCGGGCCCTCGTGCGTCCGATCACGGGCGTGCGGAGCGCGGTCGCGCGCTCACGCGGGGTGGAGTTCTACGCCGTGGCCATACGCTGGGCCAGGAACGCGACCAGCGCGGCCAGCGCGAGCAGCAGTGCCATCAGTGCGGGGCTCAGGGCGCCCAGCGGCCCGCTGAGCTGGAGACGTTCACGCTGCGCACGGCAGACCGAGCACCGGCCCTCGCTGACGGGACCCGCGCAGTTGGCACACACCAGTCGGTCGCATGTCATGCGATCCTCCTCCTCTGCCCGCCTCACCGTCGCCGTGGGACAGGTTCCCCGACGGCTCACCGGGCATTCCCTTCCCCTCCACTGTGCCAGGTGTCGGCGGCGGGTGCAGAAAAGCAGGCAGGCGTGCTGCCTGTTATGCGATGATACATACCGTGAAGAAACCCACCTGTACCGGACGGCCACTGCGCAGCGCGCAACGCGTCGCGTAGTGTCGCCTCAACCTGGGGGGAGCCGGTCATGGGCTTCCCCTCCTCCTACCCAGGCCAACGTGGTGCGAAAACCGTGATCCGATTCGACAACGTCTCCAAGACCTACCCCAAGCAGAACCGTCCCGCGCTCCGCGACGTCTCGCTGGAGGTCGAACGGGGCGAGTTCGTCTTCCTGGTGGGTTCCTCCGGCTCCGGAAAGTCGACCTTCCTGCGGCTGATCCTGCGCGAGGAGCGCGCCAGCCACGGTCAGGTCCACGTTCTGGGCAAGGACCTGGCCCGGCTCTCGAACTGGAAGGTGCCGCAGATGCGCCGCCAGCTCGGCACCGTCTTCCAGGACTTCCGGCTGCTCCCCAACAAGACCGTGGGCGAGAACGTCGCCTTCGCGCTCGAGGTGATCGGCAAGTCGCGCGGCCAGATCCGCAAGACCGTGCCCGAGGTCCTCGAACTCGTCGGTCTCGGCGGGAAGGGCGACCGGATGCCCGGCGAGCTGTCCGGCGGTGAACAGCAGCGCGTCGCGATCGCGCGGGCGTTCGTCAACCGGCCGATGCTGCTGATCGCCGACGAACCGACCGGCAACCTCGACCCGCAGACCTCCGTCGGCATCATGAAGCTGCTGGACCGCATCAACCGCACCGGCACCACCGTGGTGATGGCGACCCACGACCAGGCGATCGTCGACCAGATGCGCAAGCGCGTCATCGAGCTCGAGAAGGGCCGCCTGGTCCGCGACCAGTCGCGCGGCGTCTACGGCTACCAGCACTGACCCCCGGGCGGCCCGCCCGCCGTCCCCGCGGCACCCCGCTCAGCTCGCCCCCGCACGGAAGCAGGAAGGACGCCATGCGCGCCCAGTTCGTAATGTCGGAGATCAGCGTCGGTCTCCGCCGCAATCTCACCATGACGTTCGCGGTGATCGTCTCGGTCGCCCTCTCGCTGGCGCTGCTCGGCGGCTCGCTGCTCGCGACCGAGCAGGTGAACGCGATGAAGGGCTTCTGGTACGACAAGGTCCAGGTGTCGATCTACCTCTGCAACGAGAACGACGCCGAGTCGGACCCGAACTGCGCCAAGGGTGCCGTGACCCAGCAGCAGAAGGACGAGATCGAGGGAGACCTGAAGGACCTCGGCGTCGTCGAGAAGGTCTACCACGAGTCCGCGGAGCAGGCGTTCCAGCACTACCAGGAGCAGTTCGGCGACTCTCCGCTCGCGGACTCCCTGACGGCGGACCAGATGCAGGAGTCCTTCCGCGTGAAGCTGGAGGACCCGACGAAGTTCAACGTCATCAACACGGCGTTCTCCGGGCGGCAGGGCGTCCAGGAGGTGCAGGACCAGAAGAACCTGCTGGAGAACCTCTTCGGGCTGCTCAACGGGATGAAGATCGCGGCGCTCTTCGTGATGTGCATGATGCTCGTCGTCGCGTTGCTGCTGATCATCAACACCGTGCGGGTGTCGGCGTTCAGCCGCCGACGGGAGACGGGCATCATGCGGCTGGTCGGCGCGTCCAGCTTCTACATCCAGATGCCGTTCATCCTGGAGGCGGCCATCGCCGGCCTGATCGGCGCCGGGTTCGCCTGCGTGCTGCTGGCCGGCGGGAAGTTCTTCCTCATCGACAACTGGCTCCAGCAGGAGATCGTCCTGATCAACTTCGTGGGCTGGGACGCCGTGGTGAAGGTGCTGCCGCTCATCCTGGCGGTTGGTGCGCTGATGCCTGCCTTTGCAGCTTTCTTCGCTCTGCGCAAGTACCTGAAGGTGTGACACACGACGCGAGTGACTGTTCCGACATCGCGTCTTCATCGGGCCGTGACTGCCCTAGACTCCGCAGCATGTCGGGCACGTGGAGAAATGCGCCTCCTCGCCGGGTACGGCGGGGGGCGGCGCTGACCCTGGTCTTCGCGGGCGCCCTGGCCACCGGTGCCGCCACCAACTCCTGGGGCGGCGTGCCGGGAGGGCCGGGCGCACCCGGAGTGCCCGGGCCACGCCACGAGTTGAACGGTGCTGCCGGCCGTACGCCGGGCGGCGCGGGCGCGGTGCCGGCCGAGGCGGCCGAGGCCGCCGAGGCCAAGGTCGCCGCCGAGGAGCTGGTCAGCCGCAGCGGTGACCGCTGGGAGGCCGCCTACAGCGCCCACGAGTACGAGGGCTTCGAGCGTCGCATGGGCGGCGCGTACGTCGGCGTCGGCGTCTCCGTCGAGCGGTCCGACGTCCCCGGCGGCGACGAGGTCGTGCGCGTCGAGGACGTGTTGCCGGACAGTCCCGCGGACCGGGCCGGCCTCCGGCCGGGGGACCGGTTGCGGGCCGTCGACGGCGTGCCGGTGACCGGCGAGCCGGTCACCGAGGTGGTGGCGCTGCTGCGCGGTGCCACCGATGCGTCCCCGGGCCGCGCCGCCGACCCCGGTACGGCCGTCGACCTCACGCTCAGCCGCGGCGGCCACCAGTGGAGCGAGACCCTGGAGCGGGCCCGGCTCGCGGCCCGTTCGGTCTCCGTCTCCCAGCCGTCTCCGCGCGTCACGCGCATCGAGATCGCCTCGTTCACCGAGGGGGTCGGCGCCCGGGTGCGCCGGGCCGTGGCGGAGGCGCCCGAGGGCAGCGGCTTCCTGCTCGACCTGCGCGGCAACTCCGGCGGCCTGGTGACCGAGGCCACCGAGTCCGCCTCCGCCTTCCTCGACGGCGGGCTGGTCGCCACCTACGACTACGACGACGAGCAGCAGGCGCTGTACGCCGAGCGCGACGGGAACACCGGGGCGCCGCTGGTGGTTCTCGTGGACGGCGGCACGATGAGCGCCGCTGAGCTGCTCACCGGAGCCCTCCAGGACCGGGGGCGCGCGGTCGTCGTCGGCAGCCGGACGTTCGGCAAGGGCTCGGTCCAGGTGCCGCACCGGATGCCGGACGGGTCGGTCGCCGAGCTGACCGTCGGCCACTACACCACCCCGTCGGGCCGCCGGGTCCACGGCCGGGGACTGCTGCCCGACCTGGAGGTACGGTCCGGGGACCGCGCCGACGAGCGGGCCCGTCGGGTATTGAGTGGCCTCGCAGCCGGGTCGTAGAGAAGAATGGTCTGGCTATGGCGAAGATGAAGACCCAGAGGGCCGGCAAGAAGGCCAAGGGCGCCGGCTCCGACCGGACGCTCGTCGCGCAGAACAAGAAGGCGCGGCACGACTACCTGATCCTGGACACGTACGAGTGCGGCATCGTCCTGACCGGCACCGAGGTCAAGTCGCTGCGGCAGGGCCGGGCTTCGCTGGTCGACGGCTTCGGCCAGGTCGACGACGGCGAGGTCTGGCTGCACAACGTACACATCCCCGAGTACGCCCAGGGGACGTGGACGAACCACAGCGCGAAGCGCAAGCGGAAGCTGCTGCTGCACCGCTCGGAGATCGACCGGCTGATCGGCAAGACGCAGGAGACCGGGCACACGCTGGTGCCGCTCCAGCTCTATTTCGTCAAGGGCCGCGCGAAGGTCGAGCTGGCGCTGGCGAAGGGCAAGAAGGAGTACGACAAGCGGCATACGCTGCGCGAGAAGCAGGACCGGCGCGAGGCGGAGCGCGTGATCTCGGCGGTCCGCCGCCGCCAGCGGGCGTGATCGCGCCTGCGCCGCGGACGGGACGGGGCGCGCGGGGCGGCCTGAGCCGACCGGGTGGCGGCCGGGAATACGGTGGCAGCCCACGGCGCTGATCCCGTACGATGGTCCCGTACCCCGGGCGCTGCGGCGCATCGGGTGCGGAGGTTCTCAACTCAACATGGGGATGATCGGTTTCGACAGCGGATGTCGAAGCAGGGGAAGCGAGCCGAGGAACGCGGCAATGATCTCGTTAACCATGTGCCGCAAAAAAATAATCGCCAATTCCAAGCGCGATTCCTTCGCCCTCGCTGCCTAAGTAGCGACTTGCGAAGTGTCGGCCCGGGGATGTTCCCGACCCGGTGTCCGGCATCAGCCAGGGGACTCACCGCGTAGGTCCGGTCACGGGACCTGCAGGGACATTTCACAGTGACTGAGCCCGTCGGAGACGTGTCCGCGAGATCTCCGGGGCTGAGAAAATCGCAGCGGACTGCGCTCGGAGAAGCCCTCCTTCTGCTCCGTTGGACGCGGGTTCGATTCCCGCCATCTCCACCATCACCATGTGTCGAAGAGCCCCTGACCGGCGGTACCACCGCCGGTCAGGGGCTCTTCTGCGTGCGGGGGCGCGGGCCGCGGGCCGCGGGTCGCGGTCGAAAAACATTGGTCCATACCTTGACTGGTCTGGACCAAACGGCTTGACTGCACTCCATCAACCTTCCCCCACCTCGCGGCCCACCGCAGGGCCGCGCGCGAAGGAGTGAGCAGTGTCCAGCAGCACGCGTAGACGCAGCTTGACCACCCGGCTCAAGGCCCTCCTCGCCGCCGCCGGCCTGGCCGGCGCGCTGGCCGTGGCCCTCCCGATGTCCACCGCCACTGCGGCGCCCGCCTGCGAGGCGGCCTGGAACTCCGGCACCGCCTACACCGGCGGCGACGTCGTCTCCCACGGCGGCCACAACTGGGAGGCCAAGTGGTGGACGCAGGGCGAGACGCCCGGCACCACCGGACAGTGGGGCGTGTGGGCGGACCAGGGCACCTGCGGTGACGGCGGCGACCCGGATCCCGACCCGGACCCGTCCGGCTTCCTCGTCAGCCAGGCGCAGTTCGACCAGATGTTCCCGAGCAGGAACTCCTTCTACACCTACGACGGCCTGGTCGCCGCGCTCGGCGCCTACCCGGCGTTCACCAACACCGGGAGCGAGACCGTACGCCGCCAGGAGGCGGCCGCGTTCCTCGCCAACGTCAGCCACGAGACGGGCGGGCTGCGGTACGTCGTCGAGCAGAACGAGGCCAACTACCCGCACTACTGCGACGAGTCGCAGCCGTACGGCTGCCCCGCGGGCAACGACGCCTACTACGGCCGCGGGCCCATCCAGCTCAGCTGGAACTTCAACTACAAGGCCGCCGGCGACGCGTTGGGCATCGACCTGCTGAACAACCCCTGGCAGGTCGAGAACGACTCGGCCACCGCGTGGAAGACCGCGCTCTGGTACTGGAACACCCAGTCCGGCCCCGGCACCTACACCGGCCACGAGGCCCTCACCGGCGGCCACGGGTTCGGCGAGTCCATCCGCAGCATCAACGGCGCCCTGGAGTGCGACGGCGGCAACCCCGCCCAGGTCCAGAGCCGCATCGACAAGTACCGGGCGTTCACGCAGATCCTCGGCACCACCCCGGGCGGCAACCTCAGCTGCTGAGACGCCCTCCGTACCCCCCTCACTCTTCCGCCGCCGGCCGTGCCCGTCTCACGCCGGCGGCGGAAGGCCGTGCGGGGCGGGGCGGCCCGCCTGCTGTCACCCGAACGGGTGGGTCCTGTGCCTTCGGCATATCCCGCTTCCGCAGGATCCCTACCGTGCCTCCCATGGTCACCTCCTCCCACGAGGCCTCGCACCGGATCTTCCAGGACCGCCCCGGACTGCTGGCCCCGGTGTTCCGCCTTCTCGGCGTTCCGCTGCCCTCGGTTGCGGCGGTCGAAGTGCTCTCACCGGACGCCACCGAGATCCGGCCCCTGGAACGCAGGGTCGACAGCGTCCTGCGGATCCGGCCGGACGGGGCCTGGGACGACTTTCTGCTCGCCATCGAGGCGCAGGGCCGCCGGGACCCTGCCAAGCGGCGGAGCTGGGCGTACTACCTCGGCCACCTCGGCGCGAAGTACGACTGCCCCGTCCTGCTGCTGGTGACCTGCCAGGACCGGGGTACGGCCCGCTGGGCGTCCGGCCCGTTCTCCCTCGGACCGGACGGCTGGCGCACGGCCCTCACCGTCCACCCGCTGGTTCTGGGGCCGGACAACGTCCCCGTGATCACGGACCCCGAGGACGCGGCGCGCGATCTCGCGCTGGCCGCGTTCTCCGCGATGACGCACGGGAATCATCCGGACGCCGCTGCCATACTGGAAGCACTCGCCGCCGCGCTGGGTGCGGCGGACGGCGAGTCCGCCGAGTACTTCACCGAACTGCTGGAGATCGGACTGGGAGACAGCCCGGCCCGTGCCACCTGGAGGAAGCTGATGAGCATGGGGACCTTCTTCCCCGGGCGGGGCACCATCGTCGAGGAGTCGTACCTCAAGGGCATGGAGGAAGGCCGGGAAGAGGGGCGCGAGGAGGGGCGCGCCGCCGGGCGGGCGCACGCCGTGCTGCGGCTCCTGGAGAAGCGGGGCGTCCCCACGCCGGCCGGCACACGGGCCCGGATCACCGGCTGCACCGACCTGGACCTGCTGGACGTCTGGTTCGACCGCGCACTCACCGTCACCGAGGCGACGGAGATCTTCGACCGCGACTGAGCCGGTCCCCGGGCGGGCTGCGGAAGCCGGCCAGGGCGACGACGGCCGCCGGCAGCGCGGCGCCGACCGGCACGAGGTAGGCGAGCGCCGGGCCGCCCGGCAGGTGCTGGGCCGCCCAGCCGCCCGCCGCCGAGCCTGCGGCGATCCCGGCCAGCAGGGCCGTCACGGCGAGGGTCATACCCTCGTTCAGGCGGGCCACCGGAGTGCGGCGCTGGATCAGCGTCATCCCCGTCACCATCGTCGGCGCGGTCGCCATGCCGGCCACCAGCAGCGTCCCCGCCAGCACGAGCAGGCTCCCGGACGCCGCCCCCAGCAGCGGCAACGTCATCAGCAGGGCCATCGCCGCCACGCACCCCCGGAAGCGGCGCTGTGCCGAGCCGGACGGCGCCCACGTGCCGAAGACCAGCCCCGCCACCGCCGAACCGCCCGCCTGCACCGCCAGGACGGCGCCGCCCGCCGCGCCGTGCCCCAGCGCGTCCGCGTGGGCGAGGGTGACCACCTCCAGCGCGCCGAACACCGCGCCCGTGCACACGAAGGTGGCCAGCAGCGGCGGCATCCCCGGCAGCCGTACGGGCGCCCGGCCGCGCCCCGTCTCAGGCGGCGCGACGGGCGGCTCGGTGCGCCGCTGCGCCGCGAACAGCAGGACGCCGGTCAGCAGCAGCACCGCCCCCGTGAGCGTGCCGGCCTCGGGAAACAGCGCCGTGCACAGCAGGGCCGCCAGCACGGGGCCGCACACGAAGCACAGTTCGTCGGCGACCTGCTCGAAGGAGTTCGCGGTGTGCCGCGCGCCGGGGTCGTCCCGGTGCAGATGGGCCCAGCGGGCCCGTGACATGCCGCCGGTGTTCGGCGTCGTCGCGGTCGCGGCGTACGCGGCGAACAGCACCCAGTCCGGGGCCTGCAGACGTACGCACGCGACCAGCGCGAGCGCGCCGCAGGCGGCGAACGCGGCGGCGGGCACGGCCACCCGCGCCTGCCCGTAGCGGTCCACCAGCCGTGCGGTGAGCGGCCCCACGACGGCTGTCGCGGCCAGCCCGGTCCCGGTGACCGCACCGGCGAGGGCGTAGCTGCCGCGCTGCCCGGCGATCATCATCACGGCCGCCACGGTGAACATCCCCATCGGCAGCCGGGCGACGAGGTTCCCCACCGTGAACGCCACCGCGCCGGGCGGTGCGAACAGCCGCACGTAGGGCGCGGTCCAGCGGCGGGCAGGCGTGACCGGGGCAGGAGAGGTGGTCGGCATGGCGACCACCCTCGCGGCGCGAACGCCCCGCGGTCCAACACCTGTTGCGGCCCGTTTCACGCACCTGCGTTGTGGATGCGGGCGAGCACCGTCAGGAGGTGCTCCGCGGGACGACGTCCTTGGCGGACACCGGCCGCGTCACTGCGGCGGCCCCGACCGCGCGGGCGGCGTTCTGGATGCCGGTGGCCGTGCCGGTCGTCTTGCCTTCTACGCTACCGCTGAAACTTCGTGGAGACTTTCCCCGAAGGAAGAGGGGTTCACGGTGCGCAACCTTCAAAATGCGGAGCGGCTCAGGCCCGTCGACCTGGCCCGTGCGCACGGTCTGTCCACCCAGGCCGTGCGGAACTACGAGGAGGCCGGCATCCTCCCGGTCGCCGACCGCACGCCCCACGGCTACCGCACGTACACCCCGCTCCACGCGCGGGCCCTGCGCACGTTCCTCGCTCTGCTGCCCGGCCACGGCCACCCCGCCGCGACGTCGATCATGCGGGCCGTCAACGAGGGCGCGGCCGAGGAGGCGTTCCGCCTCGTCGACGAGAGCCACGTCCAGCTCCTCGAGGACCGGCGCACGCTGCAGGCCGTGGAACGCGCCCTCCACGACCTGGCGTCGCCCTCCCCCGGGCCCGCCCCCGCCCCCGGCCCGGACCCCGACGCGGCCGGGCCCGGACCGGGCGGCACGTTCATCGGTCCGCTCGCCCGGAAGCTCGGGCTCCGCCCCGCGACGCTCCGCAAGTGGGAGCACGCCGGACTGGTGCACCCGCGCCGTGACCCGGCGACCGGCTACCGCATCTACGACCGGGCCGACGTACGGGACGCCCGGCTGGTCCACCAACTCAGGCGGGGCGGCTACCTGCTGGAGCAGATCGCCCCGCTGATCGCCCAGGTGCACGCGGCCGGCGGGCTGGAGCCGCTGGAGGCCGCACTGCGGGACTGGCACGACCGGCTGTCCGCCCGCGGCCGGGCCCTGCTCGCCGGCGCCGCCGAACTGGACGCGTACCTCCGCGCCCGCGGGTGAAAAGGAGTTGCCGCGGCCGTCCGGCGCCGGGCACCGTGCGGGGGTGGACGGTGGCGAGGCCGTCCGGAAGGGGGAGCGGCTGTGCGGCGGTTCGGAGACCCGGTCGTCCAGGAGTTCGCCGTGGGAGGCCCGGGAGCCGGACCGTACGGCATCGCGGCCGGGCCGGACGGTGCGCTGTGGTGCACCCTCGTGCACCACGGCCGCATCGCGCGGCTCGCCCCGGACGGCACGGTCCGCGAGTACGACCTGGGCGCCCCCGAGTGCCGCCCCACGGTCATCGCTCCCGGACCGGACGACGGCGCCCTCTGGTTCACCCGGCTCCAGGACCACCGGATCGGCCGGATCACCGTCGACGGCGACGTGCGGTCCTGGCCCGTTCCCACGCCCGACTGCGGCCCCTTCGGCATCACGGCCGGGCCGGACGGCGCGATGTGGTTCACCGAGACCGGCGCCGACCGCGTCGGACGCATCGACACCGCGGGCGAGATCACGGAGTTCGCGCTCCCCGTCGAGGGCGGCCACCCCTCGGCGATCACCGCGGGACCCGACGGCGCCCTGTGGTTCGCCCTCAACCAGGCCGACGCCCTCGGCCGCATCGACGTGCACGGCGACGTGACCCTCCACCCCCTGCCGACGCCCGGCGCCGCGCCGGTCGGCATCACCAGCGACGGCACCGCCCTGTGGTTCGTCGAGATCGCGGCGGGCCAGGTCGGCCGGATGACGGTGGACGGCGCGGTCGAGGAGTTCCCGCTGCCGGACCGGACGGCCAAGCCGCACGCGATCGTGGCGGCGTCCGCGGGCGAGTGCTGGTTCACCGAGTGGGGCGCGGGTCGTGTCGGCCGCATCACGGCCACCGGCGACCTCGCCGCATACGCCCTGCCCTCCCCGTCGTGTGAACCCCACGGCATCGCCGTGGGCCCCGACGGCGCGGTGTGGACGGCCCTCGAGACCGGCTCCGTCGCCCGCCTGAGCGCCCCCTGACCGGCCGCACGCCCCCCTCAGCGGTGCTCCGACGCCGCTTCCGTCCGCTGCCTCTCCGCCCCCTCCACGGGTATGTGCACGTGATCGGCTGCCGTGGCGGCGGACTACCGTGCGTCCATGAGAAGCATCCTGGCTCGGGAAGCCCGGCGCCACCGTGACGTGGTCCCGGGCCGCGACCGCCGCGCGCGTGCGCGTCGCACGCGCCCGAGCGGCGGGGCGGGGCGATGACCGCGCCCCGGGACGTCGAGCCGCGGCTGTTGCGCGGGTTCGTGGCCGTGGCGGAGGAGCTGCACTTCACGCGGGCCGCCGCGCGGCTGTACGTGGCCCAGCAGGCGCTGAGCCGGGACGTCGCGCGCCTCGAACGGGAGGCCGGCGCGACGCTGTTCGTGCGGTCGACGCGGCGGGTGACGCTCACCGCCGACGGTGAGCGGCTGCTGCCGTACGCGCGGGCGGTGCTGGCCGCGCACGACGAACTGGCCGCCGCGTTCGCGCCCGCCGGACGCCCGCTGACCGTGGACGTCGCCGCGCCGGTCAGCACCGGGCGCGAGGTGCTGGAGGCGGCACGCGGACGGGCACCGCGCACGGAGTTCGTGGCCCGCTACCGTGCGGGGCTCGCGGGAGCGGCGGCCGAGATCCTCGCCGGCCGGCTGGACGTCTCGTTCGGCCGCGTCGCCGGGCTCGCGGCCGAGGTGTCGGCCGGGCTGGAGCACCGGCTCGTCCGGTACGAACGGGTCGCCGTGCTGCTGCCCGGGGACCACCCGCTCGCGGCGCTGCCCGAGGTGCCGCTCGGCCGGCTGGACGGCGAGACCCTGTACGCCGGGGCGGGCAACGACGACACCGCCGAGTGGACCGACTACGCCCGCGCGCTCTTCGCCGGGCGCGGCATCCGCCTCGCGCCGCCGTTCCCGAGGATCGAGGGCGAGGAGGAGTTCCGCCGCGTCGTGCGGGGGCGCGGCTGGTCGGTGCTGGCCACCGAGGTGTTCACGGGCGTGGACGGCATGGTGCTGCGTCCGCTCACCGACCCGGTGCCGCTCGCGCCGGTCTCGGTCGTGTGGCGCCGCGGTCTGCGCCACCCGGGCCTGGACGCCCTGCTCGCCTCCGCCGCCGACCTGTCCCGCACCTCCGGCCGGCTCACCGCCCCGCCCGGCGCCTGGCTCCCGGAGCCGGACCGGGACATCTCACACCGTCACACTTCTGTGTAACAAGTGTTGCACAGCAGCGTGACGCGGGCTACGCTGAGCGGTATGGCAGCGACCATAGGGTTTCGCCCCACGGACGAGGACGCTCGCATCATCAAGGCGGCAACGCGCGAGGGCGAGGCGACCAGCGACGTCATCAGGCGCGCGCTGCGCCTTCTGGAGCGAGAAGTCTGGCTGGAGCAGGCACGCAAGGATGCGCAGCGACTCCACGCGGAAGACCTGTCGGCCGACGAGGACGCCTGGTGATCCGCGGAGCCGTCTACCGGATCGACCTCGGACAGGCGAAGCGCGGTCACGAACAGGGCGGGCGACGCCATGGCCTGGTGCTGTCCCCGACATCCATGCCGTGGAGCCCCGCCACGGTGGTGCCCACGTCCACGCGGGCGCAGCCGGCCGTCTTCCGGCCCGAGTTGTCCATCGCCGGCGCTCGGACGCGCCTGCTGGTGGATCAGCTTCGATCCATCGATGTCCGGTTCATCCACGGCGAGCCGGTCGACTACCTCACGCGGGACGACCTCGCCGAGGTCGAGCACGCCGTGAGTCGCTTTCTGGGCCTCTGACCGCACAGCTGCTCACCCCGGCTCCGTCTGCGGTGAGAGCGCGTCGTTGCGTCGGTGTGACGCGCCGCCACGGGGGTGAAACGCGCGACGCCTAGCGTCCGGAACGTCCAGCAGGGCGAGTCGGAGGAGGGCCCGGATGCGCGCGCGTCGGCGCTGGGTGGAGCGGTGGGACCCGGAGGACCGGGGGTTCTGGGAGACCGAAGGGCGGCACGTGGCGCGGCGGAACCTCGTCGGGTCGGTGTGCGCCGAGCACGTCGGCTTCTCGGTGTGGAGCATGTTCGCCGTGCTCGCCCTGTTCATGGGCGAGGCCCACGGCGTGGACGCGGCCGGGAAGTTCACCCTCGTCGCCGTCGCGTCGCTGGTCGGGGGCGCGCTGCGGGTGCCGTACGGCTTCGCCGTCGCCCGGTACGGCGGCCGCGACTGGACGGCGTTCAGCGCCGCGCTGCTGCTGGTGCCGTGCGCGGAGCTGTGCGCGGTGTTCGCGGCGCCGCCCGGCAGCGTGCCGTACGGGGTGCTGCTGCTCGTCGCCGTCGCCACGGGGGTCGGCGGCGCCAACTTCGCCTCCTCCACGGCCAACGTCAACGCCTTCTACCCGCTGCGTCTCAAGGGCCGCGCACTCGGCGTCAACGCGGGCGGCGGCAACATCGGCGTCGCCGTCGTGCAGCTCGCCGGGCTGGCGCTGATCGCCCTCGGCGGCGCCGGGCACCCGTGGGTGCTGCCCGCGCTGTACGTGCCGCTGGTCGTCGCGGCGACCGTGTGGGCGCTGCGGCGGATGGACAACCTGGGCCCCGTGCGCGGCGACACCGGCGCCGTCGCCGAGGCGGCCCGGCACCGGCACACCTGGATCGTCGCCGCCCTCTACATCGGCACCTTCGGGTCGTTCATCGGCTACGGCTTCGCGTTCGGGCTGGTGCTCCAGGGCCAGTTCGGACGTACGCCGCTGGAGGCGGCCTCGCTCACGTTCGTCGGGCCGCTGCTCGGCTCGCTGCTGCGCCCGGTCGGCGGCCACCTGGCCGACCGGTGGGGCGGCGCCCGCGTGACGCTGGCGGTTTTCGCGCTGATGACGGGCGTCACCGTGCTGGTCGTGGGGGCGTCCGTTCGCGGGTCGCTGCCCCTGTTCGTCGCCGGATTCGTGCTGCTCTTCGTGCTGACCGGCGCGGGCAACGGCTCCGTGTACGCCCTGCTGCCCGGCATCCACGAGGCCGGCGCACGGTCCCGCGGCCTGGTGGGGGAGGCCGCGGCGGCGCACGCACGGCGCAGGGCCGGGGCGGCGATGTCGCTGATCGGCGCGGTGGGGGCGTTCGGCGGGGTCGGCATCAACCTGGCACTCAGCCGCTCCTTCGCCGGCACGGGCTCCGGGACGACGGCGTTCGCCGTCTTCGCCGTCTACTACGTGCTGTGCGGCGCCCTCGTGTGGGCGGTGTACGTGCGTCCGCCGCGGCCGGGCCCGGCGCCGGCCGAGCGGGCGCGCAACACTGGAGAAACGCCGGTGAACCGGCGGTGACACGCGGGTCGCCCACCATGCCCCGGGGCACCCGCAGAACCCCGCACCACAGGGACGAGGGACGATGAGCGAGCAGGAACCCGTCAGGCCGCTGGACGGCTTCACCGTCGGCGTCACCGCCGCGCGCCGCGCCGATGACCTGGGCGCGCTGCTGGAGCGGCGCGGCGCCACGGTCCAGCACGCGCCCGCGCTGCGCATCGTGCCGCTGGCCGACGACGCGGAACTGCTCGCGGGAACGAAACGCCTGATCGCCGAGCCGCCCGACCTGGCCGTCGCGACGACGGGCATCGGCTTCCGCGGCTGGCTGGAGGCCGCCGACGGCTGGGGCCTGGGCGACGAGCTGCGCGCCGCGCTCGCCGGTGCCGAGATCCTCACCCGCGGCCCCAAGGTGCGCGGCGCCGTACGGGCCGCCGGACTGCGCGAGTCCTGGTCGCCGGAGTCCGAGTCGATGGCCGAGGTGCGCGACCGGCTGCTGGGGGAGGGCGTCCGCGGGCGCCGGATCGCCGTGCAGCTGCACGGCGATCCGCTGTCGGACTTCGTCGCGGCGCTGCGCGCGGACGGTGCGGAGGTGGTGGGCGTCCCGGTGTACCGGTGGCTGCCGCCGGAGGACCTGGCGCCCGTCGACCGCCTCACCGACGCCGTGCTGGCCGGGGCCGTCGACGCGCTCACCTTCACCAGCGCCCCGGCCGCGGTCTCGCTGCTGGAACGGGCGGGGGAGCGGGGTGTACGGGACCCGCTGCTGGCGGAGCTGCGCGACGGACGGGTTCTCGCCGCCTGCGTCGGGCCGGTCACGGCGGCCCCGCTGGAGGCGGCCGGGGTGCCCACCGCCAGCCCCGAACGCTTCCGGCTGGGCCCGCTGGTCCAGCTGCTGTGCGCGCGGCTGCCGGAGGGCGCCGCCACGTTCGAGGTCGAGGGCCACGGGGTGGAGATCCGCGGCCACGCCGTGGTGGTCGACGGGCGGCTGCGGGCGGTGCCTCCGGCGGGCATGGCCCTGCTGCGGGAGCTGGCCCGCCGCCCCGGCTGGGTCGTCTCCCGCGCCGACCTGCTCCGCGCGCTCCCCGGAGCGGGAACGGACGAGCACGCCGTCGAAACCGCGATGACCCGGCTGCGTGCCGCGCTCGGCGTGCGCGGCGTCGTCCAGACCGTCGTCAAACGCGGCTACCGCCTCGCCGTCGAACCGGACGGGCGCTGACGGGCTTCGGTACGTCACCGCGGAGTCCGGGTGGCTGCGGCGGTTGTGTTGCCGCAGCCACGCGAGGCACGAAAACGGGTGGCCGGGCGGGTCGTGTGCGGGGAGTATCGCCGCATGGGCGACTTCCTCGAGACCGAGCGGCTGGTGCTGCGCGCGTTCACCGCCGACGACGCCGACGACCTGTTCGCGCTCGACGACGACCCCGAGGTGATGCGGTTCCTCAACGGTGGCCGCCCCGCCGACCGGGAGGCGATCCGCACCCGCACGTTGCCGCGGCTGCTGCACGTCCATCCCTGCACCGGGACGCTCGGCTACTGGGCCGCGCGGGAGAAGGGCGCCGGCACGTTCCTCGGCTGGTTCGAGTTCCGCCCGGCGGCCGACGACAGCCCCGCCGTGGTCGAGCTCGGCTACCGGCTGAACCGGGCTTCCTGGGGGCGCGGCTACGCCACCGAGGGGTCCCGTGCGCTCATCGACAAGGGGTTCGCGGACCTCGGCGTCGAGCGCGTCACCGCGAACACCATGGCCGTCAACGTCCGCTCCCGGCGCGTGATGGAGAAGTCCGGCCTGGCCTTCGTCCGCGCCTTCCACGGGGACTGGCCGGACGCGATCGAGGGCTCCGAGCACGGCGAGGTCGAGTACGCGCTCACCCGTACCGCGTGGGAGCGGGCCCGCTGACGGCGCTCCGCGGCCGGTGAACGCCGCGGACCCGGTGGGCGTACCCAGGGGTGGAGGCTCGACCGGAGGTCGCAGGGTGCGGGACGATGCGCGAGTGAAGGACGGCGCGGCTCACGACGACGGCGCGGCTCACGACGACGCCCACGACGACGACGCGCTGATGCGCGCCCTGTACGAGGCGCACGCCGTGCCGCTGTACGCGTTCGTGCTGCGTCTGGTCGGTGGCGACCGGCACCGCGCCGAGGACGTGGTGCAGGAGACGCTGCTGCGCGCCTGGCGCAACGCCGAGAAGCTGCAGCGCGGCAGCCCGGCCGCGCTGCGCCCGTGGCTGGTCACCGTCGCCCGCCGCATCGTCATCGACGGTCACCGCAGCCGCCAGGCCCGCCCGCACGAGGTGGACCCCGGGCCGCTGGAGTCCGTGCCCGCCGCCGACGAGATCGACCGGGCGCTGCGGGCCATGGTGATCTCCGAGGCGATGGCCGACCTGACCGCCGCACACCGGCGGGCGCTCGTCGAGACGTATCTGCGGGGCCGCAGCGTCGCCGAGGCCGCCGAGGCGCTCGGGGTGCCGCCCGGTACCGTGCGGTCCCGGGTCTTCTACGCGCTGCGTTCGCTGCGCCTGGCCCTGGAGGAACGGGGGGTGACGTCATGACGGGCGACCCCCTCGGCACGCCGGACACCCCCGGTCCGCCGCCGTCGCCGCACACCGACGTCGGGGCCTACGCCCTCGGCCTGCTCACGGACGCCGAGGCGTCCCGCTTCGAGGACCACCTCGCCGGGTGCACCCGGTGCGCCGAGGAACTGGAGGCGAATCTGGGCCTGCGTCCCCTCCTCCAGGAGGTGGCCTCCGAGGCGTCTTCCGGACCCCTGCCGTCTTCCGTGCCCGGGCAGGGTTCCGGTGCGCAGGAGGCCGGGGGCCCGCTGGACCGGGCGCTCGCCGCCGCGGCCTTTGAACGGCGCCGCGCGCGACGGCGCCGCCACGCCCTGGCGGGCGCCGTCGCGGCGGTCCTGCTCGCCGCCGGCGCGCTCGGCGGCGTGGCCGTCGGCCCCCTCGCCGGTGACGACGACGCCGACCGGCCGCCGCCCACCACGGCCGAGGCGGCGCGTGCCGCCTTCGCGCAGGGGGAGAAGTTCTCCGACCACGACCCGTCGACCAGCGTCGAGGCCACGGTGTCGCTCCAGGAACGGCCCTGGGGCACCCACGTCACCCTCCGGATCGGGAACCTCACCGGCCCGCGCGCCTGCGACCTGGTGGCCGTCGGCGGGGACGGCGGCCGGCAGACGGTCGCGACCTGGTCGGTGCCGGGGTACGGCTACGGCATCGAGGGCACCGCGTACGAGGAGCCGCTGTACGTGGCCGGCGGCGCCGGTCTCACGCCCGACCGGATCGACCACTTCGAGGTCCGCACGCTGGAGGGCGAGAAGCTGGCCGCCATCCGGATGGAAACCCCCGCGGACGGGCTGTGACCCGCGGCACCACGCACCGGACACGCCCGCACGACACCCGCAGGTCGCGTACGGTGGACGGCTGCCCTGTGAGAGAGAAGGGGGCCGCATGGGAGCGCAGGACACCGTGGACAGAGCAGACGGCCGGGCCGCGGACGCCGAGGGCGTGCGCGAACGGGAGACGCGTCGCGAGCAGACGCATCTGGACGCCGTGTACCGCCGTCTGGAGGAGAAGATCCACGAGGCCGAGTTCCTCATGGACGACGCCGCCAAGCGGGGGCAGGTCGGCACACCCGGCGCGCTCGCCGAACGCGACGCGCAGGTCTTCCGGGCCGGGATCCACCTCAACCGGCTGAACAGCGAGTTCGAGGACTTCCTCTTCGGCCGCATCGACCTGCTCGACGGCAAGACCGGCGAACGCGGCCCCGACGGCGCCTACACCTCCCTGGAGCCGGCCGACGACGCGGTGCGCCCGGACGGCGGCGCGGACATCGCCGAGACCCTGCACATCGGGCGCCTGGGCGTGCTGGACGCCGACTACACCCCGCTGGTCATCGACTGGCGGGCGCCCGCCGCCGCCCCCTTCTACCGGGCCACTCCCGTGACCCCCGGCCGGGTGGTGCGCCGCCGCGTCATCCGCAGCAAGGGCCGCCGTGTGCTCGGCGTCGAGGACGACCTGCTGCGCCCGGAGATCCGCGCCACCCTGGACGGCGAGGAACTGCCCGCCGTCGGCGACGGCGCCCTGATGGCCGCCCTGGGCCGGGCCCGCGGTCACGCCATGCGGGACATCGTGGCGTCCATCCAGGCCGAGCAGGACGAGGTGATCCGCGCCCCCGCCGCCTCCGTCACCGAGGTCGAGGGCGGCCCCGGCACGGGCAAGACCGCCGTCGCCCTGCACCGCGCGGCCTACCTCCTCTACCGGGACCGGCGCCGGTACGCGGGCGGCATCCTGGTCGTCAGCCCGACCCCCCTGCTGGTGTCGTACACCGAAGGCGTGCTGCCCTCCCTCGGCGAGGAGGGCCAGGTCGCGATCCGCGCGCTGGGCTCGCTGGTCGACGGCGTCGAGGCGAGCGCGTACGACGACCAGCCGGTGGCCCGCGTCAAGGGCTCCGCCCGCATGGTCGGGGTGCTGCGCCGGGCCGCGCGGGGTGCCCTGGAGCTGGGCGAGGTCCCACAGCGGCTGCGCGTGGTGGCGTTCGGCTCCCGCGTCGAGCTGGGCGCGGACGAACTGCGGGCCGTACGCCGCCAGGTGCTGGGCGGCACCGCGCCGGTGAACCTGATGCGGCCCCGGGCGCGGCGGCTGCTGCTCGACGCGCTGTGGGAGAAGTCCGGCGCGGCCCGCCGGCACGCCCACGATCCCGAGCTCGCCGCCGAGGTGCGGCAGGGCTTCGACGAGGACCTCGACGAGGAGACGGACTTCACCGACTTCCTCGACGCCTGGTGGCCGGAACTGACCCCGCGCCGCGTGCTCGCGGCGCTGGCCGACGAGAAGCGGCTCGCCCGCTGGGCACGCCGGATGCTCCGCGGCGGCGAGGTGCGCCTGCTGGCCCGCTCGCTGCGCCGGCTGGGCGTGGACGGCACGGGGCCGCTGTCCGTGCACGACGTCGCGCTGCTGGACGAGCTGCGGCAGCTGCTCGGCCCGCCCGCCGCCCGGCCGCGCAGGCAGGAGGCCGATCCGCTGGACCAGCTCACCGGGCTGGAGGAGGTGACCACCGCCGCCGACCGCAGCGGCCCGCGCCGGCGGCGGCCCGACGTGGAGGAGGAGCGCCGCGACTACGCCCACGTCATCGTCGACGAGGCGCAGGACCTGACGCCCCTGCAGTGGCGGATGGTGGGACGGCGCGGCCGCCACGCCACCTGGACCGTGGTCGGCGATCCGGCGCAGAGTTCCTGGACGGACACCGACGAGGCCGCCGCCGCGCGCGCCGAGGCGTTGGGCGGCCGTCCGCGCCGTCGTTTCGAACTCACCGTCAACTACCGCAATCCGGCGGAGATCGCCGAACTGGCCGACCGGGTGCTGGCGTTGGCCATGCCGGGCAGCACCCCGCCGGAGGCCGTGCGCCGCACGGGCCTCACCCCGCGCTTCGTCGCGGCCGTCGGGACGAAGGGCGCGAACGGCCGTGACGGCGAGGGCGGCGCGGACGGCGAGGGCGGGGAGGGCAACGCCGAGGACCGGCTGGGCCGGACCGTACGGGCCGAGGCCGAGCGGCTGCTCGCGGAGGTGGACGGCACGGTCGGCGTGGTGGTGGCGATGGGGCGGCGCACCCAGGCACGGCAGTGGCTGGCCGGCCTGGGCGACCGGGCCGTGGCGCTGGGCAGTCTGGAGGCGAAGGGACTGGAGTACGACGCCACCGTGGTCGTCTCGCCCGCCGAGATCGCGGAGGGCCTGTCCCCGCGCGAGTTCACCGAGGGCGGCCCGGGCGCCGGGGGAGCGGGGCTGAGGGTGCTGTACGTCGCGCTCACCCGCGCGACGCAGCGACTCACCCTCGTATCCGGCCCCCGCGACCTGCCCGACGCCGACGGGGTGCCGGACCTGCTGCGGGACTGAACGTGCCGGGCCGCTCCCCGAGGGGAGCAGGGGGCGGGCGTACGGACCGTGAGCGGGCGTCAGCCGCCGTCCGCACGCCTGCCGGGTCCGCACGCCCCGCCGTCACCCCGTGGGCTCGTCGGCGCGCCGGGCGGCCCCGCGCTCGTCGGCGCGCCGGGCGGCCCCGCTCTCCGTCTGCTCCTCCACCCGGTCGTCGGGCCGCCGGGGCGGCCCGACGGAGGCCCCGGCGGGGGCGGACCCGCCGGCGGGCAGCCGGGGCGCGCCGGTCCGCGCGTGGGTGGCGTACAGCGTGAGTCCCACGAACGCCAGTCCGCCGACCACGTTGCCGAGCAGGGTCGGAATCTCGTTCCAGAGCAGGTAGTCGGCGACGGAGAAGTCGCCGCCGAGCAGCAGGCCGGAGGGAAAGAGGAACATGTTGACGACCGAGTGCTCGAAGCCCATGTAGAAGAAGACCAGGATGGGCATCCACATCCCGATGACCTTCCCGGACACGGACGTCGACATCATGGCGGCGACCACGCCGGTGGAGACCATCCAGTTGCACAGCACGCCGCGCACGAAGAGCGTCAGCATGCCGGCGGCGCCGTGCTCGGCGTAACCGACGGTCCGTCCCTCGCCGATGGTGCCTATGGCGCGGCCCACCTCGTCGGGGCCGGTGGAGAAGCCGAAGGTGAGGATGACGGCCATCATCAGCGCGACGGTGAGCGCTCCGGCGAAGTTGCCGAGGAACACCAGCCCCCAGTTGCGTGCGACCGCCCGTACGGTGACGCCCGGCCGCCGGTCCAGCAGGGCGAGCGGCACGAGGGTGAACACGCCGGTGAGCAGGTCGAACCCCAGCAGGTAGAGCAGGCAGAAGCCGACCGGGAAGAGGAGCGCGCCGAGGAGGGGCTGGCCCGTCCGGACGGTGACGGTCACCGCGAAGGCGGCGGCGAGCGCCAGGATCGCGCCGGCCATGTAGGCGCGGATCACCGTGTCACGCGTCGACATGAAGACTTTGGACTCACCGGCGTCGATCATCCTGGTGACGAACTCCGGCGGACTGAGGTAGGACACAGCGGGCCTCTTGGGATCGGAGGACGGAGGGCGGGGCACGCACCCCGCCGGCGGCGGGGCCGTCGGTGCCGCCACGCGGCACCGTGGCGCCCCAGTCTGCCGACCGTACGTCCCTGCGGCGTCCTCACGCCGCTTCCCGTCCCGCCTTCCCGACCCGCCGAACGCACAGGGCCCGGAAGGAGGAATGGCCGAACGGGCCCTGTTTGTTAGCCTGAGGGTGGCACCGGCCCGATCCATGCCCCCGGGCCCAACCATCGTCGCTTCGAGCGACCACTTGCCGCGAGGCGAGCTGGCGGGTCGGTGCCACCTTCTCCTCGTCGCCCCGCTTCGCCGGGCTCCGCTCGGGCCGTCAGCCGAGAACGCGCACCTGTTCGGCCTGCGGGCCCTTCCGGCCCTGAGCGATCTCGAACTCCACGCGCTGGGCGTCCTCCAGGCTGCGGTATCCGTCACCGTTGATCGAGCTGTAGTGGACGAAGACGTCCGGCCCGCCGCCCTCCTGGGCGATGAAGCCGTAGCCCTTCTCCGCGTTGAACCACTTGACCGTGCCCTGAGCCATTGTTCGGTCTCCCGTGTACGTACATGAGCGTGTGCGGGCAGGATCCTAGAACGATTCGGACCGTTTTCGACTGATTGATGACGTGGAGGGTGCATGTCGCTGCGGCTCCGCGGGGTGCCCGGGGTTCCTCGCGGAGCGCTTTCTCTCGTATGGTGGAAGAATGATTCCACGAGAGGGGTCAGGTTTCTGCGTACCAGTCGGTAGGTGGGACTATCTGGTGACGCGCCGCGCGCAACGGTCCCCGGCGGACCGGGCCGGCGCCCGGTAGCACAGGGAAAGCAGAGGAAGTCGGCCATGGCAACGGCGCCCAGCGTCTCGTACTCGATGACGGTCCGTCTCGAAGTCCCCGCGGGCGGGACCGCGGTCAGTCAGCTCACCACTGCCGTGGAGTCCTCCGGCGGCTCGGTCACCGGTCTGGACGTGACGGCCTCCGGCCACGAACGGCTCCGGATCGACGTCACCATCGCCGCCAGCTCCACCGCGCACGCGGACTCCATCGTGCAGCAGTTGCGGGGCATCGAGGGCGTCACGCTCGGCAAGGTCTCCGACCGGACGTTCCTGATGCACCTCGGCGGCAAGATCGAGATGTCGTCCAAGCATCCGATTCGCAACCGCGACGACCTCTCCATGGTCTACACCCCGGGCGTCGCCCGCGTCTGCACGCAGATCGCGGAGAACCCCGAGGACGCCCGGCGGCTCACCATCAAGCGCAACTCGGTCGCCGTCGTCACCGACGGCTCCGCCGTCCTCGGCCTGGGCAACATCGGGCCCAAGGCCGCGCTTCCGGTGATGGAGGGCAAGGCCGCGCTGTTCAAGACGTTCGCCGGCATCGACGCCTGGCCCATCTGCCTGGACACCCAGGACACCGACACCATCGTCGAGGTGGTCAAGGCGGTCGCCCCCGGCTTCGCCGGCATCAACCTCGAGGACATCTCGGCGCCGCGCTGCTTCGAGATCGAGGCGCGGCTGCGCGAGGCCCTGGACATCCCCGTCTTCCACGACGACCAGCACGGCACCGCCATCGTCGTCCTCGCCTCGCTGCACAACGCGCTGCGCGTCGTCGGCAAGAACATCGAGGACGTGCGCGTCGTCATGTCCGGCGCCGGCGCGGCCGGTACGGCGATCCTCAAGCTCCTGCTGGCCGCCGGCGTCAAGCACGCGGTGGTCGCCGACATCCACGGCGTCGTGCACGGCGGACGCGAGGACCTGGTGGACGCCGCCCCCGACTCGCCGCTGAGCTGGATCGCCCGCAACACCAACCCCGAGGGCGTCACCGGCACGCTCAAGGACGCGGTGGCCGGCTCCGACGTGTTCATCGGCGTGTCCGCTCCCGACGTCCTGGCCGGCGAGGACGTCGCCACGATGGCCGACGGCGCGATCGTCTTCGCGCTCGCCAACCCCGACCCGGAGATCGACCCGGCCGAGGCGCGCCGCACCGCGGCGGTCGTCGCCACCGGACGCTCCGACTTCCCGAACCAGATCAACAACGTGCTGGTCTTCCCCGGCGTCTTCCGCGGCCTGCTGGACGCGCAGTCGCGTACGGTCAACACCGAGATGATGCTGGCGGCGGCGCGCGCGCTCGCCGACGTGGTGCTGGAGGACGAGCTCAACGCGAACTACATCATCCCCAGCGTCTTCAACGAGAAGGTCTCCGGAGCGGTGGCCGGCGCGGTCCGCAAGGCCGTCAGGGCCGCCGGGGAATCCGCGACGCAGCCGGCGACGGAGGCGGCCGGCGCGTCGGGGGAGTGACCCGGGCGGGTGACACCTCTCACGGGTCCCGGCCCGCGTCCGCCCGGCGCGTCGCGGGTGTCGGCACCCGTGTGGCCCGTAGGGTTCGAGAAGCCGGAAGGGCGCCGGAAGGGTGTCGGATTGGCGTTCCCGCCGCAGGTGGGGGCAGGATGCGTCTTCGGGCGCGAGGGTCTGAACCTTAGGACCCGGGTCCGGGGACTGTCCGAGGGCCCTGGCAGCATCGGCTTCGACTCACGCCTCAACGGCAAGAAGAACACGGGAGTAACGAACTATGAACCGCAGTGAGCTGGTGGCCGCTCTGGCCGATCGTGCCGAGGTGACCCGCAAGGACGCCGACGCCGTTCTGGCCGCTCTGGCCGAGGTGACCGGCGAGGTCGTCTCCAAGGGCGACGAGAAGGTCACCATCCCCGGCTTCCTCACCTTCGAGCGCACGCACCGCGCCGCCCGCCAGGCGCGCAACCCGCAGACCGGTGAGCCGATCCAGATTCCGGCCGGGTACAGCGTCAAGGTGTCGGCCGGCTCCAAGCTGAAGGAAGCCGCCAAGGGCAAGTAAGGGCTGACGCCCTCCGAGTACGAGGGGCGGCCACCCTCCCAGGGTGGCCGCCCCTCGTCGCGTCCGAAGCGCCGGCGGCCTGCCTGCCGTCCGGCGCGGGTGCGCCCTACGGGCGCTCGACGTTGGCGCCGAGCTCGGCGAGCTTCTCCATGAAGTTCTCGTAGCCGCGGTTGATCAGGTCGATGCCGTGCACGCGCGACGTGCCCTGTGCGGCCAGTGCCGCGATGAGGTACGAGAACCCGCCCCGGAGGTCCGGGATGACCAGGTCGGAGCCCTGGAGCTTCGTCGGCCCGGACACGACCGCGGAGTGGAGGAAGTTGCGCTGCCCGAAGCGGCACGGCGTGCCGCCCAGGCACTCGCGGTAGAGCTGGATGTGCGCGCCCATCTGGTTCAGGGCCTCCGTGAAGCCCAGCCGCGACTCGTACACGGTCTCGTGCACGATCGACAGCCCGGACGCCTGGGTGAGCGCCACGACCAGCGGCTGCTGCCAGTCGGTCTGGAAGCCCGGGTGGACGTCCGTCTCCAGGGCGATGGCCTTCAGCGGGCCGCCGGGGTGCCAGAAGCGGATGCCCTCGTCGCCGATCTCGAACGCGCCGCCGACCTTGCGGTAGGTGTTGAGGAACGTCATCATCTCGCGCTGCCGGGCGCCGTGGACGTAGACGCTTCCCTCGGTGGCGAGCGCGGCGCTCGCCCAGGACGCGGCCTCCAGCCGGTCCGGGAGGGCCCGGTGGGTGTAGCCGTCCAGCCGGTCGACGCCGGTGATGCGGATGGTGCGGTCGGTGTCGACGGAGATGATCGCGCCCATCTTCTGCAGCACGCAGATGAGGTCTTCGATCTCCGGCTCGACCGCCGCGTTGGAGAGTTCGGTCACACCCTCCGCCAGCACCGCGGTGAGCAGCACCTGTTCGGTGGACCCGACCGACGGGTACGGCAGGCTGATCTTGCAGCCGCGCAGCCGCTGCGGCGCCTCCAGGTACTGGCCGTCGGCGCGCTTCTCGATGGTCGCGCCGAACTCGCGCAGCACGTCGAAGTGGAAGTTCACCGGGCGGCCGCCGATGTCGCAGCCGCCGAGGCCCGGGATGAAGGCGTGGCCGAGGCGGTGCAGCAGCGGGCCGCAGAAGAGGATCGGGATGCGGGAGGAGCCGGCGTGCGCGTCGATGTCGCCCACGTCGGCGCTCTCCACCCGCGAGGGGTCCATCACGAGTTCGCCCGGCTCCTCGCCCGCGCCCACCGTGACGCCGTGCAGCTGCAGCAGGCCGCGCACCACCCGCACGTCGCGGATGTCGGGCACGTTGCGCAGGCGGCTCGGGCCGCTGCCGAGCAGCGCCGCGACCATGGCCTTGGGCACGAGGTTCTTCGCGCCGCGGACACGGATCTCGCCCTCCAGCGGGCTACCGCCGTGGACGAGCAGGACATCTTCGGTGCCGGACATGGAGCTCCGCGTTTCGAACGGGGTTTCAGGGGACAGCACTCAAGACTAATGGCCCACAGGCCGCTTTCCGTACGCCCTGCGCGGGCCCGCGTGCTTCCGGAACCGTTTCTTCCGGTGCGGGAGGTGCCCGGATCGTCGGCCGGCGGAGGTCCCCGGCCACCGCATGCCCACGGGGTGACCGGCGGTTTCGCGCCTTTCGGGGGGCCGGAGTGCGGCCGGAAGGTATCCCTGTCGGTGCCACGAGTGGGATCATTGCGGCATGACCGAGGTGTCCTCCCTCACCGGGCGGCTGCTGGTCGCCACCCCGGTGCTGTCCGACCCGAACTTCGACCGCGCCGTCGTGCTGCTCCTCGACCACGACGAGGAGGGCTCGCTGGGCGTGGTCCTGAACCGCCCGACGCCCGTGGACGTCGACGACATCCTGGAGGGCTGGGGCGATCTCGCGGGCGCCCCGGGGGTGGTGTTCCAAGGGGGGCCGGTGTCGCTGGACGCGGCGCTGGGGCTGGCCGTGGTCCCCACGGGCAACGGCGACCACGGCCCGAACGGCCCCCTCACCGGCGCGGCCGGTCCCCGCACGGGCCCGGAGCGGCCGGCTCACGACGGGGCGCCGGACGCCGCGGGGGGAGCGGACCCCGCGCCCGGAGCGGACCTCGCGGGCGACGCGGCGGCCGAGGCCGCGGACGTGCTCGGCGGCGTCACCGGCCCGGACGCCCCGCGCGGCCCCGGGGACGGCCCGCTGGGATTCCGCCGCGTCTTCGGCGCGATCGGCCTGGTCGACCTGGACGCGCCGCCCGAGCTGCTGGCGGCCGAACTCGGCTCGCTGCGCATCTTCGCCGGGTACGCCGGCTGGGGCGCGGGCCAGCTCGAGGACGAGCTCGCCGAAGGCGCCTGGTACGTCGTGGAGTCCGAGCCGGGCGACGTGTCCTCGCCCGCCCCCGAGGGCCTGTGGCGTTCCGTACTGCGGCGGCAGCGCAGCGAACTGGCCATGGTCGCGACGTACCCGGACGACGCCTCGCTGAATTAGGCTTGGGTCACATGAGCACTCTCGAGCC
Source organism: Streptomyces sp. CNS606 (assembly GCF_000426325.1). Lineage (NCBI taxonomy): Bacteria > Bacillati > Actinomycetota > Actinomycetes > Kitasatosporales > Streptomycetaceae > Streptomyces > Streptomyces sp. CNS606. The sequence continues at coordinate 28,560 of NZ_AUFD01000011.1, forward strand.
CGAGCGCGGGACCGGTACCGGCACTCTCGTCGAGCCGACCCCGCAGACATCGCACGGTGACGGCGACCACGAGCGGTTCGCCCACTACGTCCAGAAGGACAAGATCATGGCCAGCGCGCTCGACGGGACGCCCGTCGTCGCGCTCTGCGGCAAGGTCTGGGTGCCGGGTCGCGACCCGAAGAAGTACCCGGTGTGCCCCATGTGCAAGGAGATCTACGAGACCATGGGCGCCGGAGGCGACAAGAACGGCAAGGACGGCGACGGCAAGGGCGGCAAGAAGTAGCGCCCGCCGCGGCGCACACCTGACGCCGCACACCGCGCAGGGCTCACACGGCGCGCTCCGCCGGGCACCCTCTCGAACGAGGGCCCGGCGGGGCGCGCCGTGCTGTGCGCGGCGGCCACCCGTGCCCGCCCCACGCACCGCACCGCCCCCGCCCGCCGCTCCGTGCTCCGGCCGTTCCGGTCGCCCGGCCCGGCCGCCCGGCCGTTCCGCCGCATCCGATTGGTCGAGACCTCTTGTGGCCCGCGACGGTCGGCTCTAGCCTCCTGCCCGGCCCGGTTGTGCAATGCGAAACGCGCATTGCGCATGTTGCAACGCTGTGTCGTTCCGCCGTCGACCCGCCAGGGGGCACGCCATGAGACCGTCCGCACTCCGACTCCTCTCCCGGCCGGCCGCCGTCCTCGGTCTGGCCGCCGCCCTGGCCCTCACCGGCTGCGCGCCGTCCACCTCCTCCGGCGGCGCGGAGCAGGGCGGCGACGACCGGACGGGCACGCTGCGCGTCTGGCTGTTCCGCGAGGTCGACAACGCGCCGAAGCAGCGGATCGTCGACGACGTCGTCGCCGGGTTCGAGGAGCAGCAAGAGGGCGTCACCGTCGACGTGCAGTACATCCCCGTCGACAGCCGCGCGGAGAAGATGAAGGGCGCCCTGAACGACCCCTCCTCCGCTCCCGACGTCGTCGAGTTCGGCAACACCGACACCGCCGGCCTGGTCGAGAACGGCGCCCTCCTCGACGTCACCGACGCCTTCGAGGAGTGGGACGAGGCCGCGGACGCCGATCCCACCGCACGGCAGTCGGTCACCGTCCAGGGTCGCGTGTACGGCGCTCCGCTGTTCGTCGGCGTCCGCGCCCTGTACTACCGCACGGACGTGTTCGACGACCTCGGCCTCGAACCGCCCGCCACCCTCGACGAACTCGCCGACACCGCACGACGGATACGGCAGGAGCGCCCGCAGATGTACGGCATCGCCGTCGGCGGCTCGTACACCTACGGCGCCCTGCCCTTCGTCTGGGCGCACGGCGGCGAGGTCGCCGAGAAGCGCGATGGTGCGTGGACGGCGACGATCGACGCCGCGGCCGCACGCAAGGGCGTCACCGCGTACACCGACCTCTTCGGCCCCGGCAACTGCCCGCCCGCCACCTGCGCGCAGATGGGCGGCAACGACACGGTCGAAGCCTTCGCCAACGGCAAGGCGGGCATGGTGATCGGCGGCGACTTCAACCGCGAGGCCGTCGGGGACAGCGAGGTCGCCGGCAGCTACGACGTGGTGCCGCTGCCCGGTGTCCGGGAGGGGGAGATCGCGCCCGCCTTCGCCGGCGGCAACAACCTCGGCGTCATGCGCGGCACCGGCCACCGCGGTCTGGCCGTCGACCTGATGCGGCGGCTCGCGGGCAAGGAGACGCAGGAGCGGCTGTTCGCAGAGATGGGCTTCCTGCCGACCTTCACCGACACCCGGCAGCAGGTCGCCGCCGAGGAGCCGTTCGTCGAGCCCTTCGTGCGGACGCTGGACGCCGGCGCGAAGTTCGTGCCCGCCACGCCCGCGTGGTCGGCCATCGACGCGAGCCAGGTGCTGCCCACCATGTTCCAGCGCGTCGTCAGCGGCAAGCAGGACGTGCCCGGAGCCACCGGGGCCGCCGCACGCACGATGGACGAGGCCTTCGCGCGGTGAGCGGCCCGGCCGTCGCCGCGCGCCGCGGGGGCGGGTGGACGCCCTGGCTCTACCTCGCCCCCGCGCTGCTGGTGATCGCGGCGCTGCTCGCGTACCCGATCTACCAGCTCGGCCTGATCTCCCTCTACGAGTACACCCAGGCCCAGGTCAGCGGCGGGCAGCCGACCACGTTCCAGGGCCTGGGCAACTACGCAGAGCTGGCGCGCGACCCGAAGTTCTGGGACGTGCTGCTGGTCACCGTCGGCTTCGCCGCCGTCTGCGTCCTCGGCACCCTGGTCGTCGGCTGCGCGCTGGCCGTCCTGCTGACCCGGGTGCGGGCGGTGCCGCGGCTGGCGCTGATGCTGGCCTCGCTCGGCGCCTGGGCGACCCCGGCCATCACCGGGTCCACCGTCTGGGTGTTCCTCTTCCACCCCGACTTCGGCCCGGTCAACCGGGTGTTCGGACTGGGCGACTTCTCCTGGACGTACGGCCGGTGGAGCGCGTTCCTCCTGGTGTTCCTGGAGGTCGTGTGGTGTTCGTTCCCACTCGTGATGGTGACGGTCTACGCCGGAATCCGCGCCATTCCCGCAGAGGTGCTGGAGGCCGCCGCCCTCGACGGCGCGCGGACGCCGCGGATCTGGCGCAGCGTCATGGCGCCGATGCTGCGGCCGCTACTGGTTGTGGTGACCATCCAGTCGATCATCTGGGACTTCAAGATATTCACGCAGATCTACGTGATGACCGGAGGCGGGGGCGTCGCCGGCCAGAATCTCGTGCTCAACGTGTACGCCTACCAGAAGGCGTTCGCGTCCGCCCGCTACGGCCTGGGTTCCGCGATCGGCATCGTGATGCTGCTGATCCTGCTGGGCGTCACGCTCGTCTATCTGCGCGTGCTGCGCCGCCGGGGTGAGGAACTGTGACGCCCACACCGACCACGAGGACCGCACGGGCCGCGAAGGTGCCGGCCCAGCGGAGCGCGCCGACGCGACCGACCGCGTCCCGCGCCCTACGCCTGCCGCGGATTCGGCGCCCCTGGCGGCTGCTGGCCGAGACCGGGGCGCTCGCGACCGCACTGGTGGTCGCCTTTCCCCTCTACTGGATGGTGCTCTCCGCGTTCAAGCCGCAGGCCGAGGTGCAGTCCGACCGGCCCGTGCCGTGGACGACGAGCCCCACCCTGGACAGTTTCCAGCGGGTCTTCACCCAGCAGGACTTCGGCCGCTACTTCCTCAACAGCCTGCTGGTCGCCGGGACCGTCGTGGTCGCCTCCGCGCTCATCGCGTTTCTCGCGGCCACCGCCGTCGCCCGATTCCGGTTCCGTTTCCGCACCACCGTGCTGATCATGTTCCTCACCGCGCAGATGGTCCCGATCGAGGCGCTCACCATTCCCGTGTTCTTCCTCATGCGGGACGTCGGCGCGCTCAACTCGCTGATCTCCCTGATCCTTCCGCACCTCGCCTTCTCCCTGCCGTTCGCGGTGTGGATGCTGCGCGGATTCGTGAAAGCCGTTCCCGCGTCCCTGGAGGAGCAGGCGTACCTCGACGGCGCGAGCCGCAGCCGGTTCCTGTGGCAGATCCTCTTTCCGCTGGTGCTCCCCGGGCTGGTGGCCACCAGCGTGTTCTCCTTCATCTCCACCTGGAACGACTTCCTGTTCGCCAAGTCGTTCCTCATCAGCGCCACCGAGAACTCCACCCTCCCGATGGCACTGCTGGTCTTCTTCGACACCGAAACCCCCGACTGGGGAGGCGTGATGGCCGCCTCCACCGTGATGACCGTGCCCGTGCTGGTCTTCTTCGTCGCCGTACAGCGCCGCCTGGTCTCGGGCCTCGGCGGCGCCGTGAAGGACTGATGCCCCGTGCCGGAGAAGCCCCGGCTGATCCCCGCCCCGCGTGTCCTGGAAGCCGTCGGCGGCCCCCCGTTCACGTTCACCGGCACCACCGCCGTCGAGGCGGGGCCGGGCACCGACGGCGCGGCCCGGCTGCTGCGCTCCGCCCTGGGCGCCGCCACCGGGCTGCCGCTCCCGCCCCGCCGCAGCGGGGACGAGGGACCGCACGTCGCGCTGGCCGTGGACGACGACGGCTCCGCCGTGGGGCCCGGCCCGGAGTCCTACCGGCTGGACGTCGACGCGGGCGGCGTGCGGATCACGGGCGGCGGAGCGGCGGGCGTCCACCACGGGGTGCAGACCCTGCGGCAGCTCCTGCCCCCCGCCGCCTACCGGCGCGCCCCGGTCCGCGGCGGCCCGTGGACCGTGCCGCCCGTGCATGTGGAGGACGCGCCCCGCTTCCGCTGGCGCGGCCACCTCCTGGACGTGGCACGGCACTTCCAGCCCAAGGACGACGTGCTCCGCTGCCTGGATCTGCTCGCCCTGCACAAGCTCAACGTGCTGCACCTGCACCTGACCGACGACCAGGGCTGGCGTCTGCAGATCCGCCGCCACCCCCGGCTCACCGAGGTCGGCGCCTGGCGGCCCCGCACCCGCCTCGGCCACCGCGCCTCCCCGCTGTGGGACGAGCGCCCGCACGGCGGCTTCTACACCCACGACGACATCCGCGAGATCGTCGCGTACGCCGCGGAGCGCCACATCACCGTCGTCCCCGAGATCGACGTCCCGGGCCACTCCCAGGCCGCCGTGGCCGCCCACCCCGAGCTCGGCAACGCCGACGCCGTCGACACCGCAGCCCTCGGCGTCTGGACCGACTGGGGCGTCAGCCCGCACGTGCTCGCGCCCACCGACCGCACGCTGCGCTTCTACGAAGAGGTGCTGGAGGAGGTGCTGGAACTCTTTCCCTCGCCCTGGATCCACGTCGGCGGCGACGAGGTCCCCACCGGCGAGTGGCGTGCCTCGCCCGCAGCCCAGGACCGCATCCGCACGGAGGATCTCTCCGGAGAGCCCGCCCTGCACGCCTGGTTCGTGAGCCATTTCGCACGCCACCTGGCGGCACGCGGGCGCCGTGCGGTCGGCTGGGACGAGATCCTCGACGCCGGGGCCGGCCGCCTCCCGCCCGACGCCGTCGTCTCCTCCTGGCGCGGCTACGCGGGCGGCATCGCCGCCGCCGAGGCCGGCCACGACGTGGTGATGTGCCCCGAGCAGCAGGTGTACCTCGACCACCGCCAGCACCCGGGCGAGGACGAGCCGGTGCCGCTCGGCTACGTCCGCACCCTGGAGGACGTCTACCGCTTCGAACCCGTGCCGCCGCGACTGGCCGGAACGCCCGCGGCGGCCCGGGTGCTGGGCGCCCAGGCCAACATGTGGACCGAGGCCGCGGAGACCCGGCAGCGCGTCGACTACCAGACCCACCCCCGGCTCGCGGCCTTCGCCGAGGCCGTCTGGTCCGACCTCCCGCCGCCCGCTGCACGGCCGTTCGACGACTTCCGCGACCGGCTGGAGGGCGCCCACCTGGCCCGTCTCGACGCCCTCGGCGTCGACTACCGGCCGCCCGCCGGGCCCCGGCCGTGGCAGCGTCGTCCCGGGGTGCTCGGACGCCCGATCGAGGGACCACCCCCGATCGTGTGAGGCGTGCGCGAGCGGCCCCCGTTCCCGGGCGCGGACTGCCACCGTGGAGGCGTACGTTTCGCAGCGCACGGGTGGCCGTGCACGTCCGGCACGCTCGCGCACCCGTCATGGTCGGTCTCCGCCCGCGACGCGCGCGCACCGGATCTCCCGAGAGCACGCGAACGCGACGAACGGCATCCGTCCCGGCATGCGGAACGCACCGGAACGTACCGCCGGAACCGCCGCGATCCGGTCTTGGGGGAAGGTATCTGCACAGCTCTCCCCTAGCGGACCCTCGCGTCGGCAGTCGAGTGAGATGTGCCAGAGTTGCCACGTCCGGGCTGTGAGCACGTACCGTACGGCAGGGCAGCCGGGACGGCCGGGGAAGGGGCAGCTGGATTGAGCACGCACGCACCGCATGCACCACAGGCGGCGCAGTCCGCTGCGCAGCCGGGCGCGCCGGTCACCCTGCCGGCCACGCTCGACGAAGCGGTCGCCGCGCTCACCGCCATGCCCGCGGCCGTGCCCGTCGCCGGCGGCACCGATCTGATGGCCGCCGTGAACTCCGGCCGGCTGCGCCCCGCCGCCCTCGTCGGCCTGGCGCGGATCAGCGAGATCCGCGGCTGGGAGTACCAGGACGGCCACGCCCTCCTGGGAGCCGGACTCACCCTCGCCCGCATGGGCCGCCCCGACTTCGCCGCGCTCATCCCCGCGCTCGCCGCCGCCGCGCGCGCGGCCGGTCCGCCGCAGATCCGCAACGTCGGCACGCTCGGCGGCAACATCGTCAGCGCCGCCCCCACCGGCGACACCCTGCCCGTGCTCGCCGCCCTGGAGGCGGCGGTGCTGGTCGCCGGGCCGTCCGGCGGACCGGGCGGGGGCGTCGCGCGGCGGGAGATCCCCGTCGGCCACCTGCTCTCCGGCAGGGAGATGCTCCGCCCCGGCGAGATCGTCGGCTATGTCCGGGTGCCCCTGCTGCACGCCCCCCAGACCTTCCTCAAGGCCACCGGCCGCACCGGCCCCGGCCGTGCCCTGGCCTCCGCCTCGGTCGTGCTCGACCCGGCGCGGCGTGGGGTGCGCTGCGCCGTCGGTGCCGTCGCCCCGATGCCGCTGCGGCCGCTGGAGGCCGAACGCTGGGTCGCCTCGCTCATCGACTGGGACGGCGACCGGGGCCTGGCCCCGGAGGCGCTGCACGCGTTCGGGGAGTACGTCGCCATGGCGTGCATCCCCGACCCGTCGCCTCCGGAGGGCGGCGGGGAGACCCCCGTACTTCCGGCCGCCGCCCTGCACCTGCGGCGCACCGTGGCGGCGCTGGCCCGCCGAGGACTCGGGAGGGCGCTGGCATGACCCACGAGCCGCACGACCCGCAGGACCCGTACGGCCCGCAGGATCCGTACGGCCCGCAGGATCCGTACGGCCCCGAGGGCCGCAACGGAGGCGCGGGCACGCACGAGGGGTACGGCGACGGGCACGGCGGCTACGGCCACACGGCCGCCGGATACCCCCCGGACGCCGTCGGCTACGGCGACTACGGCACCCCCTACGACGCGGGCGGGGCGCACTACGGCGGGCACGACGCCGCGCCGCACGCCGGCCACCCGGCGCCCGCGCCGGGGAGTTGGGGCGGCGAGTACGACGCGGACGCCACGGCGTTCGTGCAGCTCCCCGGCCCCGGCAGCAGCCTGCCCGGCGCCGACCCGCTGGCAGCCCCCGGCACCGGCCAGGGCTACACCCCGCCCGCACTCGGCGACTTCGAGCCCGGCGCGGCCGGCGCCCACTCCGGCACCGGGTACGCGGGCACCGGCCACTCCTCCGGAGCCGGTTACTCCGGCAGCGGGTACGACGGGACGGACGGGCACGCCGCGCCCACGGCCACGGGCCCCGGTGGCGAGCCGGTGCACGGCGGAGGGGGTCACCTCGGCGGCTCGCCGATGACTCCGGCCGCGAGCACCGACCCCTCGGCGGCCGGGCAGTGGACCATGCCGTTCGCCGTGGCCTCCGATCCCGCGCCGCACGGCGGTCACCCCGAGCCGGAGCAGCACCCCGGCACGGCCCACGACGCCACCTTCGGCGCCGGCAGCGCGGCGGACGACGCCGACGCCCACCCCCAGACCGGCGGAATGGCCGCCGCGATGGGCCAGGGCGCCGCGGCCGCCCTCGCCGGCTCGCACGAGGCGCGCACCCAGCGCCGCCCGCTCGGATCGGGCGGCGGCGCCGGCCGACCCGACGAGCCCGCACCCGGCGACGGCTCCGACCCCTACGGCCCTCACGGGCCCGACACCACCGCCGTGCCCCACGCCCGGCAGGCCCCCGGCGCGGTCGAGTCCCCGCACGGGCCGGCGGAGTGGCCGCACGCCGGTCCCGCCACGGCCGAGGCCCCGGGGCACGGCGTGGGCGCCGCGGGGCAGGAGACGCAGCTCGCCGACGCCCTCGCACGCCGCCAGGTGCCGTTCGCCGGTACGCCCGGAGCGGACGCCCCGCCCGCCGTGCACTGGCCGGAACCCGGGGGCGTGCCGCAGCCGGATGTGCCGCATCCGGGCGGCCCGCGGCCGGACCCGGCGCATGCCGCCGGGCCGCATCCCGGTGCGCACCCCGGTACGCATCCCGGTGCGGGACCGGACGGGCACGGCGCCGGACAGGTGCCCCACCAGGGCGGCGCGTTCGACCCGGAGAGTCTGCCGACCGTCTCGCCGTCCAGCGCGATCCCGTACGCCGACTCCACGCCCTCCGGCGCTCGGGGCGCCGCGTCCGGGAACGACGTCGGCGCAGCCCGTCCCGGGGGCCCGGACGACGCGGGACCGCCCGCACCTGCGCCCGCCCCGGCCGCCGGAGGGCCGGCGACCGGACCTCGGACGCCCACCTGGCCCGAGCCCGGCTCTCTCCCCGCGACCGGCGACGACCCCCTCCTGTCCGCCGGTGCCGTGCCCTTCCCCGGTCCCGCGCAGGAGGCCGGGTGGCCGGGGCCGGTTCCGGACGCTCCCCCGGCGGAGGAATCCTCGGCCGTGCCGGGGATTCCGGAAGCGCCGGGGCACCACGCGGCCGGCGAGCACGCGGAGCCGGCCGGGGGCGCCGAGGCCGCCGGGACGGACGAGCCTGCGGCCGCACCGGAGCACTCCTCGCCCGCGCCGTCCCCGGCAGCCCCGTCCGCCGCCGCCGGAGCGGGGGCCGTATCGGTCAGCAAGATCCCGTTCGTGGAGTCCACTCCGGGCGCCGGCGTGCCCACTCCGCCCGCACCGGCCGCACCGGCCGCGACCGTGCACACCGAGCCGCCGGCGGCCGCTTCGCAGACGGAGCCCGCCACGTCCGAGGCCGACGGGGCCGCTGAGGCGTCCGGGGCACCCGCGAGGGCCGACGGCTGGCCGCACCACGGCTCGGGGCCGGGCCCGGACGACTCCGGCGAGTACGTCACCACGCCCGCCGCCCGCGCCGCAGCGGCAGCGGACCCCGTCGAGGCCGCGGAGCCCGTCGAGCCCGCCGAGGCCGCGGGTCCCCCCGAAGCCGCGGACCCGGTCCCGCCCGGTACGCCGGACCCCGCCGGTCCCGCTCCCGCCGACCAGCCCGACCCGGCCCTCGCCGGGCTCGCGCACAGCGACCACCCCCATGTCGCGTACGTGCTGCGGGTGAACGGCGTGGACCGGCCGGTCAGCGAGGCGTGGATCGGCGAGTCGCTGCTCTACGTGCTCCGGGAACGCCTCGGCCTCGCCGGCGCCAAGGACGGCTGCTCGCAGGGCGAGTGCGGCGCCTGCTCGGTACAGGTGGACGGCCGGCTGGTCGCCTCCTGCCTGGTGCCCGCGGCCACCGCGGCGGGCAGCGAGGTCCGTACCGTCGAGGGCCTGGCCGAGGACGGTGAGCCGTCCGACGTGCAGCGCGCGCTCACCGCCTGCGGCGCCGTCCAGTGCGGCTTCTGCGTGCCCGGCCTGGCCATGGCCGTCCACGACCTGCTCGAGGGCAACCACGCGCCGACCGAGCTGGAGACCCGGCAGGCGATCTGCGGCAACCTCTGCCGCTGCTCCGGCTACCGCGGCGTCCTGGACGCGGTCGACACGGTCGTCTCCGACCGTGCCGACCGTGCCGCCGCCCGCGAGGGGCAGCCCGAAGGAGGCGACGCGTGACACGTCCGCCGGTCCGCCGCCCCCGTTCCCGCTCCCGGGCACCCCGCGAAACCGCGCGCGGCACCGCGCGCCCGCGCACGCGAAAGGCGACGGCATGACCAGCACGGCCGACGGCCCGGGCGTGGTGCCGGGCACCCCCTCCCACGGCACGCCCGTCGGACCGGGCACGCCCGTCGGACCGGGCGGTCCGGCCGCCCCGCCCGAGCCCTCGCTCGGCATCGGCGCCTCCCTGCCCTCCGTCGACGCGGCAGCCAAGGCCGAGGGCAGCTTTCCGTACGCCGCCGACCTCTGGGCCGAGGGTCTGCTGTGGGCGGCGATCCTGCGCGCCCCGCACCCGCACGCGCGCATCACGGGCATCGACACCTCGCGGGCCGCCGCCCTGCCCGGCGTCCGCGCCGTCGTCACCCACGAGGACGTGCCCGGCGACCCGGCCTACGGCCGGCGTGTCGCCGACCGGCCCGCGTTCGCCCGCGACGTGGTCCGCCACCACGGCGAACCCGTCGCCGCCGTCGCCGCCGACCACCCCGACACCGCCCGGCTCGCCGCGGCCGCCATCGCCGTCGAGTACGAGGTGCTCGACCCGGTCACCGACCCGGAGCAGTCCTTCGAGGCCGAGCCGCTGCACCCGGACGGCAACCTGATCCGCCACATCCCGCTGCGCTACGGCGACCCGGACGTCACCGGCGAGGTCGTCGTCGAGGGCCTGTACCGCATCGGCCGCCAGGACCCGGCGCCCATCGGCGCCGAGGCGGGCCTCGCCGTGCCGCGCCCGGACGGCGGCGTGGAGATCTACACCGCCTCCACCGACCCGCACTCCGACCGCGACCAGGCCGCCGCCTGCTTCGGCCTGCCGCCGGAGCAGGTCAAGGTCGTCGTCACCGGCGTGCCCGGCGCGCTCGGCGACCGCGAGGACACCGGCATGCAGGTGCCGCTGGGCCTGCTCGCGCTGCGCACCGGCTGCCCGGTGAAGATCGCCGCCACCCGCGAGGAGTCCTTCCTCGGCCACGCCCACCGCCACCCCACGCTGCTGCGCTACCGGCATCACGCGAACGCCGACGGCAGGCTCCTCAAGGTCGAGGCGCAGATCCTGCTCGACGCCGGGGCCTACGCCGACACCTCCTCCGACGCGCTGGCCGCCGCCGTGTCCTTCGCCGCCGGCCCGTACGTCGTCCCGCACGCCGTCGTCGACGGCTGGGCCGTGCGCACCAACAACCCGCCCTCCGGGCACCTGCGCGGCGAGGGGGCCATGCAGGTCTGCGCCGCGTACGAGGGCCAGATGGACAAGCTCGCCGCCCGGCTCGGCGTCGACCCCGCCGAACTGCGGCTGCGCAACGCGCTCGCCACCGGCGACCTGCTGCCCACCGGCCAGACCGTCACCTGTCCCGCGCCCGTCGCCGAACTCCTCACCGCCGTACGGGACGCGCCGCTGCCGGCGCTGCCCAAGGACAGCCCCGCCTCGGAGTGGCTGCTGCCCGGCGGCCCCGAGGGCGCCGGCGAACCGGGTGCCGTGCGGCGCGGCGTGGGCTACGGGCTGGGCATGGTGCACATGCTCGGGGCCGAGGGCACGGACGAGGTCAGCACGGCGACGGTGAAGGTCGAGGGCACCGTGGCGACCGTGCTGTGCGCGGCCGTCGAGACCGGTCAGGGCTTCTCCACCCTCGCCCGGCAGATCGTGCAGGAGACCCTCGGCATCGAGGAGGTGCACGTCGCCTCCGTGGACACCGACCAGCCCCCGGCCGGTGCCGGTGCACGCAGCCGCCACACCTGGGTCTCCGGCGGCGCGGTGGAACGCGCCGCGAAGATGGTCCGCACCCAGCTCCTCCAGCCGCTCGCGGCCAAGTTCGGCATGTCCACGGAGTTGCTGACCGTCGCCGACGGGAAGATCACCTCGTACGACGGGGTGCTGTCCACCACGGTCGCGGAGGAGCTGCAGGGCAAGGAGCTCTGGGCGACCGCGCAGTGCCGCCCGCACCCCACCGAGCCGCTCGACGACTCCGGGCAGGGCGACGCGTTCGTCGGTCTCGCCTTCGCCGCGGTGCGCGCCGTGGTCGACGTGGACGTGGAACTCGGCTCGATCCGCGTCGTGGAGATGGCGGTCGCGCAGGACGTCGGCCGGGTCCTCAACCCCCAGCAGCTGCGGGCCCGCATCGAGGCCGGCGTCACCCAGGGCATCGGGGCCGCACTCACCGAGCACCTGCGCGTCGCGAAAGGCGTCGTACGCCACCCCGACCTGACCGCCTACGCGCTGCCCACCTCGCTCGACGCACCGGAGATCCGGATCGTGAAACTCGTCGAGGAGCGTGACGTGGTGGCGCCGTTCGGCGCCAAGGCGGTCTCGGCGGTGCCGGTCGTGGCCTCCCCGGCGGCGGTCGCCTCCGCCGTACGGGCCGCCACCGGCCGTCCGGTCAACCGCCTGCCCATCCGGCCGCAGGCCGCCGTCACCGAGACCTGACGCGAGGACGCCGGCACGCGCCGGGGCGCCGGGCCTCCCGGCCCGTCGCCCCGGCGGGAGCGGTCGGCGTCAGCCGGCGCGGGTCAGCCGGTACTCCGTGGTGGGGAAGCCGCCGTTGGCGCTGCACAGCGAACTCGACCGGGAGTCCGTCCAGTTCCAGCCCACCGGAACCAGGCAGGCCCACAGCCCTTCCGAGGGGGCCACGACGTTGTAGCTCATGCCGTTGGGCACGCCGCAGCCGGCGTCCCACGTCTTCCACGTGTACGTCATGCCCGGCGGCACCGAGCACTGCCAGGCGGCGTGCGCGGGGGCGGCGGTGCCGAGGCTCAGACCGCCGGCGGCCATCAGGGTCACGGCCGCCGTGGTCAGCGTCGTGCGCAGCTTTCTCATCGAGGGTTCCTTTCACGGCGGCGTCCTTCGCCGCCGGCAGCACATCCGAGCAGAGGGCCTGCGGCGTCTCAACAGGTGAGCGCGCCGGAGGGCGGGAGAGGCCCCGAACCTCTCCCGCGTGGGTGAACCCGGGGGCGGAATCCTCCCGTCCGGCGCATGGCCGGGACCGCCGGCGGCAGGGGCGGACGCCGTCCCCCGCGGGGCGCGGGACACCCGTGTCGCGGGCAACCACCATTGCCGCGGCGGCCGGGCCGTGTTGGGCTGCCTGCCCGCGCTTCGGTCGCCGTCGCGGCGGGCGACAGGGACTCCGGAGAGACGATGGGCAGCATGCGGCAGGGCTTCTTCGAGCGTGTGAGCGCACGACGTGACGCCACCGCGCTCGCGATCCGCGACGCGCTGGTGCGCCATGTGCGGGCCTACGGCGCACAGCCGTCCACCGCACGGATGACCCTGCTGCACGAGGTGCACGAGACGTGGCGTCCGGTCCTGAGCCGAGCGCCGGGAGGCGAGCCGCTGCACCGCGACGACCTCGCCGTCTACCGCGAGCTCGCGCGCTCCCGGGCCCTCCATTCCTTTCCCTTCGCCGACTTCCGGGCCGGCTTCGAGGTGGCGCACACCGCGGGACTCCGGGCGTGCCTCGCCGTGGCCGAACCCGGCGAGTCGGTGCAGCCCGTGGCGTTCACGGCCTGGGGCGTACGGGAACTGCCGCGCGTGCTCGACGCGGTGACCGAGTCCTACCTGGACGTGCACCGTTGCCGGGGCAACGCCACGGCGGCGCGGGCGCTGCTGCTCGACGCGCTGCTCGCCGGGCGCGCACCCGGCCCGGAGTCCGACGCCGGACACCTGGTGGTGGTGTTCCGCCCGAGGGAGCGGGGCGCGGCCGTGGCGGCGGGGACCACCGCCGCGGTGGAACGCCTGCTCGGCGAACGCTCCGGGCTGCTGTGGCGCGGTGGTCCGGCCACCGGCGAACTCCTGGCGACGGTGGCGGTGGAGAGCACCGTGCAGCGGGCCCGGGAGGTGGCGCGGGAACTGGCCGTGGATCTCGCCGGGGCCTGGCGGAGCAGACTGCACGCCGCGGAGGCGTTCGGGGCCTCGCCCGCCGAAGTGCCCGCCGCCCTGCGGGAGGCACGGCGCACGCTGCGGCTGGTGACGGCGCTGCCGGACGCGCGGGACTGCCCGTACCGCGAGGACGACCTCCTCGTGGAACTCGCGGTGGCGCGGCAGCCGGACGTACGCCTGCGCCTGACCCGTCTGCTGGAGCCGCTCGACCGCGGCCCGGACCTGCGGCGCACGCTCGAGTCCCTGCTTGCCTGCGGGCTGGACCGGCAGCGTACGGCCGCGGCGCTGCACCTGCACCGGCGGTCGCTCGCCTACCGGCTGGGCCGGATCAAGGAGCTGACCGGTCTCGATCCTGCGACGCCGCACGGCATCCAGGTCCTCCGGGCGGCGGTCTGCGCCGCGCGGCTGGACGCGCTCCCCGAGTGACGGCCCGGGCGCGCACTCCGGAGGCGTCACGTCGCGATTTCGCCGGCTCGCCACCTCGCCGGCTCACCGCCTGACCGCGAACCCGTCGGCGCACGCCTCGGGGCCGGACTCCTCGCGCGAGTCCGGCCCCGAGGCGTGGGGGGAGTGGGGGTCCGGCGCCGGCCGGTGTCAGTCGGGCCAGGTGCCCGTCAGCCGGTGCACGGCCGTGGCACCCCCGCGGTCGACGGCGGCCTTGACCGCGGCGAAGATCGCGCCCTGCAGCGTCGCGGCGACCAGGACCTCCGTCCAGCCGCGGTCGCGGTCCGTGGCGTTCGGCGCGTCGTCGGCGTTCCCGGCGGCCTTCCACACCCTCTTGAACAGCGCGCCCGCGAGCATGCCGCCGGTCGCGCCCAGCACCATGCCCACGGGCTTGTACGCGATCCGGGCCGCGTTCACCGGCGGGACTTCTTCCTCCGCCGCGCGACGAACACGACGGCGAGCGCGGCGAGGCCGCCGGCCAGCAGCCCCCGCTTGCCGCGTGTGGCCTCCGCCGCCTGCGCGGCCTTGTCCTGCACCGGAGCCGGGGTGTTCGCCTGTGCCTTGGCGGCCAGCGTCTGCGCCGTGCCGGTCACCCGCTCCGCCGCCTGCGCAGCCCTGTCGCGCACGGGCTCCGGCGTCCTGTCCCGTGCCGTCTGGAGCAGGCGTGCACCCTTCTCCTGCACCTGCGCGGTCTTCTCCTGCACCTGTTGCCTCACCTCCGCCGCGGTCTGCTGCGCGTGGACCTTGAGGTCCGACTTGTCGGCCAGCGCTTGTACCGTCTCGCCGAGCTTCTCGCGGGTCTCCTCCGCCTCTTCGCGCAGCTTCTCGGGTGTCTCCTCGCTGCTGGGGGCTGGTTCGGTCATCGCTGTGCGCTCTCCTTGATGTGGCTGACGTCCGTCTTCACGTTGTCGATGGCCTCCTTGGGCACCGGCGGCGCCGCCTGCCGGACCTTGTCCCTGCCCACCGCCGTGAGCACCCCGGCCAGCGCGAACAGCGCGACCGTCACGACGAGTGCGGACAGCCACAGCGGCCAGACCAGGGCGAGGGCGACGACCGCGGTCGCGACCGCCGCCTGGAGGGCCAGCACGGCGACCAGTCCGGCGCCGCCGAACAGGCCGCCACCGATGCCGAAACGTTTACCCTTCTGCTTCATCTCCGCCTGCGCGAGACGGAGTTCGGTCCGCACCAGATGGGAGATCTCCTCGGAGGCCTGCTTCACCAGGTCTCCGACGGGGGCGTCCTGACGCCCGGTCGCTGGAGCATCCGGCGTTCCGTTCATGCCCGTTGCCTCTCTCCTGTCGTCACGACGGCGACGGCGTGCACCGTCAATGCCGCCTCGCTGCCCCGCGTACCCGGTCCGCTGAACCGAACACATCGCCGCCGTCGGCCCCTGCACCTCCGGGGTGCGTGCGGGGGCCGGGTGTCCCGTAGTACTCCTGTGGAGTCCGACCCCACCTCTTCTCACGGGAGTTCACCGATGGCCGTTCGCCGCGTCATGCCCGTCCTCCAGTCCGACGCGACGGAGGAGAACAGCGCGTTCTACACGATCCTCGGCATGGAGGAGGTCATGAACCTCGGCTGGATCACGACGCTCGCCTCGCCGTCCACCCCCGCGGCACAGGTCAGTGTGATGACCGCCGACAGGACCGCGCCCGTCACGCCGCACATGAGCGTGGAGGTGGACGACGTGGACGCGGTCCACGCCCTCCTGCGGGAACGCGGCGCCGAGATCGTGCATCCGTTGCAGGACGAGGAGTGGGGCGTGCGGCGCTTCTTCGTCCGGGACCCCGACGGCCGTGTGATCAACGTCCTCTCCCACCGCTGACCCCTCCGGGTCGACCTTCCCCCGGCCGGGCACGGTGGCGGCCCGCCGCCGTGCCCGGGAGGTGACGGGGCGGGGTCACCCGAACGGGGGTGTCGGGCTGACCGTGCGGGTGCGACCGCGCCTACGTTCGAACGACGCGACACCGTGAACGTCAGGAGGCCGACCCATGCACCTCCGCACCGCAGCCGCCGCCGCGGCCCTGGCCTGCACCGCCCTGCTGCCGGCGGTCGGCGCCGCGCACGCCCAGCCCGGCGGGCAGGACAAGGACTGCTCGGACTTCGAGACCCAGCTGGAGGCCCAGCAGGTGCTGGACGGGGACC
Source organism: Streptomyces sp. CNS606 (assembly GCF_000426325.1). Classification (NCBI taxonomy): domain Bacteria; kingdom Bacillati; phylum Actinomycetota; class Actinomycetes; order Kitasatosporales; family Streptomycetaceae; genus Streptomyces; species Streptomyces sp. CNS606. The sequence continues at coordinate 44,577 of NZ_AUFD01000011.1, forward strand.
CCCTCGACTTCTTCCGCCTGGACACCGACGAGGACGGCATCGCCTGCGAGTCGCTGCCCGGCACACCGGTGGCGGCGAGTACGGGCCCCAGTGCCTCGGCCCTGCCGAACCCGCCGGCCTCGACACCGGGCGCCCCGGCCCCGACCACCGCCACACCCACCACCACGCCCACCATGACGCCCCCGACAGCGCCCACCCGCACGCCCACCGCGTCACCGCCCTCGACGGTGCGCCCCAGCGGCGCGCCGCCCGCCGGGGTGGGCGGTACCGCGGACGCGGAGGGCGGCGGCGCGGGCGCCGTGCTCCCGCTCGGTCTCGGCCTCACGGCCGCCGCGGTGGCCGGCGGCGTGCTCGCCCTCGCCCGACGTCGCGGACGGGGCTGACCGGCGCGCGGCTGCACCTCGCCGCCCCGGCGGCGGGCTGCCCTCGCTCGCGCGGGCGGTCCGCCGGAACGCGGCGACATTGCGGCCGCCTCCGGGCGGGGAGACCCTGGAAGTGCCGGCGCGTTGCGGAGCCGGCCCGGCGCGGTGCGACGGGGCGCACGACGAGGGGGGCGGCCGGTGCCGCACGTGCGACGCGAGCACGGACACGCAGCACACATGTGCGGGGCGCGGCCCCGCCCGACCGCCTCGATCCGACCCGGTGGGACGACGCCCCGTCCGACAAGGGAACGATCATGAGCACCCGCGCCACCCCCACCCCCACCCCCACCCCCTCTCTCCCCACCCCGGACCCCGCCTTGCTGGAAGATCTGCGCGCTGCGCTGCGCGGACCGGTCACCGGCCCCGAGGACCCCGGCTACGACGGGGCGCGGCGGATCTACAACGCGATGATCGACCGGCGCCCCGCGGCCCTGGTCGGCTGCGCCGACGCCGGCGACGTGATCGCGGCCGTGAACCGTGTACGCGACGACGGCCTGGAACTCGCGGTGAAGGGCGGCGGCCACAGCGGCCCCGGCCTCTGCCTGGTCGACGGGGGTGTGACCCTCGACCTGTCGCCGATGCGCTGGGTGCACGTCGACCCCGCGGCGCGGACCGCCCGTGTCGGCGGCGGCAGCCTGATCGGCGACCTCGACCACGCGGCCGGCGCGTTCGGCCTGGCGACGCCCGCGGGCATCGTGTCGACCACCGGCGTCGGCGGCCTGACGCTCGGCGGCGGCCACGGCTACCTGACCCGCAAGTACGGGCTGACCGTCGACAACCTGCTGGCCGTCGACATGGTGCTGGCCGACGGGAGCTTCGTCACGGCGAGTGAGACCGAGCACCCGGACCTCTTCTGGGCGGTGCGGGGCGGCGGTGGGAACTTCGGGGTCGCCACCGCGTTCACCTACCGCCTGCACCCCGTGGACGTGGTCGGCGTCGCGCTCACCATGTGGCCGGTGGAACGCACCGTCGAGGTCGTGAAGTGGTACCGCGAGTACCTGCCGCAGGCGCCCGACGACGTGTACGGCTTCCTCGCGGTGCTGTCCGTTCCGCCCGCCCCGCCCTTCCCGCCCGAGATCCACGGGCAGAAGATGTGCGGGATCATCTGGTGCTGGACGGGCGAACTCGACCGCCTGGAGGAGACGTTCAGCGTCGTGAACGAGGCCGGGCCGCCCGCGTTCCACTTCACCACACCCATGCCCTACCCCGTGCTCCAGTCGAGCTTCGACGCGGTGATCCCGCCCGGCATGCAGTGGTACTGGCGCGGCTCCTTCTTCGACGGCATCCCGGACGCCGCCGCCGAGGTGCACCGCCGGTACGGCGAGGCGCTGCCCACCGACCTGTGCACGATGCACCTCTACCCCGTCGACGGCGCCGCCGGCCGGGTGGGCGCGGACGAGACGCCGTGGAGCTACCGCCACGCGATCTGGTCCGGGATCTTCGGCGGTGTCGACCCGGACCCGGCCAACGCCGGTGTCGTGACGCGCTGGTGCCTGGACTACTGGGAGGAGATGCAGCCGTACTCGATGGGCGGCGGCTACGTGAACTTCGCCGGTGCCGACGAGCGGGCGGACCGGGTGCGTGCCACGTACCGGGACCACTACGACCGGCTCGCGGAGATCAAGCACGCCTACGACCCGTACAACCTCTTCCACGCCAACCAGAACATCCTCCCCGCCCCGCAGCGCCTGGCGGCCTGACCGCCCGGGCCCTTCGCCCGCCCGCGTGAGCAGGGGGCGCCCGGGCGGGGGAGACCCTGTGAATCCCGCCCCCTGGCGACCGCGGGCCGCCTCCAGCCGTTACGGTGGCCGGACCGAGCGGCCCCATGCCGGCCGTACGGACGCCGAGGACGGGGAGTACGGATGCGGGTGCGCACACGGCGTACGGGTCGCCACACCCAGGCGGCGCGCGGAGCGCGGGCTGCCGCCGTCGCGCTGGTCCTCGCGGCCGGGCTCGCGGCCTGCGGCGACGACCCGCGGCCGCAGCCCCTGGAGAAGAGCGGTCCGGACGAGAAGACCGTGGCCCTGGTGAAGAAGACGAACGCGACGATGGCCGGCACCTCCTTCACCGCGTCCGGCACCAACAGCGCCTTCGGCGGCGCCGAGCAGGAGATCACCTGGGACCCGGAACAGGGCTTCCACATGACCGTGCGCGCGGACGACGGCGAAGAGACCGACATGTACTGCCGGGACGGGACGAGCTACATCAGCGCCCCCCTGCTGGTGGAGACCCTGGGGCAGCGGGGGCAGCAGGTCAGCCTCCCGGAGGGCCTCGCCGGGTCCTACGTCACCGTGCAGGGCAAGAGCTGCGACGCCTACTTCGCGGTGCCCGAGTCCGCCGAACGCGCCCCGGGCCGGGACGCGACGGTCGACGGGCGGAAGTCCAGGGCGCTCGCGGTGCAGAGCCCGGGAGGCGCCGACGTCTACCACCTCGCCCGGTCCGGCGAGCCCCGCCTGCTGAAGTGGAACGCCGAGCTGGAGGGCATGGAGACGACCATGACCTACGACGGATACGGGGAGCGGTACCCGGTCACCCTGCCGCCCGAGGACCGGCGGATCAGGATGACCGAATTCCAGGCCGCCGTCCTGGAGGCGGCCACGAAGCCGCCCACGGACGGCTGACGCGGCTCACTGCGGCCCGCGTCGTCCGGGGCCGACCGGGGCCGACCGGGGCCGTCCGTCAGGCGTGGTCCACCAGCTCCGCGTGACCCTTCATCCGTGCACAGTGGGCGCAGCAGAAGAAGTGGCCGTCGCTCTCCAGACCGTGGCCGAGGATGCGGCACTCGCAGTGCTCGCAGATCGGGGCCATCTTGTGGGCGGCGCACTCGAAGCAGTCGAAGACGTGCACCTCGCCGGCGGCACGCACCTCGAAGGACATCGCGTAGTCGTTGCCGCAGACCTCGCACATGGCCATGGGTCTCACTCCTTCGGTTTCGGGGTTCGCCACGGCAGCACAACGCACGCCGTCCCCGCCGTGCAACGCACACGGCCGGGCGGCCGCGGCGAAATCACCTCTGCGGCGGGTGCCCCCGCCGGTTCGGCGGAAACGGCGCTGCGCGCCGTCCCCGCGCGGATCTGTGCCACGCTGGGAGCGCGTGGCCCCTGACGACGGCGGCCGGCGGCGCGGGCGGACGGGAGTGACGGACATGACGGAGCGCAAGCCACCGGGGCTTCCCTTCGAGTCCTGGGTGGACCGGCAGATCCGCGAGGCCGCCGAGCGCGGCGCCTTCGCGGACCTGCCCGGTGCGGGGAAGCCGCTGAGCGGGGAGGGCGCGCCGTACGACGAGATGTGGTGGGTGAAGGAGAAGATGCGCCGCGAGGGCGTCTCGTACCTGCCGCCGTCGCTGGTGCTGCGCAAGGAGGCCGACGAGGAGTACGCGGCTGCGCTGCGCGCCCGTACCGAGGACGAGGTGCGGCGGCGTGTCGCGGCGCTCAACGACCGCCTCCGACGGGCCGTGCTGGACGGTGTGACCGGCCCCACCGTCAGCCTCGCGCAGTACGACGTCGACGACGCCGTCCGGGAATGGCGGGCCGGCGGCTGACGGCCCTCTACGGTGACGGCATGAGTGACCAGCGCAGGCCGTCGCCCCTGACCATCCGCATCGGCCACGACGAGCTCGTCGTGCGCCGTCGCTACGAGACCGCGAGCATCCTCAACGACGTGTGCATCGCGCTGTGGTTCGTGGCGGGCAGCGTGATGTTCTTCTACGCGTCCTGGGCCGTCCTGGGCACCTGGTGCTTCCTGCTGGGCAGCCTCCAGCTGCTCGTCCGGCCCGGTATCCGGCTCACCCGCCAGCTCCACCTGCAGCGTGTGCGGGGCCGGCGGGCGCAGCCCGTGTCGGTGGGGCCGGAGTCCGCCCAGGACTACTGACGGGCGTGCCGCGACCGGCGCTCTCCGTGTCCCTCGCGCCGTCCCTGCGCTCCGTCAGCCGCCACCTCCGGCCACACGTGGTGTCACCGTGGGGTCATGAATGGTACCGTTCTGGTATGGCGATGAACTTGCGACTTCCGGACGAGCTGCAGGCGGAACTCAAAGAGCGGGCGGAGGCGGAGGGCCGCAGCATGCATGCGGTGGCCGTCAGGGCGATAGAGCGCTATCTCGCCGACGGGGCGGACCGGGAGACGGTGCGGAAGCTCGGTGCGAAGTACGCGTCTGCTCAAGCCGACCTTCTGCGGCGCCTGGGGGAGTAGCGCGTGAAGTACATCACGGTCCAGGAGGCCCTGGATCTCGCACAGCTTGCCTGTGGTGAACAGGAGGTCGCGGTTCGCGACCTCGGACTTCTCGGCTCGGCGCTGCATCGACCCCAGTCCCAGGTGTTCGGAGTGGAGGCGTACCCGGAGCTGTTCGAGAAGGCGGCGTCGCTCCTGCAGTCCATCGTGGCCAACCACCCTTTGGTGGACGGCAACAAGCGCACGGGGTGGATGTGCGCAGTGGTCTTTCTCGACCTCCACGGCTTCGACATGGTCGCTGTCGACCAGGACGAGGCCTACGCTCTGGTGATCGACATCGCGGCAGGCAAAGTGGAGGACGTCGCGCTCATCGCCGAGCGGTTGCGTGCGCTGCACGCAGGGCAGCCGTGACCGAACCGGAGACTCGGCTTGAGCGAAGAGCTCAAAAATCTGCTTATGTGTGAAGCGTGTTCGATTCGCGGTTGCTGAGGACCTTCGACGAGGTCGTGCGGGCCGGGTCGTACTCGGCGGCCGCGCGGGCCCTCGGGTACACGCAGCCCGCGATCACCCAGCAGATGAAGGCGCTGGAACGTTCCGTCGGCACGCCGCTGTTCGTACGGGTCGGCCGGCGGATGCGGCTCACCGAGGCGGGGGAGGCGCTGGCCCGGCACGCCGGGATCATCCTGGAGAACCTGTCCGTCGCGCAGGAGCAGATGACCGCGCTGACCCGGCTGCACTCCGGGCGGGTGCGGGTGTGCTCGTTCCCCAGCGCGGGCGCCACCCTGGTGCCGGAGGCGCTCGCCCGGCTGGCGACGGACAGCCCCGGCGTGCGCGTGGAGCTCCAGGAGAGCGAGCCGCCGGAGTCGCTGGAGCGCGTGGTGCGCGGCGAGGCGGACATCACCCTGGCCTTCACCTACCCCGGCCTGCGCGAACAGGTCCCCGACGAACTGGTGGAGATCCCGCTGCTGGAGGACCAGCTCACCGTGGTGATGCCCGCCGGGCACGCCATGGCGCAGCGGCGCGCGGTGAAGCTGGAGGACCTCGCGGAGGAGCGGTGGATCGCCGGCTGCCTGCGCTGCCGCACCAACTTCCTGCACGAGTGCGCCGAGCTGGGCTTCGCGCCGGACATCGTCTTCACCACCGACGACATCCTCGTGGTGCAGTCCCTCGTCGCCAAGGGGCTCGGCATCGCGATGATGCCCGGGCTGGTGCTGTCCTTCCTGGTGCACGACCGGGTCGCCGGCCGCGCGCTGGACCCGGCCTCGCGGCGGCAGGTCTCCGCGTACGTGCTGCGGGAGCACCTGAGCATCCCGGCCACCGCGATGGTGCTGGACGAGCTGAAGGCCGTCGCCGCCGACCGCGTCGGGTGCTGACGGGCGCCGGCCCGTCCCGGTCCCGCACGGTCCTGCCCCGCCGTGTGCGCCCGCCCATAACGCGGGCTTCGCGGAGGCCCAAGCAATCGTCGTTGGACGCGGTCCGGGCGGCGGCGCCACGCTGCTGAGCATGGCCCCGACGGACATCCGCGCCGATGCGCGCAGCACCACGACACGCAGAACGACGGAGCGCATGGCCGCCCTCGTGGCGGACGTGCGCGCGGCCGTGGGCCGGGGACTCCCCCCGGACGTCACGGCGTACCTGGTCGGCGAGAAGGTCGCCCCGCACCTGGGCGCCCCCGACCTGCTCACCCCGGAGCAGCGGGAGGGCGACCCGGACCACTACCGGCAGCACCTGCTGCACGCCGAGCCGGACGGCAGCTTCTCCGTCGTCGGCCTGGTGTGGCTGCCCGGCCAGCGGACCGCCGTGCACGACCACGTCTCGTGGTGCGTGACCGGCGTCCACGAGGGCGAGGAGCACGAGCGCCGCTACCGGCTGGTGCCCGCAGGCGGGCCGGGGGAGCCGGCCCGCCTGGTCGCCACCGAGGACGTGGTCAACCCCCGGGGCGCGGTCTGCGGGTTCGCGCCGCCCGGCGACATCCACCGGGTGTGGAACGGCTGCGACGACACCGCGGTATCCCTGCACGTCTACGGCGCCGACATCTCCCGTCTGGGCACCAGCGTCCGCCGCGTCTACGACGTGCCGGCCGACCGCTGATGGCCCTGCTCGGGGCACGACTCGGGGCGCGGCAGGAGGCCGTCGCCGAGGACCACCCGGCGCGTGGCGAGGGCAGCGGGGGAGGGGCCGGGCCGCTGCCCGGACTCGCCCTCGCCGCCGCCGGGGTCGGGGCCGCCTGGGGCGTCCACCTGCTGGTGCCGGCGGTACCGGTGCTCAGCGCCGCCATCGTGCTCGGCGTCCTCGCCGCGCACCTGCCCGGTGTGCGCCCGTTCGTCGGCGGGGCCTGCCGCCCCGGCCTGACACTGGCCGGCAAGCGGCTGATGCGGATCGGCGTCGTGCTGCTCGGTCTCCGGCTTGGGCTCGGCGACGTGCTCGGACTCGGCGGGGACACCGTCGCCATGGTGGTCGCCGTCGTCGCCGCCACCTTCTGCGGCACGGTCTGGCTCGGCCGCCGTCTCGGTCTGCCCGGTGACCAGCCCCTGCTGATCGCCACCGGCTATTCCATCTGCGGGGCGTCCGCGATCGGCGCCGTCGGCGAGGTGCGCCGGAGCGAGGAACGGGACGTCGCCACGTCGGTCGCCCTGGTCACGCTGTGCGGGACGCTGGCGATCGGCGTCCTGCCGCTGTTGCAGGGCCCGTTGGGGCTGGACGCCGTCCAGTTCGGCCGTTGGGTCGGCGCCGGGGTGCACGACGTGGGCCAGGTCGTCGCCACCGCGCAGACCGCCGGACCGGCGGCGCTGGAGGAGGCGGTGCTGGTCAAGCTGCTGCGCGTGGCCCTGCTGGCACCGCTGGTCGCCCTGGTGGCGCTCGGCGCTCTGCGGGGCGCCCGCGGGGCCCGGGACGCCCGTCGCGCGGGGGAGGCCCGGAGGCCCCGGACCGCCCGCCGGGCCCGGGGCGAACGACCGCCGATGGTCCCGCTGTTCGTCCTCGGCTTCCTCGCCATGGTCGCTCTCCGCACCACCGGGCTGGTGCCCGGCACCGTCCTGCACGCGGCGGATCTGGCGAAGGAGGTACTGCTCGCCGCAGCCCTGTTCGGCCTCGGCAGCGCCGTGCACCTGCCCACGCTGGCCCGCACCGGCCCCCGCGTCGCGGCGCTCGGTCTCGGCGCCTGGCTCGTGATCGGTGCGGCCTCCTACGGTGGGGTGCTGCTCACCACCTAGGCGGGCGTGCGGTGGTGGGCTCCCACCCGGCAGGGCGGCCGTCCGGCGGTGTGACCTGGATCCCACCAGAGGGGGACCCGCCGGTGTCCGCGACATACCGCCGTCGCGTCGCCGGTACGCTGACGCGGTTGCTCCGGCAGCGCGCGAGAGTGCGCCGGACGACGACCAGCCCGCGACCGCGACCCGCGACGAGGACCGTGTCTACCACCACCTCCAGCCACCACCTGTCCCCGGCCTTCCCCGGCCGCGCCCCCTGGGGCACGGCCAACAAGCTGCGCGCCTGGCAGCAGGGGGCCATGGACGCGTACTTGCAGGCCCAGCCCCGGGACTTCCTCGCGGTCGCCACTCCCGGCGCCGGGAAGACCACCTTCGCGCTCACCCTCGCGTCGTGGCTGCTGCATCACCACGTGGTGCAGCAGGTGGTCGTCGTCGCGCCCACCGAGCACCTGAAGAAGCAGTGGGCGGACGCGGCCGCGCGCATAGGCATCAAGCTCGACCCCGAGTACAGCGCCGGTCCGCTCGGCAAGGAGTACGACGGCATCGCCCTCACGTACGCGGGCGTCGGTGTCCGGCCCATGCTGCACCGCAACCGCGTCGAACAGCGCAAGACCCTCGTCATCCTCGACGAGATCCACCACGCCGGCGACAGCCGCTCCTGGGGCGAAGCCTGCCTGGAGGCGTTCGAGCCCGCGACCCGCCGACTGGCGCTCACCGGCACGCCCTTCCGCTCCGACACCAACCCGATTCCGTTCGTCGGCTACGCGGAGGGGAACGACGGCATCCGCCGCTCGGTCGCGGACTACACCTACGGCTACGGCAGTGCGCTGGGCGACGGCGTGGTCCGGCCCGTCATCTTCCTCTCCTACAGCGGCAACATGCGCTGGCGCACCAAGGCGGGCGACGAGGTCGCGGCGCGGCTCGGCGAACCCATGACCAAGGACGCGATCTCGCAGGCCTGGCGTACGGCGCTGGACCCGCGCGGAGAGTGGATGCCCGCCGTGCTCCGCGCCGCCGACCAGCGGCTCACCGAGGTCCGCAAGGCGATCCCCGACGCCGGCGGCCTGGTCATCGCGGCCGACCAGGACTCCGCCCGCGCGTACGCGAAGCTGCTCCGCGAGATCACCGGGCACGGCGCCACCGTCGTGCTCTCCGACGATGCGGGCGCGTCGCAGCGCATCGAGGACTTCCGCGGCAGCGAGGACCGCTGGATGGTCGCCGTCCGCATGGTGTCCGAGGGCGTCGACGTGCCGCGGCTCGCGGTCGGGGTCTACGCCACGACGATCTCCACTCCGCTGTTCTTCGCCCAGGCCGTGGGCCGTTTCGTGCGGTCGAGGAGGCGGGGCGAGACCGCGTCCGTCTTCCTGCCGACGATTCCGATGCTCATGACGTTCGCCCACGAGATGGAGGTCGAACGCGACCACGTCCTGGACAAGCCGAAGAAGGACGGCGACGACGCCGACCCGTACGCCGAGGAGGCGGACCTCCTTCAGGAGGCCGAGCGGCAGCAGGACGAGGACACCGGCGACCAGGACCAACTCCCCTTCGAGGCACTGGAGTCGGACGCCGTCTTCGACCGCGTGATGTACGACGGCGCCGAGTTCGGGATGCAGGCGCATCCGGGCAGCGAGGAGGAGCAGGACTACCTGGGCATCCCGGGCCTCCTGGAACCGGACCAGGTGCAGATGCTGCTCCAGAAGAGGCAGGCGCGGCAGATCTCGCACAGCCGGAAGAAGCCGGACGAGGAGGCGGACCTCCTCGAACTGCCCGCGGACCGGCGGCCCGTCGTCAGCCACCGGGAGATGATGGAGCTGCGGCGCGAACTCAACTCGCTGGTCGGCGCGTACTCCCACCAGAGCGGGAAACCGCACGGCGTCATCCACACCGAGCTGCGGCGTTCCTGCGGAGGACCGCCGGCGGCGGAGTCCACGGCGAACCAGCTGCAGCAGCGCATCGCGAAGGTGCGCGAGTGGGCCACCCGCATGCGCTGACGCGCGGCGTCGCACTCCTCCCCGTCCCTGTCCGTCCCCCGCGGCGACGGGACCGTGCGGGCGCGCCGACAGAGCCCGCGCGCCCGGTGTAAAAGGTGCAAAACGGACGACCTGTGCCCGGATTCTGGACGGACTCTTCCGGTCAGCGGGTATCCGGAGCTAGGTTTCCGCTCACGCACACGCCCCGTGGCAGCATCGCCTCGGAGCGCAGCCGGTGCCGAAGTGCGTGCTGACCAGTGCCACTGCCGCCGGCAGCACTCTGCGTGGACGAGCGAAGCCGCCGACGGACGCCGGTGACCCGCCCCTCCCCGCGTGCGGCTGCCGCGCCAGAGAACATCAGAAGGGGGCGTCGTGACCGCGGAGACCTCGCAGACGCTCGACAGAGGGCTCAGAGTGCTGAAGCTCCTCGCCGACACCGACCACGGCCTCACCGTGACCGAGCTGTCCAACAAGCTCGGCGTCAACCGGACCGTCGTCTACCGACTCCTGGCCACCCTCGAGCAGCACGCCCTGGTGCGGCGCGACCTCGGCGGGCGGGCCCGCGTGGGCCTGGGGGTGCTGCGGCTGGGCCGCCAGGTGCACCCGCTGGTGCGCGAGGCCGCACTGCCCGCGCTGCGCTCCCTCGCCGAGGACGTGGGCGCCACCGCGCATCTCACCCTCGTCGACGGCAACGACGCGCTCGCCGTCGCCGTCGTCGAGCCCAGCTGGACGGACTACCACGTCGCCTACCGGCCCGGCTTCCGCCACTCCCTGGACCGCGGGGCGGCGGGGCGGGCCATCCTGGCCGGGCGCGGCCCGGACGGCGAACTGGGCCCCGGCTACATCCTCACCCACGGCGAACTGGAGGCGGGCGCGAGCGGCGCCGCAGCGCCGATGCTGGGAGTGACCGGCATCGAGGGCAGCGTGGGCGTCGTGATGCTGACGGACTCCGTGCCGACGCAGGTCGGCGACCGCGTGGTGCACGCGGCCCAGGAGGTCGCCGACGCCCTGCGCTGAGCGCGTGCGCGTCCCGCGACCGGCCGTGCGTCCCGTGGCGGCACGACGCCCTGCGCCGATCGCCCGGGCGGTGAACTAGATTCACCCCATGCCCTCCCTCAGCCACCTCCTCCGCTCGCGGCGCCGGGTCCTGGCGCTGAGCGCGGTGCCCGTCGCCGCGCTGCTCGCCGTCACGGCCTTCGCCCCGCTGCCGTTCTCCGTCGCCCAGCCCGGCATCACGGCGAACGTGCTGGGGTCGTACCAGGGCGAGCGGGTGATCACGGTCGGCGGCGCGGAACCGCGCCGCACCGAGGGGAAGCTGCTGATGACGACGATCGCGGCCACCTCGCCGGACACCACCGTGCGTCTGCCGGACGTGGTGCGCAGCTGGTTCTCCACCGACCGCGCCGTGATGCCGCGCGACTCCGTGTATCCGGTCGGCGACACCCCGGAGGAGATCCGCGAGCACACCTCCGCGCAGATGGAGCAGTCGCAGAACGAGGCCGTCACCGCCGCGCTGAACGAGCTGAACCGGTCGCCGGACGGAGTCGAGGTCGACCTGCGGCTGGAGGACGTCGGCGGCCCGAGCGCCGGGCTGCTGTTCACTCTCGGGGTGATCGCCACGCTGGACGGCGACGGCCGCGGCGGCAGCCTGACGGGCGGCCGCACGATCGCGGGCACCGGCACCATCGACGCCGACGGCGACGTCGGCCCGGTCGGGGGCGTCCCGCTGAAGACGCAGGCCGCCGCCCGGGACGGCGCGACGGTCTTCCTGGTCCCCGAGGCGGAGTGCGACGACGCCCGCGTCGACCTGCCCGAAGGGCTGCGCCTGATCCCCGTCGGCGACCTCGACGGCGCGCTCGACGCGCTGGAGGCCCTCGCCGACGGCGAGTCCGTGCCCACCTGCCCCGCGTGACCGCGTAGCCGCCTCACCGGGCAGCTCCGCTCGGCGGTCCGCCGAAGGTGCGAACCTGCTCAGAACAGCTTGCCGGGGTTGAGCAGGTCCAGCGGGTCGAAGACCTGCTTGATGCCGCGCTGCATCTCCAGCCCGACGGGGCCGAGTTCGCGGGCGAGCCAGTCCTTCTTCAGCACGCCGACGCCGTGCTCGCCGGTGATGGTGCCGCCGAGTTCCAGCCCCAGGGCCATGATGTCGTCGAACGACTCCCGGGCGCGCCGCGCCTCGTCCTCGTCGGTGGGGTCGAAGCAGACCAGGGGGTGCGCGTTGCCGTCCCCGGCGTGCGCGCACGAGCCCACGGTCAGGCCGTACTCGGCGCCGATCTTCTGCGCGCCGTCCAGGAGTTCGGCCAGCCGGGCGCGCGGCACGCACACGTCGTCGATCAGCGTGGTGCCGGTGATCTTCTCCAGCGCGACCAGGGCGAGCCGCCGCGCCTGGAGGAGCAGTTCGGACTCGGCGACGGTGTCGGCGGGCACCACCTCCGTCGCGCCGGCGGCCGTGCAGACCTCGCCGACGGCGGCCAGGTCGGCGGATGGGTCGGGGGTGTCGAAGCCGGCCAGCAGCAGCGCCTCGGTGGACTCCGGGAGGCCCATCTGGGCCATCGCGTTGACCGCGCGCAGCGTGGTGCGGTCCATGATCTCCAGCAGCGAGGGCGCGTGACCGCGCTCCATGATCCGGCAGACCGCGTCTCCGGCCGCCGCCATGGTGGGGAACTCGGCGGCCAGCACGAGCTGCCGGGGCGGCTGGGGGCGCAGTGCCAGCACGGCCCGTACGACGATGCCGAGGCTGCCTTCGGAGCCCACGAACAGCCGGGTCAGGTCGTAGCCGGCGACGCCCTTGGCCGTGCGACGGCCGGTGGTCATCAGCCGTCCGTCGGCGAGCACCACCTCCAGCCCCAGCACGTACTCCGCCGTCACGCCGTACTTCACGCAGCACAGGCCGCCGGAGCCGGTGCCGATGTTGCCGCCGATCGTGCACTGTTCCCAACTGGAGGGGTCCGGCGGGTAGTAGAGGCCGTGCTCGCCCACCGCACGGGACAGCACGGCGTTCACCACGCCGGGTTCGACGACGGCGATCCGCTCGACCGGGTCGATCTCCAGGATGCGGTCCATGCGGGTCAGCGACAGCACGATGCAGCCCTCGGTGGCGTTGGCCGCGCCGGACAGGCCGGTACGGGCGCCCTGCGGCACCACCGGCACCCGCAGCGCGGTGGCCGTGCGCATCACGTGCTGGACGTGCTCGACCGTACGCGGCAGCACGACCACGGCGGGGGCGCCCGCGTCGCAGAAGCTCGCCATGTCGTGGGCGTAGGACCGGGCGACGTCGGGGTCGGTGACCACCGCTTCGGCGGGGAGGCCGTCCCGGAGCCGTTCGCTGAGGGCGCTCATACCCGAAGCGTCGCACTCGTGTGCGGTTGCGGCAACGACGCCGCCGGAGACCGCCGGAACCGCCGCGGCCGCACGACGGCGGGGCCCGGACCGTTCGCCACGGTCCGGGCCCCGCCGTCGTCTCCGCTTCCCCCCTCGGGCCGCGGTCACGTCGGCTCAGAGGTTCCCGCGCTTCTCCTGCTCGCGCTCGATGGCCTCGAAGAGCGCCTTGAAGTTGCCCTTGCCGAAGCCCATGGAGCCGTGGCGCTCGATCATCTCGAAGAAGACGGTCGGGCGGTCCTGGACCGGCTTGGTGAAGATCTGGAGCAGGTAGCCGTCCTCGTCGCGGTCGGCGAGGATCTTCAGCTCGCGCAGCTCGTCGATCGGCACGCGGGTGTCGCCGACCCACTCGCCGAGGGTGTCGTAGTACGAGTCCGGCACGTTCAGGAACTCGACGCCGGCCGCGCGCATCGTGCGCACGGTGGAGACGATGTCGTTGGTGGCCAGCGCGATGTGCTGCACGCCGGGGCCGCCGTAGAACTCCAGGTACTCGTCGATCTGCGACTTCTTCTTCGCGATCGCCGGCTCGTTGATCGGGAACTTCACCTTCTTGGTGCCGTCCGCGACCACCTTGGACATCAGCGCCGAGTACTCGGTCGCGATGTCGTCGCCGACGAACTCCTTCATGTTCGTGAAGCCCATGACCTTGTTGTAGAACGCGACCCACTCGTTCATCCGGCCGAGCTCGACGTTGCCCACGCAGTGGTCGATGGCCTGGAAGGTGCGCTTGGCCGGCGGGGCGACGATCGGGGCGGCTTCGACGAAACCGGGCAGGTAGACGCCCTGGTAGCCCTTGCGCTCGACCAGGGTGTGCCGGGTCTTGCCGTAGGTGCGGATGGCGGCGAGGACCACGACCCCGTTCTCGTCCTTGACCTCGTACGGCTCCTCCAGGCCGGTGGCGCCGTGCTCGACCGCGTACGCGTAGGCGGCGCGGGCGTCCGGCACCTCGATGGCCAGGTCGATCACGCCGTCGCCGTGCGCGGCGACGTGCTCGGCGAGGAACCGGCCGTGGTCGGTGGCCGGCTTGATGACCGAGGTCAGGACGAAGCGGGCGCCGCCCGACTCCAGCACGTAGGAGGCGGTCTCGCGGTTGCCGTGCTCCGGCCCGGAGTACGCCACGAGCTTCATACCGAAGGCGGAGGAGTAGAAGTGGGCGGCCTGCTTGGCGTTGCCGACGGCGAAGACGACCGCGTCCATGCCGTTCACCGGGAAGGGGTCGGCCTGCCGGGCGGTGCTCGGAGTTGCATGCGTGGTCTCAGTCATGTGCGAAAGCGTCCCGCTGATCCACAAGGTGCGCAATAGTTCACGCGATCACTGAGCAACATGTACAGTCGAACGGCGGTATCAGGCGCGTATCTGTACACGATGCGCAGTGCGAGGAGGGGTCATGGCGATCGACCCGCTGGACGGACGGCTGCTGGAACTGCTTGCCGAGGAACCGCGCATCGGCGTGCTGGAGGCTTCCCGCCGGCTCGGCGTCGCCCGCGGCACGGTGCAGGCCCGGCTGGACAGGCTGCAGTCCACCGGAGTGATCCGCGGCTTCGGCCCGGACGTCGACCCGGCCGCCGTGGGCTATCCGGTGACCGCCTTCGCCACTCTGGAGATCCGCCAGGGACAGGGCGCCGACGTGCGGGCCCACCTCGCCACCGTCCCCGAGGTGCTCGAGCTGCACACCACCACCGGGCACGGCGACATGCTGTGCCGCCTGGTGGCCCAGTCCAACGCGGACCTCCAGCGCGTCATCGACCGGGTGGTGGGCATCGAGGGCATCGTGCGCGCCTCCACCGCGATCGTGATGGAGAACCCGGTGCCGCTGCGCATCGTCCCGCTCGTCCGTCAGGCCGCCTCCGGGGGGCCGGAGACGGCGCCCGCGGGCTGAGCCGGCCGCCCGGCGCCCGCCGCGCGGCTCACGACTCCGGGGAGAGCAGCGCCTCCAGGCCCTGTTCGAGACCCAGCCGTTCCGTCTCCGAACCCGTCGGCACCGCGCGCAGCGTCCGCTCCAGCCAGGCCGAGACCGCGTGCGCCGGCGCCTCCAGCAGCGCGTCGCCGTCCGGCGACGACAGGGCCAGGCACACCACCTGCCGGCCGTCGGCCCGCGTCGGCCACACCCGTACGTCGCCCCGGCCGCACGGCCGGAACAGGCCCTCGATCAGCAGCTCGCGGGCGAACGTCCAGTGGACCGGTGCGTCGGAGTGGATGTGGAAGGAGACGTGCACCGCGAACGGGTCGTCGGTGTGGTAGCGCAGCCGCGCCGGCACCGTGGCGCCGTCGTCCGGCGACAGCACCAGCCGCAGGTCGAGTTCCCGTTCGATCGTCGCTTCCCTGTCGTCCATGTCGTCTGCTCCCTCTCTCACGCCTGGCGGTGGCGGCCTCCTCCGGCGGCGACCGTACGAAGCCCGCACTGATGAGAGGACGTGGAGCGCGTATCGTTACGCGACTTCGGCGAGAAATCTCGAGATTCGCCCGGAAGACTTCCGCCGGAACGTTCACAGCTCCCTGAGGGCGGGGCCACGCCGTCGGCGGCTTCTGGTAGATGTGGACTCCGCGCAACGCCGTTCACGCACGCGCGCGCGGACGAAGTCGCCGCCCACGTCCACATACCGCCAGATCGGTCGAAGAGATACGGGACCCGGACAGATGAGTGCCCCCTCCGCAGGATCCGCCAACGGCAGCCCGGTGCCGGGCTACTACCCGGATCCCTCCATCCCCGGGTACATCCGCTACTGGAACGGCACCGCCTGGGTGGCGGGCACCAGCCGGCCCGCGCCGGGGCCGGGCGAGCCCGCGCCCGCCCCGCCCGCCGAGACCGGCGGGAACGTTCCGGCCCCGCGCGGCGCCGAACCCGAGTCGGAGGCGCCTGCCGAGGACGAGGACGACAGCGACGAGATCGACCTCGGCCGTGCGAGCAGCGGCTCCTCGGCGCTGCCCGAGGTGCGCCGCCGCGGCGAGGTCGCCGCGCCCGGACCGGACGCGGCGCCGTACGCCGACTGGAACGACCCGCGCCGCCTGCACGGCAACCAGCCGGAGGCCGCCACGGCCTGGCAGGCCGACCCCGGCCGGCAGTCCGGGTTCGGCGCGGACCAGCAGGACCTCTCCTGGGGGGCACCGCAGGAGCCCGCGCAGTCCGCGCAGTCCGCGCACGGCGGCGGGCAGGACCCGCGCGCCGCGTGGGAGGCGCAGGAGCAGACCGGGGGCACGCCGCCTCCGGCCGGGAGCGGAGGCCAAGCGGCGCCCGACCACACCGTGGGCATCCGCATGCCGCGCCCCCAGGAGGAGCAGGGCGCCCGCCCCGCGGCCCAGCCGGAGCACACCGTCGGCCTGCGCCGTTCGGACGTCTTCCAGTACGGCGCCGTCGCGGACGCCGCCCGGCAGGCTGCTCCGGTCGAGGGCCACCCCCCGCAGCAGCATCAGCACCAGCCGCAGCACCCCCAGCACCCCCAGCACCAGGCCCCCGCGTACCAGCAGGTCCAGCAACAGGCCCCGCATGCGCAGCAGCAGGCCCAGCAGGCCCAGCAGGCCCAGCAGGCGTACCAGGCGCCGCACCCGCAGCAGGGTGTCCCGCAGCAGTACGGCAGCCAGGCCCCGCAGACCCAGCACGCCCCGCAGGGTACGGAACGGCCGCCCTGGGAGCAGCAGCCCGGCGTGGCCGCTTCCGGCCAGGACGGCGTCGCGCCCTGGCGGCCCCCGGCGGCCAACCCGTTCGCCGACGCGGTGCAGGAGGCCCGGCCCGCGGGCCTGGGCAAACGGCTCGGCGCACGGATCGTCGACGGGCTGGTGGTCTCCGCCGTGACGGGCGCCGTGGCATTCCCCTTCGTGGGCAAGGCGACCGAGCACATCCAGGACAAGATCGAGGCCACCAACCAGGCCGGCGTCACCCGCACCGTCTGGCTGATCGACGGCACCACCGGCGTCCACCTCGCCGTCGTGCTGGGCGCCTTCCTGCTGTTCGGCCTGCTGTACGAGGCACTGCCCACCGCGAAGTGGGGCCGCACGGCGGGCAAGAAGCTGTTCGGTCTCCAGGTGCTCGACGTCGAAGGGCAGGACACCCCGGGCACGGGGGCGGCGCTGCGGCGCTGGCTGACGTACAGCCTGTTGTCCCTGGTGGTGCTCGGCGTGGTGAACGTGCTGTGGTGCCTCTTCGACCGGCCCTGGCGGCAGTGCTGGCACGACAAGGCGGCGCGCACCTTCGTCGCCGACCGCTGACGCCCGGCGGGCCGGAGGCGTCTGCTGAAGGTGCCGCCGGCGAACGGTCCGCCATCCCTTCGGAGGAGCGCGGTACCCCCGAACGGCCACGCGCCGGATGCGGAGGCGTCCGGTGCGGGGTCGACTCGTGCCATGAGCACGGAGCAGCCGGAGAACGACCCCTTCCGCAAGAGGCCGCAGCCGGACGAGCCGGGGTCCGGCGGTCCGCCCCCCGGTGAGCAGCCGCCCGGCGAACCACCGCCCGACCGGCCGCCCCCGCCGCCACCCGGCGGCCCGTACGCGTCGCCGCAGGGCGCGCCGCCGGGAGCTCCGTACAGCGATCCCTACGGCGGCGGCGCCGACCCCCTCGCCGGCATGCCGCCGCTCGGCTCGCGCGGTAAACGCCTGCTCGCCCGCATCGTCGACGCCCTGATCGTCGGCATCCCGGTCGGCATCGTCACCGGGCTCGTGTCCGGCTTCGACTCCTACGACGACGCGGGTACGCAGTACTGGCAGGGCGGCTTCTACACGCTGGTGTACTTCCTCTACGAGGGTCTGATGCTGACGCGTTCGGGCCAGACGGTCGGGAAGAAGCTGATGAAGATCCGGGTGGCGGTGCTCCAGGACGGTGCGGCGCCGCACGGCACGCCCGGCTGGGTGCGTGCGGCGGTCTACAGCATTCCCGCGCTGGTGCCCTGTCTGGGCTTCCTCTTCTGGCTGATCAACGTTCTGTACTGCACCTGGGACAAGCCCTACCACCAGTGTCTGCACGACAAGGCGGCGAAGACCGTCGTGGTCGTCGCGGACTGACGTGGCGGACTGACGTGGCGGTCGGGCGTCACCGGCGCAGCGAGGCGGGTGTCCGGTAGGCCGGCTCGGAGCGGGCGGCGGTCCGCTCGGGAACGTGAGCGGGAGCGGGGGCCGTACGGGCGGGCACGGAACGGCCCGACGGGGTGCGGGCCGCGGCCGTGCAGGAGACCAGGAGGCCGAGGCTCAGGGCGGCCACGGCGATGACCACGATGCCCGTTCCCGAACGGGTCTGGGAGAGGAGCAGCATGGCGAGGGTCGCGAGAACGACCGTGAGGGCACCGTAGGCGAACTGTGCGGCAGTCGGGCGCGGCATGGCGTGTCCGTCCTGAGGGGAGATCGTGGTCGGGGTCCGTCCGGGCCGCCCGGCGAACGCCCCTTCGGCCCGAAGTGCGTGCCACAGAACGGCTCCTACGGCGAGATGCCCGTCCCGCACCCCGGCGAAGCATGACCTCGGTCACGCCGCGGTGCACGAGGGGCGCACGGGCGCACGGCTGTCCCAGTGTCTCGTCCATGCCAACACAGAGCACAGCAACTTACTGTGCGGTCGATAACGAATCAAGGGCTGTCTTTTTCCGCGATACTCCGGTCGAATACCGTCGTCAAGTCTCAGCGCTTGCAGGGGAGGACACAAGCAAGTGAACAGCAGACGGAGATCCACAAGATCGAGGTCGGCTGCCCTGGTCACCACGGTTGCCGCGCTCGGCGCGGCCGTTCTGATGCCAGCCACATCGGCTCAGGCACAGCCGGAAGCCAACCCGGACGCCCAGAGCAAGCCGGCCAAGGTCGAGGGGCATGAGCACCCGCACAACCTGGACGGTCCGTTCAGCAAGCAGCAGCGCCAGAGCAAGCAGGTCGCCCTGGAGAAGCTGGCCGCCGGGGAGGGCGACAAGGGCAAGGCCGAGACCTTCCAGCGCAACGGCTCCCGGGTCATGAAGCTCGACGACAACAAGTACGTCGAGCTCCAGCGGGAGAAGACCGACAAGATCTTCACCGTGCTCATCGAGTTCGGTGACAAGGTCGACCCGGAGTACGGCGGCGAAGCCGGCCCCGTGCACAACGAGATCGCCGAGCCGGACCGGTCGAAGGACAACTCCACCTACTGGCAGGAGGACTTCGACCAGAAGCACTTCGAGGACATCTACTTCGGCGAGGGCGAAGGCTCCCTGAAGAGCTTCTACGAGAAGCAGTCCTCGGGCCGCTATTCGGTCGAGGGCCAGGTCTCGGACTGGGTCAAGGTCGAGTACAACGAGGCCCGCTACGGCTCCAACTACTGCGGCGACACCACCTGCTCCACGGTGTGGGACGCGATCAAGCACGGCGTGACCGCCTGGGTCGAGGGCCAGAAGGCCTCCGGCAAGACGGACGCCGAGATCGCGGACATGCTCGCCGAGTACGACAAGTGGGACCGTTACGACTTCGACGGTGACGGCAACTTCAACGAGCGTGACGGCTACATCGACCACTTCCAGTGGGTTCACGCCGGTGAGGACGAGTCGGCCGGCGGCGGCGCGCAGGGCGAGAACGCCATCTGGGCCCACCGCTGGTACGCCTACGGTCACGACGTCGGCAGCACCGGCCCCGAGTACAACCAGGCCGGCGGCACCCAGATCGGCGACACCGGCATCTGGGTGGGCGACTACACCGTCCAGCCGGAGAACGGCGGCCTCGGCGTCTTCGCGCACGAGTACGGTCACGACCTCGGTCTGCCGGACCACTACGACACCTCCGGCACCGGCGAGAACTCGGTCGGTTTCTGGTCCCTGATGTCGTCGGGTTCCTGGCTGAACAAGGGCGAGGACTCGATCGGCGACTGGGCAGGCGACCTGAGCGCCTGGGACAAGTTCCAGCTGGGCTGGCTGGACTACGAGACCGCGAAGGCGGCCACGAAGTCCACCCACAAGCTGGGCGTGCACAACTACAACACCAAGAACCCGCAGGCGCTGATCGTCGAACTCCCGGACAAGGAGAAGACGACCACCATCGTGAAGCCCGCCGAGGGCAGCATGCAGTGGTGGAGCGGCAGCGGTGACGACCTGAGCAACACGCTCACCCGCAGTGTCGACCTGACCGGGAAGACCAGCGCTTCGCTGGACTTCAAGGGCTGGTACGACATCGAGGCCAACTACGACTACCTCTACACCGAGGTGTCGACGGACGGCGGCGACAACTGGACGGTGCTGGACGGCACCGTCGACGGCGAGCCGATCCCGCGGGACGGCGGCGACCGTCCGGCGCTGCACGGTCAGTCGGGCGCGTACAAGGACCTCGCGTACTCCCTCGACGCCTTTGCAGGCCAGAAGTTCGACCTTCGCTTCCGTTACCAGACGGACGGCGGCGTGGCCCCCAAGGGCTTCGCGGCCGACGCTCTCAGCATCACCGCCGACGGCGCCGTGGTGTTCGAGGACGGCGCGGAGGACGGCGACAACGGCTGGACGACGGACGGCTTCTCGCGCATCGAGGAGTCCTTCACCAAGTCGTACCCGCAGTTCTACATCGTCGAGAACCGCCAGTACGCCGGCTACGACGAGTCGCTGCGTACCGGCCCGTACAACTTCGGCTGGGCCACCGACAAGCCGGACTGGGTGGAGCGCTACGCCTACCAGCGCGGCATGCTCGTCTGGCTCTGGGACACCTCCCAGAAGGACAACAACGTCGGTCAGCACGCAGGTGAGGGCTTGATCCTCCCCATCGACGCGCACGCCAAGCCGGAGCGCTGGAACGACGACACCCTGATGCGTCCGCGCATCCAGGGCTACGACTCGGCCTTCAGCTGGTACCCGTCGGGCGGCATGGCCCTCCACAACGACGGCGAACGTACGTTCGTCTGGCCGAAGTGGGGCAAGCCGGTCTTCGACGACCACAAGGGTAAGTACTGGTACGAGACCAACCCGGAGTCGAGCGTCAAGGTGCCCGACACCAACACCCGCATCGCCATCGTCAAGCAGCCCTTCAGCGGCAAGACGATGACCGTCCAGGTGGGTCCGTCCACGCGCTGATTTGCATCGTTGCAGGTCAAAACATGATCGGCCGTTGCCCCTGGCGGGCAGCGGCCGATCCGCGCTATAGATGCCTCCTGTAAGCCCATCGGAAGACCACGACCACGGGGGAGAACCTGATCATGGCCGGAGGCGGATTCGTACGGCTGCCGGACGGCAGCGTGATCGTCGCGCTGTCCCTGCCGGTGCCGCGCCCCAGCGGGCTCCCGGCGGCCGCGGGCGCCTGGCCCTGGCGGCAGCGGCCCGCCCCCGTCGAGGAGACCGACGGGCGGCCGCAGCGCTGGTCCGCCCACGCCGACGCGGCGCACACCGTACGGGCGGCGGCCTGGCACCCCGGCGGCGAGGACGAGCCGCGGGTGCGGGTCCTGGTCCACGCGGTCAACCGGGCCAGGGCGCTGACCAGGCTCAGAAACCTCGGCATGCGCGCGGTGTACCTGCGGGGCAACGCGGAGCCGCCGACGCCCGACGAGGTCACCGCCGTCCTGCACCACCCGGACGGCCTCGTCTGGCGCGCCCGGCCCCACGACGACACGGAGTCCTGGCAGCCCATAGCCGCCCTTCTCCGCACCGCCTGACCGTCCCCGCGACCGCCGGGCGGCCCAAGGGCCGTCTCCGCCCCCGGAGGGCCGGAGACGGCCCTCTGGCAGGCCCTCCCGGCCCTCGGGGCGGCCGGACGGTTCCTAGCTGCTCCGCAGGACGGGCGTTCCGGAGAGCTCCACGCCGGCGGCGCGCAGCTCCTGGAGGGCCCGTGTCGTCGATCCCGCGGCCACTCCCGCCGTCAGCTCCAGCAGCACCCGCGTCCGGAACCCCGCCGCCTGCGCGTCCAGCGCCGTCGCCCGGACGCAGTGGTCCGTCGCGATGCCGACCACGTCGACCTCGGTCACGTCCCGCGCCCGCAGCCAGTCGGTGAGCGACGTCCCGTGCTCGTCGGCGCCCTCGAAGCCGCTGTAGGCGGCGGTGTAGTGCCCCTTGTCGAAGACCGCGTCGACCCCGCCGGCCGTGACGGCGGGGGCGAAGTGCGGGTGGAAGCCGACGCCCTCCGTGCCGGCCACGCAGTGCCGCGGCCAGGAGCGCTCGAAGTCCGGGGTCTCCGCGAAGTGGTCCCCCGGCTCGATGTGCATGTCCCGGCTGGCCACCACGTGGCGGTAGCCCGCGGCGGCGTCGCCGACCAGCTCGGTGATGGCGGCGGCGACGTCCCCGCCGCCGGCCACGCCGAGGCTGCCCCCCTCGCAGAAGTCGTTCTGCACGTCCACGACGATCAGTGCCCGGTGCATCAGTGCACCCTCCTCGAAACTCCTCGGCCCTCGAGTCTCCTCGGCCGAAACGGACCCTGCGGTTGCTCAGACGTACTCGGTCGGCAGCACCGGCTCGCCGCGCGACAGCTGCGTGGCGGACATCGGCAGCCCCGCCAGGGCGCGTCGGTGCCGGTCGCGCGCGGCGTCGAGCGGCTCGCGCCCGACCGTCTCGCCGCCGCGCACCAGCGGCACCTGCAGCGTCACGCCGGCCAGTTCCTCCGGGACCGGGCCGGTGCCGATGCGCTCCGCCTCCGCGACGCCGGCCGCGTCGCGCGGCCGGGCCGCCCACTTCGCGCCGCCGATGGAGGTCTTGCCGCCGGTCGACTTCTTCGCCACGGAGCGCATCGGGGCGTCCGGCCCGTCCCCGTCCGCCCGGGCGACCAGCTTGTAGACCATCGAGCTGGTGGGGTGTCCGCTGCCGGTGACCAGGCGGGTGCCGACGCCGTAGCTGTCCACCGGTGCGGCGGCCAGTGAGGCGATGGCGTACTCGTCCAGGTCGCTGGTGACCACGATCCTGGTGTCGGTGGCGCCCAGGTCGTCGAGCTGCTGCCGTACCCGGTGGGCGACCAGCAGCAGGTCGCCGGAGTCGATGCGCACGGCGCCGAGTCCCGGTCCGGCGACCTCCACGGCCGTGCGGACGGCCTCGGCGACGTCGTAGGTGTCGACCAGCAGCGTGGTGCCGCTGCCCAGCGACTTCACCTGCGCGGTGAAGGCGTCCCGCTCGGTGTCGTGCAGCAGCGTGAACGCGTGCGCGCTGGTGCCGACGGTGGGGATGCCGTACCGGAAGCCGGCGGCCAGGTCGGAGGTGGAGGCGAAGCCGCCGAGGTAGGCGGCGCGCGAGGCGGCGACGGCGGCCAGCTCGTGCGCGCGCCGGGCGCCCATTTCGACCAGGGGCCGCCCGCCCGCGGCGACGGCCATGCGGGAGGCCGCGGCGGCGACCGCCGAGTCGTGGTTGAGGATGGAGAGGATCACCGTCTCCAGCAGCACGCACTCCGCGAAGGTGCCCTCCACCCGCATGATCGGCGAGCCGGGAAAGTAGACCTCGCCCTCCGGGTAGCCGTACACGTCGCCCCGGAAGCGGTAGTCCGCGAGCCAGTCGAGGGTGGGGCCGTCGACGACCCCGTGCGAGCGGAGGAAGCGCAGCACCTTCTCCTCGAACCGGAAGTTCTCGATGGCGTCCAGCACCCGCCCGGTGCCGGCGACGACGCCGTAGCGGCGGCCCTCCGGCAGCCGCCGGGTGAAGACCTCGAAGACGGAGCGGCGGTCGGCCGTGCCACCACGCAGCGCGGCCTGAAGCATCGTGAACTCGTACTGGTCGGTGAAGAGCGCCGTGGACGGCACCGGCACCGGCAGTCCCAGATCCCCTGTGTCCATACGATGATGCTACCCCATATCTCGTCAGAGTGACGATATCCGGGGGCGGTGTCGCGCCGCCTCGTCCGGGGAGCCGTTTGCGCGACGGCCCCCGGGGGGTGGCAGCATGGGACACGTGAGCGTCGCACCCACGGAGATCGAACGCCCGGAGTCACGCGAGGCGCCCGTCGAGGTACCCGAGCCGGACGTCCCCTGGGCGACGCTCGTGCACAACGACCCGGTCAACCTGATGAGTTACGTGACCTACGTCTTCCAGAGCTACTTCGGCTACCCCAAGGACAAGGCCAAGAAGCTGATGATGGACGTCCACCACAAGGGCAGGGCCGTCGTCTCGACCGGCAGCCGCGAGGAGATGGAGCGCGACGTGCAGGCCATGCACGGGTACGGCCTGTGGGCCACCCTCACCCAGGACCGCTGATGGCCGGACAGTTCGAGCCCACCGCCGACGGCGGCGCCGCGGTCGCGCTGGACGAGGTGGAGATCTCCATCCTCCGCAGCCTCGCCGTTCAGCTCATGGAACTCGTCGGCCCCGGCGACGAGCCCGCGCAGGGGCGCGACCCGCTCGCCGAACTCTTCGCCGAGGGGCCCAGCGAGCCGCCGACCGACCCCGCGCTCGCGCGGCTCTTCCCCGACGCCTACGGCGACCCCGGAGCCGAACCCGCGAGCGCCGAGGCGGCGACCGAGGCGCGGGCCGCCTCCGCCGAGTTCCGGCGCTACACCGAACTGGACCTGCGGGCGCGCAAGCGGGACGACGCCCTCGCGATGGTCCGCGCCCTGGACGCCCTCACTCCGGAGGGTGACGGCGGCGCCGTGCTGCGCCTCGCCCCGGACGACTCCCGTCAGTGGCTCGGCGCCCTCAACGACCTCCGGCTGGCCATCGGCGCCCGCCTGGAGGTCACCGACGACGAGGACGGCGGCGGCCTCTACACCCTCCCCGACTCCGACCCGCGCAAGCCCATGGTCATGGCCTACCTGTGGCTCGGCGCGCTCCAGGAGACCCTCGTGGAGACGCTGACGGACTGAGCGGCGCGCGCTGCCACGCTGGGTGACCCGAAGTGCCCGATAATCGTGCCACCTACACGATTATCCGACGCATCATGTCCGCTTTGGCATGGTTTATGGCGAGTGTATCCGGCTGTTATGCGCAAGTGTGATGTGTGTCACGCGACGTATGTCGCTCTGCGTGGTAGGAACTCCCCCAACACACGCGAGATTTGCCAGCCCCCGGTGAACTCCGCACGCACGCAGCCCGCACCCCCAGGCGGCCGAAACTGCCAGAGGAATTCCATGGCCAACACTGACTCCTCGTTCCTCGAGTCCGTCGACAAGGCGATCAGCGACTTCACCGAGCCCATAGCCACGTGGATGGCCGAGGTCGTCTTCTACGAGGTCCACCTCTTCGGATACGACTTCCCCTGGATCGTCGCCTGGCTCGTGGTGGCGGGCCTGGTCTTCACCACCTACTTCGGCTTCGCCCAGCTGCGCCACCTGAAGGTGGCGTTCAGGCTCGTACGCGGCAAGTACGAGCAGAAGGACGCACCGGGCGAGGTCAGCCACTTCCAGGCGCTGACCTCCGCGGTGTCCGGCACCGTCGGTCTCGGCAACATCGCCGGTGTCGCCATCGCCGTCACCATCGGTGGCGCCGGCGCCACCTTCTGGATGATCCTCTGCGGTCTCCTCGGCATGGCCACCAAGTTCGTCGAGTGCACCCTCGGTGTGAAGTACCGCGAGATCCACGCCGACGGCACCGTCTCCGGCGGCCCCATGCACTACCTGCGCAAGGGCATGGCCGAGCGCGGCTTCGCCGGCGTCGGCAAGGTGCTCGCCGTCGGCTCCGCCGTCTCGCTGCTGTTCTTCACCTTCTTCGGCGGCAACCTCTTCCAGGTCAACCAGAGCCTCGAGCAGCTCCAGTCGGTCACCGGCAAGGACGACAGCGTCTTCACCAGCTCCGGCGGCGCCTTCTTCTTCGGCCTGCTCATCGCCGCGGTCGTCGCCCTCGTCCTCATCGGCGGCATGAAGTCCATCGGCGCGGTCACCAGCAAGCTGGTCCCGAGCATGGCGATCCTGTACGTGACCGCCTGTGTCATCGTCATCGCCTTCAACATCACCGCCGTCCCGGACGCCTTCGGCGCCATCTTCGAAGGCGCGTTCAGCCCGCAGGGCGTCGTCGGCGGCATCGTCGGCGCGATCATCCAGGGTTTCCGCCGCGCCGCCTTCTCCAACGAGGCCGGCATCGGCTCCGCGCCGATCGCCCACTCCGCGGTGAAGACCAAGCGCCCCGCCACCGAGGGTCTCGTGGCCATGCTCGAGCCCTTCCTGGACACGGTCTTCATCTGCACCATGACGGCCCTGACGATCATCATCGCCCAGCCGCAGAGCTTCCTCGACGCCCGCGAGAAGGCCGCCACCGGTGCCGCTCCCGAGTCCGGCGTCGCCCTGACCTCGGACGCCTTCGAGACGGTCATCCCCTGGTTCCCGTACGTCCTCACCGTCGCGGTGCTGCTGTTCGCCATCTCCACGATCATCACGTGGAGCTACTACGGACTGAAGGCCTGGACCTACCTCTTCGGCCGCAGCCGCGCCAGTGAGCTGATCTACAAGGTCTTCTTCTGCACCATCGTCGTCTCCGGTGCGCTGATGTCCCTCGGCTCGCTGGTCACGATGGCCGACTCGTTCCTCTTCCTGGCCGCCGTGTTCAACATCCTCGGCCTGTACTTCCTGGCCCCGGTCGTCAAGCGCGAGCTGCGCCGGGTCCTGGAGTACGTCCGCCGGCGCGACGCCGGGGAGACCGACGAGCAGATCGAGGCCTCCGAGCCCCGGGACTCCGTCCCCGGCCAGGGCGGCCCCGGGTTCGCCGGCGCCACGTCGGTCTGACCGCCCGCCCGGCACCGCCGGGAGGACGCCCCACCAGGCACAGGCCCGGTGAGCACCCCACGGGGAGCCCACCGGGCCTGTGCTTATGCTGCATCCCATGCTGACCATCACACAGGAGCTGCACGACGCGATCGTGGCCCACGCCCGCGCCGATCACCCCGACGAGGCCTGCGGCGTCGTCGCCGGCCCCGCCGGCTCCGGCCGCCCCGAGCGGTTCATCCCGATGCTGAACGCGGCCCGGTCGCCCACGTTCTACGAGTTCGACTCCACCGACCTGCTCAAGCTCTACCGCGAGATGGACGACCGCGACGAGGAGCCCGTCGTCGTCTACCACTCGCACACCGCCACCGAGGCCTACCCCTCGCGCACCGACATCTCCTACGCCAACGAGCCCGGCGCCCACTACGTGCTGGTCTCCACCGCCGAGTGCGGCAACGACGAGGGCCCGTTCTCCTTCCGCTCCTTCCGCATCGTGGACGGAATCGTGGAAGAGGAGGAGGTCGGCGTCGTCCCCGCCTACGACGCCTGAACCGGCAGGGCGGAGATGAGACGCGAACGTCCGTATGGTGATACCGACATCCGATTCCCGCCCCGGGAATCGCTACGATGAGGCCATGGTTGTCCACGACGTGAGCGCTGAAGAGAAGGGCCCGGGCACGACGCTGCTCGTGGCGCGCCTGCACGTCGACCTGTGCCGCCTCGCCAGCGCCATCTGTTCGCGCTGAGCCCGCGCCCGCGGCACACCGTGCCCCACCCGGGACGGTGCCCGCGCCGACGCGCCCGCCGTACGTGCCGCGTACGGTCCGCACCACCCGCACACACGAACGCACCACGCACGCCACAGCCTGCCCCCTTCCTTCCTCACCAGGAGCATTCATGGCCATCGAGGTCCGTATCCCGACCATCCTGCGCACCTACACCGACGGCGAGAAGACCGTGACCGGAGAGGGCGCCACGCTGGGTGAGCTCTTCACCGACCTCGAGTCGCGTCACGCGGGCATCCAGGGCCGCCTCGTCGACGGCGGCGAACTCCGCCGCTTCGTCAACGTCTACCTCAACGACGAGGACGTCCGCTTCCTCGACGGCATCACCACCACGCTCACCGACGGCGACAACGTCACCATCCTGCCCGCCGTCGCCGGCGGCGCACGCTGATGCGCTACGACTCGCCGCTGGCAGCCGTCGGGAACACCCCCCTCGTACGGCTGCCGCGGCTGTCCCCGTCCCCCGACGTGCGGATCTGGGCCAAGCTGGAAGATCGCAACCCCACCGGCTCGATCAAGGACCGCCCGGCGCTCCACATGATCGAACAGGCCGAGAAGGACGGCCGGCTCACCCCCGGCCGCACCATCCTCGAACCCACCTCCGGCAACACCGGCATCTCCCTCGCCATGGCCGCGAAGCTCAAGGGCTACCGCATCGTCTGCGTCATGCCCGAGAACACCAGCGAGGAACGCCGCCAGCTGCTCGCCATGTGGGGCGCCGAGATCATCTCCTCACCCGCCGCAGGCGGCTCCAACACCGCCGTCCGCGTCGCCAAGGAGATCGCCGCGGAACACCCGGACTGGGTGATGCTCTACCAGTACGGCAACCCCGACAACGCCGGCGCGCACTACGCCGGCACCGGCCCGGAGATCCTCGCCGACCTGCCGTCCGTCACCCACTTCGTCGCCGGCCTCGGCACCACCGGCACCCTCATGGGCGCCGGCCGCTACCTGCGCGAACAGCGGCCCGACATCCGCATCATCGCCGCCGAACCGCGCTACGACGACCTCGTCTACGGCCTCCGCAACCTCGACGAGGGCTTCGTCCCCGAGCTGTACGACGCCGCCGTCCTCACCTCGCGGTTCTCCGTCGGCTCCGAGGACGCCGTCGCCCGCACCCGCGAGCTGCTCTCCCAGGAGGGCATCTTCGCCGGCGTCTCCACCGGCGCCGCCCTGCACGCCGCCCTCGGCGTCGGCCGCAAGGCCGTCCAGGCCGGCGAGAGCGCCGACATCGTCTTCATCGTCGCCGACGGCGGCTGGAAGTACCTGTCCACCGGCGTCTACACCGCCGCATCCACGGACGCCGCCGTCGAAACCCTCCACGGCCAGCTCTGGGCCTGACCGCTCAGCCCTCCTCCGGCGGCGGCTCCCGGCGCGACGCCTCACGCCGGGAGCGCGCCGCGCCGCGACGCCGCCCCCGCAACCGGCCCGTCCCGTCCACATAGGCCGCGACCAGCGCGAACACCACGACCAGCCCCAACACCAGCCACCATCCCGTGCTCAACCGTCATCACTCTCCCTCCGTGGTCACACCTACCCCGCGCTGGTGATTCCGCCCACACACGCACGTCCCGAGGAGTCACCGGGCCCGGCGCGCCTTACGCTCGGAAAACCACCTCCTCACCGACGCGGCGGTCTCGACCACCACGCCCGAGGAGCAGAAGACCGGCCGCCCACGGAGGTTCCCGCTCCATGAAGCTCACAGTCGTCGGCTGCTCGGGGTCCTTCCCCTCCGCGGAATCGGCCTGCTCGAGCTACCTCCTCGAAGCCGACGGCTTCCGGCTGCTCCTCGACATGGGCAACGGCGCACTCGGCGAACTCCAGCGGCACTGCGGCCTCTACGACCTCGACGCCATCGCCCTCAGCCACCTGCACGCCGACCACTGCATCGACATGTGCGGCTACTTCGTCGCCCGCTACTACCGGCACGAGGGCGGCCGCTGCGCCCCCCTCCCGGTCTGGGGACCCGACGGCACCGAACGCCGGCTGACCACGGCCTACGCCGACACCCCCACCGACTCCTCCATGAGCGAGGTCTTCGACTTCCGCACCCTCACCCCCGGCGGCACCTTCGAGACCGGCCCCTTCACCGTGCGCACCGCCCTCGTACGCCACCCCGTCGAGGCCTACGGATTCCGCATCACGCACCGCGACACCGGCCGCGTACTCACCTATTCGGGTGACACCGGCCCGTGCAACGAGATCGACGCCCTCGCCGCCGGCGCCGACCTCTTCCTCTGCGAAGCCTCCTTCACCCACGGCAAGGAGGACATCCCCGAGCTCCACCTCAACGGCCTCCAGGCAGGCCAGTGCGCCGAACGCGCCAAGGCCCGGAAGCTGCTCCTCACCCACGTCCCCCCGTGGACCGACCCCCAGGCCAACCTGCGCGACGCCAAGGCCGCCTTCCCCGGCCCCGTCGAGCTGGCCCGTGCCGGCGCCGTCCACGAGATCTGACCGCCCCCGGCGTACTCTCGGACCACGGCAGAGGAGGACGCCATGGCCGGCAAGGCCGAGAGGATCGTCGCCGGACTCGGCGGCATCGAGAACATCGAAGTCGTCGAGGGGTGCGTGACCCGCCTGCGCACCGAGGTCGGCGACGCCGCACTCGTCGACGTCGCCGCACTGAAGAGCGCCGGAGCCAGCGACGTCGTCCGCATGGGCACCATGATCCAGGTCGTGCTCGGCCTCGACGCCGACCCGATCGCCGAGGAGATCGAAGACCTCATGTGAGCGCCGCCCCGCGCACGGGCCCCCGCCCGCGACCGTACGGGCCCCGCCGCCCCGCAGCCGCCGTCCGGGCCCCGCCCCCATGCGACTAGGCTCGCCCCCATGTCTGACAACGACGTCACCCGCATCGACGGGAGGACACCCGACCAGCTGCGCCCCGTCACCCTCGAGCGCGGCTGGAGCAAGCACGCCGAAGGCTCCGTCCTCGTCTCCTTCGGCGACACCCGCGTGCTCTGCACCGCCAGCCTCACCGAAGGCGTGCCCCGCTGGCGCAAGGGCACCGGCGAGGGATGGGTGACCTCGGAGTACTCCATGCTGCCCCGCTCCACCAACACCCGCGGCGACCGCGAAGCCGTCCGCGGCCGCATCGGCGGACGCACCCACGAGATCTCCCGCCTCATCGGCCGCTCCCTGCGCGCCGTCGTCGACTTCAAGGCCCTCGGCGAGAACACCATCGTGCTCGACTGCGACGTGCTCCAGGCCGACGGCGGCACCCGCACCGCCGCCATCACCGGCGCCTACGTCGCCCTCGCCGACGCCGTCACCTGGGCCCAGGGCAGGAAGCTCATCCGCTCCAAGGCCCAGCCCCTCACCGGAGCCGTCTCCGCCGTCAGCGTCGGCATCATCGACGGCACCCCCATGCTCGACCTCTGCTACGAGGAGGACGTCCGCGCCGAGACCGACATGAACGTCGTCTGCACCGACGACGGCCGTTTCGTCGAGGTCCAGGGCACCGCCGAGGGCGTCCCCTTCGCCCGCACCGAACTCGACGCCCTCCTCGACCTCGCGGTCAAGGGCTGCGCCCAGCTCGACGGCGGCCAGCGCCAGGCCCTCGCCGCCGACTGAACCCACGGCGGCACCGCTCGCCCGCAAGCCGCCTCGCCCGCAAGGCCGCCCGCACGGACGGAACTTTGCGAGCGCTTTACGCGTCTGAGAAGGTACGGGCCGTACGGGTCGATCCGTGCGGCCCGTCCAAGCTCTCGGGAGGGAACCCAGTGCGTCGCACTCTGTCCACCGCCGTCACCGCCGTCGTCGTGGCCGCCACCGCCACGCTCGCCGTGGGCTGCGGCGCCATCGACAAGGCGCTCGACTGCGCCAACACGGCCGTCACCGTCGCCGAGAGCGTCGAAGACCTCCAGAACGCCGCCTCCTCCGTGGGCGAAGACCCCACGCAGGCCAAGGAAGCCCTCGACAGCATCGAGAAGAACCTCGACGAGATCGAGAAGTCCACCGACAGCGCCGACGTCAAGGGCGCCGTCGGCGACCTCAACACCGCCGTCGAGGACGCCCGCACCGCGGTCAACGAGGGCCGCGCCCCCGACATGAGCGCCGTCAACGACGCCGCGAGCGGGCTCACCGAGGTCTGCTCGCCCGCGTGACCCCCGGCCCGCCCGGGCCCCCACCACGGCACCGCGGGTGGCGGGGATAATCGCCGCATGAGCAGTGAACAGCGGCTGATCCTCGCCACTCGCAACGCCCACAAGGTCACCGAGCTCCGCGCCATCCTCACCGACGCCGGACTCGTCCCCGGCCTCGAACTCCTCGGCGCCGACGCCTACCCCGACATCCCCGACGTCAAGGAGACCGGCGTCACCTTCGCCGAGAACGCCCTGCTCAAGGCGCACGCCCTGGCCTCCGCCACCGGCCTCCCCGCCGTCGCCGACGACTCCGGCCTCTGCGTCGACGTCCTCGGCGGCGCCCCCGGCATCTTCTCCGCCCGCTGGTCCGGCCGGCACGGCGACGACCAGGCCAACCTCGCCCTGCTGCTGTCCCAGATCGTCGACATCGACGACGCCCACCGCGGCGCCCACTTCGCCTGCGCCGCCGCCCTCGCCCTCCCCGACGGCACCGAACACGTCGTCGAGGGCCGCCTCCCCGGCACCCTCCGCCACGCCCCCGCCGGCACCGGCGGATTCGGCTACGACCCGATCCTCCAGCCCGACGGCGAGACGCGCACCTGCGCCGAGCTCACCCCCGCCGAGAAGAACGCCGTCAGCCACCGCGGCCGCGCCTTCCGCGCCCTCGCCCCCCACATCCGCGAGGCCCTGGGCTGAATCACGAGGTGGGCCCGGTGAGACTCGAACTCACGACACACCGGACCTAAACCGGCGCCCTCTAGCCTGCTGGGGTACGGGCCCTTCTGCTTCTACTCTACTGGGCTCGTACCTCTGCCTGCCCCAGTGCCGAGGGAACCGACGGATCGCCCACGCGCGTGCGTGGCCGTCTGACTGTGGCACGAGGGGCACAGGTAGCGCAGGTTGCCGATCCGGTTGTCCAGCCGGTCCCCGTTGAGGTGGTCGATCTCGAGCACGAGGACGCGTCCCTGCCACCGTTCGCCGAGCCCGCACGCCTGACACCTGTACGGCACTCGCTTCTCCTGCAGGGCACGGTGAAGTTGCTCGCGCCGGGTGCGCCGCGCCCCCTCCGGCAGCCGGCGGAGAAGGGCGTCCGCGGACTTGCGGGTGGGGGATACGCAACCACGATTGTGACCCTGCCCGGCGAAGTGTGCGGTAGAGAGGCCGTACGCTTCGATCGCTCTCCTCACCGCCCGGCGCGACGTGGTGTCGACCGCGAGCCCGAGATCGCGTATGACGTCGGCGATGCTACGGGCCCGCTCCACCGCCGCCCGCACGCGCTGTTCGTCCAGGGCGGGCAGGCAGTCCGCCCGGGGAGCGAAGTGGGAGATCTCGATGCCGAACCGCTCGAACCTGCGCGCCAGGTAGCCGTAGGCGCTGCCGTACGGCGCGACGCCCAGGTACTCGAGTACGTTCCGCAGCGAGTCGCAGTGCTCGGCGGCGTCGCGCAACACCTCTTCCGTGTAGTGCTGCCGGGCGCGAGCTGGAAGTGGCTCCTCGACGAAGTGGCGGGTGTCGATGCCGTAGTGGGCTGTACGGGCGCGCAGGTAGCGCAGCGGTTCACTGCCGAGAGGCTGCGCGAGCCGCCGTAGCATGTCGACGTACGAACTGCTGTCTGCAGCTGTGGCCGCGAGCCGATCCTTGGTCCAACGGTGCGCGCGCTGCCTCATGGTGGGTCCTCCTGGGGCCGAGGACCCCGTTTCCTGCCTCGATAGGTGTCCGTCACGGCATGGCAGTTGGGACACAGGAGCCGTAGGTTCTTCACGCGGTTGTCCCACCAGTGTCCGTCGACGTGGTCCACCTCGAGCCGCAGGGGCTTCCCGTTCCATTCCGTGCCGGTGCCGCACATGGAGCACACTTCCAGGACCCCTCGACGCAGCAGTTCCCTGCGGAGCCGTTGACCGGGAACGCGCCCGTCCTGTGGTCTCCCGACCACGAGGACGTCGAGTTTCGTCGCGCTTCTGCCGCCCCGTGGCGCCCGGAAGTGGGAGGTGTCGATACCCAGAGTGGTGATGCGCCGGCTGATGTGGGCGTGGTTTCCGCCGACCGGTGCGAGCCCGAGCCGGTGCACCACCTCCATCACGCTGGACGACCGGCCGACCGCCTCGCGAAGCCTGGCCTCGGTGTGACGGACGCCCTCTCGCTCGAGGTGGGTCAGGCTGATGCCCCACCCCCGCGCCAGAGATCGCACGTAGCTGCGTCGGCCAGGTGTTGCCTTCCGACCCAACCCCTCGATCACCTGACCGAGCGTCGAAGCACCGGCGACGACTCGCGCGAGGATCTCGCGGTCGTAGGACTGCCCGCCCATCGGTTTCCTTCCCTGCCGCGCGGCCGACGGTCCGGCGCGGTGTCGTACTGGTGAACGAGCGGGCGGGGGAGAGGTTACGGCCGGTGGTCGGGAGGCGGGGGTGCGGACGCCTTCGCGGGTGAGGGTGCGGGCGACCTCGTCGGTGGAGGCAGAAAGGCGGGGCGCCCGGGGGCCGTGGCGGTGCGTCAGATGCCGAGGTCCTTGAGGAGCTTGGCGACGTGGCCGGTCGCCTTGACGTTGTAGAGGGCGCGTTCGACGGTGCCGTTCTCGTCGACGACGACGGTGGAGCGGATGACGCCGGTGACGGTCTTGCCGTAGAGCTTCTTCTCGCCGAAGGCGCCGTAGGCTTCGAGGGTCTCCTTGGCCGGGTCGCCGACGAGGGTGACCTTCAGGTCCTCCTTCTCGCGGAACTTCGCGAGCTTCTCCGGCTTGTCGGGGGAGATGCCGACGACGTCGTAGCCGGCGCCGGCCAAGACGTCCAGGTTGTCGGTGAAGTCGCAGGCCTGCTTGGTGCATCCAGGGGTGAGCGCGGCGGGGTAGAAGTAGACGATGACCTTGCGTCCGGCGTAGGCGGCGAGGGAGACCTCGTTGCCGTCGGCGTCGGGCAGGGTGAAGGCGGGGGCGGGGTCGCCGGGTGTGAGCCGCTCGCTCATCTGTGCTCCTCGGGGCGGGTGGGGCGGGCCTGTCTGCTGGGTCGAGCCTAACCAGAGCAGGCGGGGGCGGGGTGCCGTGGGGCGGGGGGGGGGCGGAGCTGAAAGACTGTCCGGTAACCAGTACCGGAACCGGCTGCCGGAGGCGGCCGGACCACGACGGGACGAGTGACGGAGGCGACGCGGTGTCGGATGCCAGGACCCCTGCGGACATCGAGGCGGACATCGTTCGGCGGCGGGAGGAGCTCGCCGCGGCGCTGGACGAGATCGCCATGCGGGTGCACCCGAAGACGATCATGTCGGGGGCGAAGTCCAAGGTCGCCGCGACCGTGGACCGGACGGCCGGGCGGGCGTACGTGGCGGTGAACGCGAAGGTGTCGGGTGCGCGCGCGTCGATGACGGACGAGGAGGGGGCGCCGCGGCTGGAGCGCGTGGTGCCGGTGGCCGTGGTGGCGGTGGCCGTGGTCGGAGGTCTGCTGTTCCTGTCGCAGCGCCGCCGCCGCCGCTGACTCCGTCGCCGCCGCTGACTCCGGCGGCCCGGCGGGCTCGGCCAGCGGGTCCGGCGTCCGGCCCGCGGGCGGTCGGTCGGTCGGTCCGGTACGGGGGCGGGCGGGTGGTTGGGATACGGTCGGGGGCGTGAGTTCCGAGACCCCACAGCACCCCGACAAGCTTCCGATCCGGATGCTGCACGACCGGGTGCTGGTACGCACCGACATCCCGGAGGGCGAGCGCCGTTCGTCGGGCGGCATCGTCATTCCCGCCACGGCCGCGGTGGGCCGCCGGCTGAACTGGGCCGAGGTCGTCGCGGTGGGGCAGAACGTGCGGACGGTGGAGCCCGGTGACCGGGTGCTCTACGACCCGGAGGACCGGGCCGAGGTCGAGGTGCGCGGGGTGGCGTACGTGCTGATGCGCGAGCGCGACCTGCACGCGGTGGCCGCCGAGCGGCTGCAGGGGTCCGAGGACTCCACCGGCCTGTACCTGTAGCCCGGCTCGCGCCTCTTCGCGGGTAACGACCCGGAGCGCAACGCGTTCTGCCTGCTCAGGGCCCGTATCGACCCGCTGTGACGGTCCTGCCTGGTGCGTTCCCGTGCCGGTGCGGTACTGCCCGGACCGCACGGGCGGCCGGCCGGCCCGCCGGAGGCGGTCAGTGGCCCGAGGTCGCCTTGAGGCCGACGACGGCGACGAGCAGCAGGCAGATGAAGAAGATCCGCGCCGCCGTGACGGGCTCGTGCAGCACCAGCATGCCGATGACGGCGGCGCCGGCGGCGCCGATGCCGACCCAGACTCCGTAGGCGGTGCCGATGGGCAGCGTGCGGGCGGCCTGGGCGAGCAGCACCATGCTGGCGGCGAAGCCGGCGACGGTGAGGACGCTGGGCCAGAGCCGGGTGAAGCCCTCGGTGTAGGTGAGCCCGATCGCCCAGGCGATTTCGAGCAGGCCGGCGACGGTGAGCAGGATCCAGGCCATGACGGCACCTCCGTGTACGTGTGCGGGGGTGCGTCGTCTTTGCCTCGGCCGGCTCCCGTGGGGCCCGGCCGCCCGGTACGGCGCGTCTCGTCGGGGTGTTCCCGAGGCTAGCAAACGGGCGTGTGCCGCGGCGGTGCCGGCGGCCGGTCAGCCGCCGCCGTCCTCTCCGGCGCCCGCTTCGCCGGTGCTCTGGCCTCCGCCGTAGCCGCTGGAGGTGCCGCCCCAGGCCTCGCCGCCGGGGCCGCCCGTGGTGCCGCCGTCGGTCGTGCCGCCGTCGGTGGTGCCCCCGTCCGTGGTGCCGCCGTCGGTGGTGCCGCCGTCCGTGCCGCCCGTGGTCGGGTCCGGCGGGATGGACGGGCCGCCGGTGGGGTCCGGGGTCTCGGTGGGTGGGGTGGGGATGCCGGGGTCCGTGGGCTGGGTGGGGGGTTCCTCGGTGGGCACGTCGGTGGCGGGCGGTTCGCTGGGGTCGGTGTCCTCGCTGGGAGGCGTGGTGGGCAGCACCGGGCCGCGGGTGTCGAGGTCGAAGTCCTTCACCGGTTCGCCTTCGAGGGCGGCGGCTGTGTAGGCGCCCCAGATCTCCGCGGGCGGGCCGCCGCCGTTGATGCGGGACAGTCCGAGAGCCTCGTACATCGGTTCCTGCGCGCCGGTCTCGGGGTTCTTGCCGACGACGCTGATCACGGTGGCCAGTTCGGGGGTGTAGCCGGCGAACCAGGCGGCCTTGTCCTCCTCGGCGGTGCCGGTCTTGCCGGCGGCGGGGCGTCCGGCGGACTGGGCGGCGGTGGCGGTGCCGCCCTCGACGACGCTCTCCAGCACGGCCGTGGTGGTGTCGGCGGCGTCGCGCGGGACGACCCGCTTCTCCTTCCGCTCCGGCAGGTCGACGGTCTCCGCGCCGCGGGTCACCTTGGTCACCAGGGTGGAGTCGCGGTGCATGCCGTGGTTGGCGAGGGCGGCGTACGCCTCGGCCATGTCGACGGTGGAGGCGGGGGAGACGCCCAGCGAGATCGATGCGCCGACCTTGGGGTCGATGACGCTGTCGGGGATGCCCAGCGCGGTGGCGGTCTCCCGGACGTTCTCGACGCCCACGTCGACGCCCATCTGCGCGAAGACGGCGTTGATCGACTTGTCCATGGCCTCGGAGACGGTGACGGGGCCGTAGTCGACCTGGTCCTCGTTCTCGGGGGCGAAGTCCGTGGGCCGGCCGTCGACTTCGGCCGGACGCCCGCTGGTGCCGTCGTAGACGGTGCGGGCGCTGATGGGCTGCCCGTCCTGGGTGGTGGAGTCGTGGTCGAGCGCGGAGGTGAAGACGAACGGCTTGAACGTGGAGCCGACCTGGTACTCGCGGGCGGTCGCGGTGTTGGTGTACTGCTCGACGAAGTTCTCGCCGCCGTACATGGCGACGACCTCGCCCGTCTGCGGGTCGATGGAGGTGCCGCCGGTGCGGACGTAGGTGTCGACCTTGCGGTTCTCCTCGTCGAGGCGGGAGACGAGCTCGGCGTCGACGGCGTCGACCAGGGCGTCCTGCTTCTCGCGGTCGATGGTGGTGCGGATGGTGAAGCCGCCGGACCGCAGCCTGCCCGCCGTGATGATGCCGCTGTCGATCAGGTGGTCGTTGACCGCGTTGACGAGGTAGCCGCGCTGGCCCGAGAGGCTGGTCGACGGCTTGACCGGGTCGGGCTCGGGGAACTCCATGGCCTTGCGCCTCTGCTTGCTCAGCCACCCCTCCTCGACCATGCCGCGCAGCACGTACTTCCAGCGGGCCTCGGCGCGGTCGGTGTTCTCCGGGTGGGCCTTGACGTCGTAGGCGCTGGGGGCGTTGACCAGGGCGGCGAGGTAGGCGCCCTCGCCGGCGGTGAGGGCGTCGGCGTCCTTGCCGTAGTAGGCCTGGGCGGCCGACTGGATGCCGTAGGCGTTGCGGCCGAAGTAGCTGGTGTTGAGGTAGCCCTGGAGGATCTCGTCCTTGCTGACCTCGTTGTCCAGCTTGATCGCGATGAAGAACTCCTTCACCTTGCGGGTGACGGTCTGTTCCTGCGTCAGGTAGTAGTTCTTCACGTACTGCTGGGTGATCGTGGAACCGGACTGCGTCGAGCCGCCGGTCATCATGTTCCACGCCGCACGCGACATCGCCTTGAGGTTGACGGCGGGCTCGCTGTAGAAGTTGCGGTCCTCGGCGGCCAGCATGGCGCGCTGCGCGCCGCGGGAGATCTCGTCGAGGGGGACGCTCTCCCGGTTGTAGTCGCCGTCGACGGCGATGCGGCTGCCGTCGGAGTACAGGTAGACGTTGGACTGCGAGACGGCGTGCGGGTTGGGCTCGGGGATGTCGACGAGCAGGTAGCCGGCGACCATGCCGCCGGAGATCACCAGGATCACGGTCAGCACCGCGCCGACCACCATGCGCCAGGTGGGGATCAGCCGGCGCGCCCCGGTGCGCCGGGAGCCGTCGTGCTCCGCGTCCGGCTCCCCGCCCGGTTCCTCGCCGGGCGTCCAGTCGCCGTCCGCCGTGTACGGCCCGGTGTCCCGGTTCGGCTCGTCATTCATGGTCTGCAGGCACTCCCCGTCCACGTCCGGGCGTTCGGATAGACGTCCGGATCCACTGTCGCATCCTCCGCACCGGCCTCCGGTGACCGGCCACGCGCCGCTGCGGCGTGGCGTGCCGCGGCATGGCGTACGGCGTACCCGGGGCCGGGCGGAAAACCCTTCGCCCGGGGCAGCGCCCGCCCGTAGGCTGGTGGATTCGCTTCGTTCCGGCTCCCCGGCCCACTGCCGCGGGGGTCGTCCGCGCCTGCGTGCCGGGCGGCGGCTGTGGAGCCGCTGTAGATACAGACGGGGGAGGGGCCGGGAAGGATGCATCGCGGCGGGGTCTATTTCACGGTGACGGCGGGTTCGTTCCGGCGCTACGCCACCTACCGGGTCGCGACGGCGGCGGGTGTGTTCACCAACACGGTCTTCGGTTTCGTCCTCGCCTACACCTATCTGGCGCTGTGGTCGGAGCGGCCGCGGCTGGGCGGGTACGACCAGGCGGAGGCGCTGACCTTCGTGTGGACCGGGCAGGCCCTGCTGGCGGCGGTGGCGCTGATCGGCGGTGGTGCGCTGGAGGACCTCCAGGCCCGTATCCGCAGCGGCGACGTGGCCGTGGACCTGTACCGGCCGGTGGATCTGCAGTTGTGGTGGCTTGCGGCGGATCTGGGGCGGGCGGCGTTCCAGCTGGTCGGCCGCGGGGTGGTGCCGGTGACGGTGGGGGCGCTGGCATTCGAGCTGGCGCTGCCGTCGTCGCCGGTGACCTGGGTGCTGTTCCTGGTGTCGACGTGGCTGGCGGTGGTGGTGGGGTTCGGGCTGCGCTATCTGCTGGCGCTGGCCACGTTCTGGGTGATGGAGGGCACCGGCCTGAACACCC
Source organism: Streptomyces sp. CNS606 (assembly GCF_000426325.1). Classification (NCBI taxonomy): domain Bacteria; kingdom Bacillati; phylum Actinomycetota; class Actinomycetes; order Kitasatosporales; family Streptomycetaceae; genus Streptomyces; species Streptomyces sp. CNS606. The sequence goes on from NZ_AUFD01000011.1 coordinate 83,916, forward strand.
TGTCCACGCTGCTGAACACGTTCTTCTCGGGGATGCTGCTGCCGCTGACGGTCTTCCCGGGGGCGTTCGGCGAGGCGGTGCGGACGCTGCCGTGGGCGGCGATGCTCCAGGTGCCGGCGGACGTGCTGCTGGAGCAGTACCGGGGGGCGGCTGCGGTGGTGTCGGCGCTGGCGTTCCAGGCGGGGTGGGCGCTGGTGGTGCTGGCGCTGGGGCGTGCGCTCCAGGCGGTCGCCACCCGGAAGGTGGTGGTCCAGGGTGGCTGACGGGCTGCTCGCGCGGACTCTGTGGGGTCTGCGGGCGTACGGCTTCATCGTGCGGATGTGGGTGCGTTCGGCGCTGGCGTACCGCGCGTCGTTCCTGATGATGACGCTCGGCGGGATCGCGATGACGTCGCTGGACTTCGTCGCGATCGTGATCATGTTCACGCACATCGAGGAACTGGGCGGCTTCTCGCTGCCGGAGGTGGCGTTCCTGTACGGCGCGTCCAGCGCGTCGTTCGGGCTGGCGGACCTGCTGGCCGGGTCGTTCGGGCGGGTGGGCGGCCGGGTGCGGGACGGGACGGTGGACGTGTTGCTGGTGCGTCCGGTGCCGGTCTCGGCGCAGGTCGCCGCGGACCGGTTCGCGCTGCACCGGGTGGGACGGCTGATCCAGGCGGGGCTGCTGCTGGGGTGGGCGCTGTGGCACCTGGACGTGGCGTGGACGCCGGGTCGGGTGCTGATGGTGCCGGTGATGGTGGTCAGCGGCGCGCTGATCTTCGTCGCGGTGTTCGCGGTCGGCGGCGCGTTCCAGTTCTGGGCGCGGGACGCGTCGGAGGTGCAGAACGCCTTCACCTACGGCGGCCAGACGATGCTCCAGTACCCGCCCACGGTGTTCGGACGCGAGCTGGTGCGGGGGGCGACGTTCGTGGTGCCGCTGGCGTTCGTGAACTGGGTTCCGGCGCTGTACGTGCTGGGCCGGGGCGACCTTCTGGGACTGCCGTGGTGGGCGGACTTCGCCTCGCCCGTGGTGGCGCTGGTCTTCGCCGCGGTGGCGGGGCTGGTGTGGCGGGCCGGGCTGCGGGGCTACGTGAGTACGGGAAGCTGAGAGGGAGCCGGGACGTATGGACGCGTGCATCGAGGTGGAAGGGCTGGAGAAGGTGTTCCGGGTGCGGCGGCGCACCGGGCGCCGGCTGCGCCGGGAGACGAGCGAGGTGCGGGCGGTCGACGGCATCACCTTCTCGGTGCCGCGCGGCCAGGTCGTGGGCTACATCGGCCCGAACGGGGCGGGGAAGTCGACGACGATCAAGATGCTGACCGGCATCCTGACGCCCGGCGGCGGGCGGCTGCGGGTCGCCGGTCTCGACCCCGCGCGCGAGCGGACGCGGCTCGCGCGGCGCATCGGGGTGGTGTTCGGCCAGCGCACGACGCTGTGGTGGGACCTGCCGCTGCGCGACTCGTACGCGCTGGTGCGGCGCATGTACCGGGTGCCGGCGGACCGCTTCCGTGTGAACCTCGACCGGTGCGTGGAGCTGCTCGGTCTCGCCGACCTGCTGGACGTGCCGGTGCGTCAGCTCTCGCTGGGGCAGCGGATGCGCGGGGACATCGCGGCGGCGCTGCTGCACGACCCGGAGGTGCTCTACCTGGACGAGCCGACGATCGGGCTGGACGTCGTCAGCAAGGCCCGGGTCCGCGGCTTCCTGCGCGACCTGAACGCCGAGCGCGGTACGACGGTGCTGCTCACCACGCACGACCTCACCGACATCGAGCAGCTCTGCGAGCGGGTGATGGTGATCGATCACGGGCGGATGATGTACGACGGGGCGCTGGGCGGGCTGCACGAGGTGGGGGAGAGCGAGCGGACGCTGGTGGTGGACCTGGAGCGGGAGCTGCCGCCGATCAGCGGGGTGCCGGGGGCGCGGACCGTGCGGACGGAGGGGCCGCGGCAGTGGCTGGCGTTCCCGGCGTCGGCGAGTGCGGCGCCGGTCGTGGCCGCGGTGGCGGCCCACTACCCGCTGGTCGACCTGTCGGTGCGGGAGCCGGACATCGAGTCGGTCATCGCCGCGATGTACGCGGGGCGTGCGTAGGGGCGCGGCGGTGCCGGAGGGGACGGGAGACGGTCCCGACGGGGAGGCGCCGGGATGCTCAGAGGCGGGCCGGGTCGGGGTCGCCGGCGAGCTGCCCCAGTTCCACCGCGTGGGCCATCGCGCGGTAGCCGTTGTCGGAGGGGTGCAGGTGGTCGCCGGAGTCGTAGATGCCGCGCAGCCGCTGCGGTGCGGCCGGGTCGCGCAGCGCCGCGTCGAAGTCGATCACGGCGTCGAAGACGTCACCGGACCGGATGCGGTCGTTGACGGCCTGCCGCACGGCCTCCTCCCGCGGCTCGTATCCGCGGTGCCCGCCGGACGGGGTGAGGGTGCCGCCCACGACCCGGACGCCCCGCGCGTGGGCTCTCCGGGTGATCTCCTGGAGGCCGGCGACGATGGGGGCGGGGTCGAGCTGCTGCGGGTGTTTGAGGAGGTCGTTCAGGCCCAGTTCGACGACGAGGACTTCGACGCCGGTCCGGGAGAGCGCGTCCCGGTGGAGGCGGTTCAGGGCGGAGGGTCCGTTGTTCGGCGAGTAGTCGAGGCCGTCGATCAGCACCCGGTTCCCGCTGATGCCCGCGTTGAGGACGCTGTACCGGGGGGCGTCGGGCTCGGTGCGCAGCCGTTCGGCGAGGAAGTCGGTCCAGCGGTGGTTGGCACCGGTGGACGAGGTGATGCCGTCGGTGATCGAGTCACCGAGCACCGCGACCGCGCCGTCGGCCTCCGTGGTCCACACGTCGACGGCCGTCACCCACCGCCAGTACGGGCTCTGCTGCGTGAAGTCGGTGCCGGCGACGGACCGGGTCAGGTCGCCCGGCCCGGCGTAGTTGGTCTGTCGCGCGTGGTTGTGGAAGGTCACGGGGCCGGACGCCTGGGGCGTGTACGTGGTGATCAGCAGGTCGCCCGCGGCCGGCACGTTCAGTCGTACGGCGTCGCTGACGGCCTTCTCGCCGGGCGGGATGGTCACCGAGGGGCGGCCGTCGAAGGTGAGACGGCGCAGGCTGCCGGCCTTCGCGGTGGGGCTGCTGGGCGCGGCGGCGAGGGCGATGCCGGCCCGGGTGAAGGTCAGCGGCGTCTCGCCGAAGAGGTTGGAGAGGTGGATGCGGGCGCGGGTGCCGCCCACGGAGGTGTGCACGACGTTGCGGACCGACATGTCGGCGAAGGCGTTCCGGGTGCCGGGCTCGGCCGCGGCGGGGGCGGCGGCCCAGGTGCCGATCCAGCTGCCGGAGGAGGCGGGCCGGGTGCCGCCGGCGCCGGACTGCGGGCCGTCCGCGCCCTCGTCCCGTCCGGCTGCCTTGCCGAAGCCGACGAAGACAGCCGTGGACACCAGGACCACGAGGGCGGCGAGTGCTGCCAGCAGGGCATAACCCAGGTTTCTGGTCATGCGCGGTGTGTCTCCTCGGGCTGTCGGAGCGGGCTCCGGCGGTCGGGTCTCTCATGATCCCACGGTGACCCGTGTGGACTCGAATCCTCAGACGCGGGGAACCCCTGGGGCGTTCCCCGCGTATGGCGGGTGGGGAACGCGAGGAGAGAATGTGCCGAGGCCAGCGGAGCGGGTGGAGCGGATGGACCAGTCGGAACGGGGTGGAATCGCCACCGCGGAACGGTCCGGTGTGAGAGCACTCACACGGGGTCCGGGAGCGTTCACGGCCGCCGACGAGGAGCGGCAGCGGGGCGTGCGCCGGATGAAGCTGATCGCCACCGGGGCGCTGGCCGCCATGGCCGTCGTCTTCGCCCTCGCCACGTGGGCGGGCGAGTCCGGCGCCGGCGCCTGGACGGGGTATGTCGCGGCGGCCGCCGAGGCCGGCATGGTCGGTGCGCTCGCCGACTGGTTCGCCGTCACCGCCCTCTTCAAACGCCCGATGGGTCTGCCCATCCCGCACACCGCGATCATCCCCACCAAGAAGGACCAACTCGGCCGGAGTCTGGGCGACTTCGTCGGGGAGAACTTCCTCTCCGAGGAGGTCGTGCGGGCCCGGCTGCGCTCGGTGGGCATCGGCAGCCGGCTCGGCGGCTGGCTCGCCGAGCCGGCGCACGCGGACCGGGTGACGGCGGAACTGGCCACCGCCCTGCGCGGCGCGCTCACGGTGCTGCGCGACGACGACGTGCAGGCCGTCGTCGGCGAGGCCATCACGCGGCGGGCGGAGGCGCAGGAGATCGCGCCCGGCCTGGGCCGGCTGTTGGAGAAGGTCGTCGCCGACGGCGGTCACCGCCGCGTGGTGGACCTGGTGTGCGTGCGGGCCCGGGACTGGCTGGAGCGGCACAGCGACTCGGTGATGGAGGCGGTCAGCGGCGGCGCGCCCGGCTGGACGCCCCGCTTCGTGGACCGCAAGGTCGGCGAGCGCGTCTACAAGGAGCTGCTGCGCTTCGTCACCGAGATGCGGGACATGCCCGGGCACCCTGCGCGCGGTGCGCTCGACCGCTTCCTCACCGACTTCGCCCGGGACCTGCGCACCGACGAGGAGACGCGGGAGCGCGTCGAGCGGCTCAAGCGCGACGTGCTGGGGCGGTCGGAAGTGCAGGACCTGATCGCTTCGGCGTGGTCCTCGGTGCGGGCGATGATCGTGGCCGCGGCCGAGGACGAGCGCAGCGAACTGCGCATGCGGGCCCGGGCGTCGCTGCTGTCGCTGGGCCGGCGGATGGCGGAGGACGACCGGCTCCAGGGCAAGGTCGACTCCTGGGTGGAGGGCGCGGCGGCGCACGTTGTCACCACCTACCGCGACGAGATCACCTCGCTGATCAGCGAGACCATCGCCGGCTGGGACGCGGAGCACACCTCCCGCAAGATCGAGGCGCACATCGGCCGGGACCTGCAGTTCATCCGCATCAACGGCACGGTGGTGGGTGCGCTGGCCGGGCTGGTGATCCACACCGTCGCGCACGCGGCGGGCGCCTGAGCAGGACGGCTCCGGCGGCGCGGCATCCGCGTCCCGTTCCCGGGCCCGCGTCCCACTGGGTGGGACGCGGGTTGCGCTGCGTGCACAGCACCTTGGAGGATCGTCCAACACGCTGTGCGGTGGCCGTCCCCACCGTGATCGCCCGCGTGCCCCGCCCGCTGCGGGGCGCGCCACGACCACGGGAGACGACCATGAAGCTGCTGCGTGTCGGACCGCCGGGCGCGGAGCGCCCGGCCGCCCTGGACACCGACGGGGTGCTACGGGACCTCGCCGCGGTGACGCCCGACGTGGACGGCGCGCTGCTCGCCGACGACGCGGCCCTCGCCCGGGTACGGGCGGCCGTCGACGGCGGCGGCCTGCCCCGCCTCGACCCCGGCGGCCTGCGGATCGGCCCGCCGGTCGGCCGGGTCGGCAAGGTCGTGTGCATCGGCCTCAACTACCACGATCACGCGCAGGAGACGGGTGCCGCGGTCCCGGCGGAGCCGATCGTCTTCCTCAAGGCGGCGGACACCGTCGTCGGCCCCGACGACCCGGTCCTGGTGCCGCGGGGCAGCACGAGGACCGACTGGGAGGTCGAACTCGCCGTCGTCGTCGGCCGGACCGCGCGGTACCTGGAGACCGATGCGCAGGCGCGCGCGTGCGTCGGCGGGTACGCCGTGGCCCACGACGTGTCCGAGCGCGAGTGGCAGCTGGAGCGCGGCGGCACCTGGGACAAGGGCAAGAACTGCGAGACGTTCAGCCCGCTGGGCCCCTGGCTGGTCACCCCCGACGAGGTCCCCGACCCGCAGGCGCTCGGCCTGCGGCTGCGCGTCGACGGCCGGCTGATGCAGGACGGGACGACGGCCGACCAGATCTTCCCCGTGGCGGAGGTCCTCCGCTACCTCAGCGGCTTCATGGTGCTGCGGCCCGGCGACGTCGTCCTGACCGGCACCCCGGCGGGCGTGGCGATGGGCCGGCCCGAGCCCAAGCCGTACCTGAGGCCAGGCCACGTGGTCGACCTCGAGATCGACGGCCTCGGCCGCCAGCGCCAGGTCCTCACCGCGGCCTGAGGTCCCGTTCCCGCCGGGGCCTCGCCCCCGGCGGGAACGGTCACACTCCGGCGGCGGGGACTCTCACACCCCGGCGGCGAGGGCGACGGTCCGGCCCTCCCGGGCCGAGGTGCGCGCGGCCTCCAGCACGCGCAGCGCCTCCGCGGCCTCGCGGGCCGTGACCGGCGCCGGCCCGCCGTCGCGGAGTGCCGCCGCCACCCCGGCGTAGTACGCGGGGTAGTCGCCGGCCTCGCTCGGTACCCGTTCCGCCGCGTCCAGGTCTCCCAGGGTTCCCCACGCCGCTTCCGGTTCCACTCCCCACGCTGTGCCGGGCTCGGGCAGGGCGCCCGCCCGCAGGGCCGCCTCCTGCGGGTCGAGGCCGTGCTTCACGTAGGCCGCCTTCGTCCCCAGGACCCGGAAGCGCGGCCCGAGTTGTGCTGCAGTAGCGCTCATCCACAGGTGCGAGCGCACCCCGTTCCGGTGGGTCAGCGCCACGAACACGTCGTCGTCCGCCTCCGCCCCGGCACGCCGGACGTCGGATTCCGCATACACCGACGCGACCGGTCCGAGGAGCGCCAGGGCCTGGTCGACGAGGTGGCTGCCGAGGTCGTACAGCAGGCCGCCGACCTCGCCGGGGTCGCCCGACTCGCGCCAGCCGCCCTTGAGCTGCGGCCGCCACCGCTCGAAGCGGGACTCGAAGCGCAGCACCTCGCCGAGCGCGCCCTCGGCGACCAGCGCCCGCACGGTGCGGAAGTCGTTGTCCCAGCGGCGGTTCTGGAACGGGGACAGCAGCAGCCCGCGCTCCTCCGCGAGCGCGGCGAGGTGCTCGGCCTCGGCCGCCGTCGCGGCCAGCGGCTTGTCGACGACGACGGGCAGCCCGGCCCGCAGGGCGCGTTCGGCCAGGGGCACGTGCGTCCTGTTCGGGGAGGCGACGACGACCAGGTCGAGCGTGTCGGCGCGGGCGAACAGCTCGTCGGCGGTGGCGGCGGTACGGACGTCCGCGCCGCGGTCGCGGGCCACCTGCGCCTGGCGCTCGGGGTTCGCGGTGACCACGGTGTCGAGGACGAGACCGTCGGTGGCGGCGATCAGCGGGGCGTGGAAGGCGGAGCCGGCGAGGCCGTAGCCGAGGAGGCCGACGCGGAGCGATGCGTTCATGGGGCCAGTCTCCCAACGGCCGCTGCGGGCTCCACGTGCAGGTCCGGGCCCCGGTGCCGGGAGCGCAGGCGTGTGCCCCGGTAGGGTGAAACCGGCGCACGGACCGAACCCACCAGCAGGGAGCCGTCAACGTGGCAGAGCGCAAGCCGATCGAGTCCTGGCTCACCGACATGGACGGTGTGCTGATGCACGAGGGCGTGCCGGTGCCCGGCGCCGACGCGTTCGTCAAGCGCCTGAAGGAGTCCGAGCGCCCCTTCCTGGTGCTGACGAACAACTCGATGTACACGCCGCGCGACCTGCACGCCCGGCTGTCGCGGATCGGCCTGGAGGTGCCGATCGAGAACATCTGGACGTCCGCCCTGGCGACCGCCCAGTTCCTGGACGACCAGCGGCCGGGCGGCACCGCGTACGTCATCGGCGAGGCCGGTCTGACGACGGCGATGCACGACATCGGCTACGTCCTCACCGACCACGCCCCGGACTACGTCGTGCTGGGCGAGACCCGCACCTACTCCTTCGAGGCGCTGACCAAGGCGATCCGGCTGATCAACGACGGCGCACGGTTCATCGCCACCAACCCCGACGAGACCGGGCCCTCCATGGAGGGCGCGCTGCCCGCGACGGGCGCGGTCGCCGCACTGATCACCAAGGCGACGGGACGCGAGCCCTACTTCGTCGGGAAGCCGAACCCGTTGATGATGCGCGCCGGACTGAACGCCATCGGCGCGCACTCGGAGACGACGGCGATGATCGGCGACCGGATGGACACCGACGTGCGGGCCGGCATGGAGGCCGGACTGGAGACCTTCCTGGTGCTCACCGGTGTCACCCGGCCGCACGAGGTGGACCTCTTCCCGTACCGGCCGTCCACCGTGGTCGACTCCATCGCGGACCTCGTCCAGCGCGTCTGACGGTCCGTCCGGACCGGGCGCGTGACCGGACGGACCGTGCGCCACCCGCGCGGCGTAGCACCGGCGCTCCCGGGATGCGGGCCGCGCCGGAGCGGGTGATCTTCGAGGCAGCGACCCGGAGGTTCCCCATGCACCGCTCACCCGCTCCGCCCGCCCGCGCCCGCGGGCGCTCACTCTCCGCCGCCGCGCGGGCCGCCTCGGTCACGGCGGGCGCGGTGGCGGCGGTCGCGGCCTGCACGCTCGCCGCCCCGGCGGCTGCCGCTGCGCCCGCGGAGCCGGGCGCCGGCGGGCCCGTCGAGGTGACGCCCCGGCACGCCGAGCCCGGCAGCCAGGTCGAGCTGCGGACGGACTTCTGCGAGGTGGAGCGCACCGCGTTCGCCACGTCCGTCGCCTTCGAGGCTGACGTCGACCTGCAACGCACCGAGGACGGCGCCGTCTTCCACGGCTACGCGGTGATCAGCCTGGACGCGGAGCTGGGGACGTACGGGCTCACCGTGGTGTGCGGGGAGGACGAGAAGCGGGGCGAGGGCTCGTTCAAGGTCGTCCCGGCGGGCGACGACGGCGGCCGGGGCCGCGACGGCGGCCGGTCCGGCGACGGCGAGGAGGCCGGTGCCGGGTACGAGGACGGCCGCCCGGGGGACGAGCCGCACGCGGGCCGGGACCCCGGCGGCCACGACCGGCCGCCGTGGGAGTCCGAGGAGGGCGGGCCGTACGAGCCGGACGACCCGTACGCGTCGCCCGTCGCTCCCGTGCGCGCGGGCGGCGGCGGGACGGCCGGCGACCACGCGGGCGCGGCGACGGACACCGCCGGGCGGGCCGGTCTCGCCCTGGCCGGGGGCGCCGCCGTCGCGGGTGCTGTGACCTGGGCGGTACGCCGGCGCCGCGCCCGCGCCCACCCGGGCGGGTGAACCCGCGGTGACGGCGGACGGCGCGGGACAGCCGCAGGCGCCGGAGGGCGGGCGGCCCTCCGGCCGGGGGCGGCTGACCACCGGCACGATCTGGGCGCTGCTCATCCTCGGCCTGTGGATCTGGGGGCGGGCCGCCACCGACGGGGGGCTCGACGGTCCGGCGCACGGCGACGTCTCCGCGGCCGGGCGGCAGTTCGGCGGCGGCGAGCCGCTGCCCGCCGCGCATGCGCCGCTGGACGAGGTGGGCCGCCCGGTGCGCCTGGAGATCCCCTCGCTCGACATCCGGGCCCGCATCGAACCCAGCGGACTGGACGACCGCGGCGGTGTCGCCGCCCCGCCGTACGCGCGCGCGGGTGCGGTCGGCTGGTACCGGGAGGGCCCGAAGCCCGGCGAGCGGGGCGTCGCCCTGGTCGTCGGCCACGTCGACACCGACACCCGCCGAGCGGTGTTCTACGCGCTGAGCACGGTCGAACGCGGCACCGAGGTGCGGGTGACCGGCGAGAACGGCCGGGTCGCCGAGTTCACCGTCGAGTCGGCGGAGGTGGTCCAGGGCGAGGGCTTCGAGGCCGAACGCGCCTACGGGCAGCGGGAGAAGGGCCGTGCGGAGCTGCGACTGCTCACCTGCGGCGGCAGCTACGACCGGCGGGAGCGCGCCTACACCTCCAACGTCGTGGTGTCCGCCTACCTGACGGGCACGCATGCGACGGCCTGAGCGGCGGGGGCGGACGGCTCCACGTGCCGCCGCGGTGCGCGTCGCCGGAGTGCGGGTCGCGGCCGTGCTCGTCGCGGCGGCGGTGCTCGGCGGCTGCGCCGGTACCGGAGGCGGGCCTTCCCGGGCGGCTTCGGACGGCTCGGGCGGGCACGGCGACGGGTCGCCGTTCTGGAACAACCCGGAGGGCCCGGCCGAACGGCAGGCCGCCGCCTACCGCGCCGCCGGGCGGCACCGTGACGCGGAGCTGATCGAACGGATCGCGGACCGCCCGGTGGCCGAGTGGCTCGGCGCCGAGCGCGCCGAGGCGGAGGAGCAGGCGCGCGCCCACACCGCGGCGGCCGGCGCGGCAGGACGGCGCGCGGTGCTCGTCCTGTACAACCTCCCGCACCGGGACTGCGGCCAGTACTCGCGCGGCGGCGCCCCCGACGCCGCCGCCTACCGGGAGTGGCTGGCGGGGGTGGTGCGCGGCATCGGCGGGCGGCCGGCCACCGTGATCGTGGAGCCGGACGCGCTCCCGCACCTGCTCCAGGAGGGCTGCACCCCGCACCGCTTCCACGACGAGCGGTACCGGCTGCTGCACGAGGCGGTGACGTCGCTGGCCTCGCTCGCCGACACCGACGTCTACCTGGACGCCGGCAACGCCGGCTGGGTCCGCGACCCCGGCGCGCTGGTGGAGCCGTTGCGGAAGGCCGGCGTGGGCGCGGCGGACGGCTTCGCACTGAACGTCGCCAACTTCCGGACCACCGCCGCGAGTGTCGCCTACGGCCGGGAGCTGTCCCGGAAGCTCGGCGGGGCCCACTTCGTCGTCGACACCAGCCGGAACGGCAACGGCCCGGCCGACGGGACGGGCGAGGCCGCGTGGTGCAACCCTCCGGGGCGGGCGCTCGGCACACCGCCGACCACCCGCACCGGACACGAGCGGGTGGACGCCTACCTGTGGATCAAGCGCCCCGGCGAGTCGGACGGAAGCTGCGGCGGGGCGCCGGAGGCGGGGGAGTGGTTCCCCCGGTACGCCCTCGCGCTGGCCCGCCAGGCCGGCCCCGGCGACCGGGCCCGCCCCGGCCTTCGGGCCCGCCCGTGACCGTGAGGCGGCGGAGCGGGCCGGAGGGTCAGTACCCCGGGTCGGGCGGCGGCGCTCGCCGCGTGGTGGCGGGTGACGGCGCGTCCGGGTCGGCCGGCACCCGCAACCACACCGCCTCCGACGGGATGCCGCGCTCGTCCACCGCGACCACCATGTACCAGCCGGGCGGCACCAGCCACGGTTCCTCCGGCAGCGTGACGCGCACGCCGTCGGCCGTGAGCGCGAACTCCAGGGCGACCGACCGCTGTTCGACGTTCGTGACGTGCGTGGCGGAGCCGGGGCGGATCAGCCGCATCCGGGTGAGGGAGCGGGCGTCCTCGGTGCGGTAGGTCACGCTCTCGCCGAGGGCGACGGTCTCCCTGCCGCGCCGGGTGTCGTGCAGCGCCGGCCGGTCGCCGCCCCGGTGCAGGTAGGGCGGTTCGTAGACGCCGATGCGCTGCTCGAAGTCGCCGGGACGGGTCTCGTCGGCGTCGGCGAACAGCGGGTCGGAGCCGAAGGTCATCACCCGCCCGTCGGGCAGCAGCAGCCCGCCGGAGTGGTAGTTGCGGCCCACGAGCGGGTCGGCGACCTGCTCGAACGTGCGCCGGCCGGGGTGGTAGAGCGCGGCGGCGAGGACGTCCCCGGTGCCCCGGGCGCGGTAGCCGCCGGAGCCGCCGGCGACCAGGACCGTGTCGTCGGGCAGCACGACGCCGGTGGGATAGCGCACCTCGGCGTACAGGTCGGGGCCGTCGGTGAAGCGCGGCCGGGGTGCGTCGAGGTCGACGAGCGCGGTGCGCGCCGTGGACTCCGCGCTCTCGCCGACTCCGCCGCCGCCGAGCACCATGTACCGCTGCTGTTGCGCCGGCGGCAGCAGGACGGACATCGACGTCTCCAGCACGTCGGGCCGGCTGAGGCCGGGCACTTCGGTGAACGCGTCGGTCTCCAGGTTCCACACGCCGGGGGTGCGGCCCCGGTCGGCCGGCCCGTAGCCGGCGTTGGAGCCGGTGTAGAAGATCCGGCCGTCCCCGGCGAGGAAGAGCGCGGGGTAGGTGGGCAGGAACCGGGCGTCGGGCAGGTACTCCCAGCTCCGGGTGCGCGGATCGTAGACCTCGTTCCTGCCGGGGACGACCTGCCCGATCTCGTCCAGGCCGGACACCGCCAGCACGCGGCCGTCCGCGAGCGTGGTGAGGGTGGGGTACCAGCGGGCCTCGCCCATCGGGTCGACCGGGATGTACCGCTCGGCGACCGGGTCGAACTCGTAGGCGGTGTCGATGCCCTGGAAGTCCTTCTTGTCGAAGGACAGCTTCTGCGCGATGCCGTAGACGTTCCGCCGCTCGGCCCCGCGCAGGCCGTGCACGCGGTACTGGTCCTGGGCGCCGGTGGCGTGTGCGCGGCCCTTCTTCCGGGCCTCGACGTAGACCCGGGCGCTGCCCGGGGTGACGGTGACCTCGCCGGTGTCGGGGTCGACGGTCTTGTCGGCGCGGGGGACGAGCAGGTTGTCCTGGGCGGCGAAGGTCTTCCCGTTGCGACGGCCGGTGAAGAGGGTGCCCTCGGCGAGGGTCTTCGCCCGGTCGGGGTTCTCGTTGTAGACGATCATCAGGCCGCCGGCCTTCTCCACGTCCCCTTCGAGGGTCTCGTAGCGCCGGGTGCCGCCGGCCACGAGGAGGTGACCGTCGGGGAGTTGGGCGTGTCCGGAGCAGAACAGGTCGGCGGGGGTGGGGACGTTCCGGAAGGTGCCGGTCTCCGGGTCCCACAGCACGGTGCGGAACGTGCCGGCGTCGAACATCCGCGCGTCGTTGCCGGAGCCGGCGACGAGCAGCACCTTGCCGGTGTGCAGCAGCGCGGCGTGGATGGTGTTGACGCGGTACCGCTCGGGCACCTCGACGGTCTGCCAGCGGCCGTTCTCCGCGAGGTAGCCGGGCCGGTGGATGCGGTGGTCGTGGTAGGCGTCGGCGGCGATGTCGTACAGCACCGGCCCGTTGAGCCCGGCGAGCACACACGCCGCCGCCAGGCCCAGGGCGAGGCGGCGGGTCCTGCGGCTCGGGCGGTACCTCATCTGTCACGTCCGGGGCGATAGGTGACATTTCGTCCGGCTTCACGATATTCCTCCGCGCCGCCTGCTTCGCGGAACGCGGGCCCGGCCGGACGTGTCGGGTGGGCGGCGGTGGAGCCGGGTCGGCGCGGGTTCTGTAATTGGTCTGGACATGCCGAAGTGGTGGCGCTAGTTTCGCAATTGGTCTGGACCAGAAGCGCACGACTCCCGTTCCCCACACCCCCCACACCGATGGAGCAGGCATGCGACGAAGGATCAGCACGACGTCCGCGGCGATCGGCATGGCCGCGATCACCGTTCTCGCCACCGGCGGCAGCGCCCAGGCCCACGGGTACTCCTCCAGTCCCACCAGCCGTCAGGCGTTCTGCGCCGACGGCGCGGTCAGCGGCTGCGGCGCCATCCAGTGGGAGCCGCAGAGCGTCGAAGGGCCGAAGGGCTTCCCGCAGGGCGGCCCGAGCGACGGCACCCTCTGCGCCGGTGGCAACGGTCGCTTCTCCGAACTCGACGACCCGCGCGGCGGCGACTGGCCGACCAGCAACGTGCCGTCCGGGCAGGACTTCACCTTCACCTGGACGAACACCGCGATGCACTCCACCACCGACTACCGGTACTACGTGACCAAGGACGGCTGGGACCCGTCCCAGCCGCTGACCCGGTCGGCGCTGGAACTCGACCCGTTCCTGGTCGTGCCGATGGACGGGCGTCAGCCCGCCGCCGAGGAGAGCCACACCGGGCGCCTGCCCGGCAAGTCCGGCCGCCACATGATCTTCTCCGTGTGGACGGTCGCGGACACCGGCAACGCGTTCTACTCCTGCTCGGACGTGAACTTCCAGTAGGCCGGGCCGACTCCGAGAGGAGGCTCACCCCACGCCGCGGGCCCGCCCGGCCCCCGCCCCCGCGCCACGGCGGCGGGGGCCGGTGCCGGGCCCGGTGCCGTGCGGTGACACCATGACGGCGTGACGCAGGCGGCGGACGACGCGACCCGACCCGGCGCCGGCACCGCCGAGGGCGACGCGCGGGTCCCCGCGTTCTGGCGGGAGCTGGGCCTGCCCGGACTCGTCGACGTGCACACGCACTTCATGCCGCACCGCGTCATGGCCAAGGTGTGGGCCTACTTCGACAGCGCCGGGCCGCTCACCGGCCGCCCCTGGCCCATCGCCTACCGCACCGACGAGCGGCACCGGCTCGCGCTCCTGCGCGACCTGGGCGTACGGCACTTCACCTCGCTCGTCTACCCGCACAAACCCGGCATGGCCGCCTGGCTCAACGGCTGGGCGGCCGACTTCGCGGCCCGCACGCCGGACTGCCTGCACACCGCGACCTTCCATCCCGAACCCGAGGCTCCGGCCTACGTCGCCGAGGCGATCGACGCGGGTGCCCGGGTGTTCAAGGCGCACGTCCAGGTCGGCGCGTGGGACCCGTGCGACCCGCTGCTGGACCCGGTGTGGGGCATGCTCGCCGACGCGGGCGTGCCCGTCGTCACCCACTGCGGCTCCGCGCCCGTGCCCGGCGCCCACACCGGGCCCGAGGGCGCGGCCAGGCTGCTCGCCCGCCACCCCGGGCTGCCGATGATCGTGGCCCACATGGGCATGCCCGACTACGGCGCCTTCCTCGACCTCGCCGAGACGTACCCGCGCGTGCACCTGGACACCACGATGGCGTTCACCCGCTTCAGCGAGGAGGAGGCGCCGTTCCCGCGCGAGCGGCTGCCGCAGCTCGCCGCCCTCGGCGACCGCGTCCTCTTCGGCTCCGACTTCCCCAACATCCCCTACGGCTACCGGGACGCGCTGCACGCCCTGGAGACGCTGGACCTCGGCGACGCGTGGCTGCGCGGGGTCTGCTGGCACAACGCGGCGCGGCTCTTCGGCCTCTGAGGGCGCGGCTTCCGGGTTTCCGGCTCCGGCGGCCGGGCGGGGGCGCCCGTGCTCAGTCCTCGCCTTTCCCTTCGCGCTTCCCGCGCTCCACGACCGCCCGCACGTTCGCCGGGCTGCCGCAGGCCGCGTCGAGATGTTCCGCGCGCGACCTGACGAAAGACTCCGCGAGTTCCGCGCGCCGGGCGTCCGGCACGTGCTCCCGGGCGTCGTTGAGCAGCGTGCGCTCCTCCTCGTCGAGGTGGTGCGTGACGGCGGCGACCAGGTCCTCCAGCTTCTCGTCCCACGCGTCGGAGGAGGTGTCCGCGATCTCGAGGAGGGCGAGCAGCGCCTCGTTGCCCTCCTGGTGTTCGTGCACGCCGTGCTCGACGTCCTCCTCGTCCACCGGCTCGCGGCGGGCGAGGTCGGGGTAGACCTTCTCCTCCTCGGCCTCGCCGTGCGCGATCAGCAGGTTCGCGAACTCGGCGAGCGCCCCCGCCCGGTCCGCCTCCGCGTTCCGCATGGTGCGGAACAGCTCCTCCATCCGCCGGTGGTCCTTCAGGATGAGCTCGACGACATCGTTGTGCGCGGACGACATGATCTCTCCGGGTCTCCTCGGGATCGGTGACAGGACGCTCCGACGGTGACCGTATGTCCCCTCTGCCCCGCGGTATGCCTCGCCGCGCGGCGAGGCATGCTCCCGGCGCCGGGTCAGCCGTCCTCGTGCCGCCAGCCGTCGACGTGCAGCACCTCGTCCAGCGGCCGCCGCGGCGCCGGGCGGAACGTGCTGCCGGTGTGGTGCGCGGTGGGGATCAGCGCGCCCTGGCGCACGTCGTCCGGCAGTCCGAGCAGGTCGGCGACCTCGCGCTCGTACGTCAGGTGCAGCGTGGTCCAGGCCGTCGCCAGGCCGCGTGTGCGGGCGGCCAGCATGTAGCTCCACGCCGCCGGGAGCAGCGAGCCCCACAGCCCGGCCTGATTGCCGTCGGGCAGGGCCCCCGCCCGCGGAAGCCGGAGGCAGGGAATCACCAGCACCGGCACCCGGCCCATCCGTTCGGCCAGGTACGTGATGCTGGCGTGCACCCGCTGCTGCACCTGCGCCTGCTCCGGGTCGTCCGCGAACAGGCTGCCCGCGGCGGCGGGCGAGTCCAGGTAGGCGGCGCACGCCTTGCGGTACGTCGCGCCGATCGCGGCGCGCCGTTCGGGGTCCGTGACCACCACGAAGCGCCACCGCTGCGCGTTGGAGCCGCTCGGTGCCTGGAGCGCGGTCTCCAGGCATTCCCGCACGGTGTCCAGCGCCACCGGGCGGTCCAGATCGAGGCGGCGCCGCACGGAACGGGTGGTGGTCAGCACCTCCTCGGCGGACATCGCGGTGCGGTGCGGGGCGGGCGGGTCTGCTTCTGCTGCCATGCCCGCACCCTCCCGCGCCCGCCCCTGTGCAGTCCAGCTACCTCGTCTACAGCCTCTTTTCAGTAGGGCTACTAAGCTGGTCGCATGCTCGACGTCCGGCGCCTCACCCTGCTGCGCGACCTCGCCGACCACGGCACCGTCTCCGCCGTCGCGGAAGTCCACCGGGTCACGCCCTCCGCCGTGTCCCAGCAGCTCAGGCAGCTGGAGCACGAAGCGGGCGTCGCGCTGCTGCACCGCGAGGGCAGGTCGGTGCGGCTGACCGTGGCCGGGCGCGCACTCGTCGCCGGCACCGAGGACGTCTTCGCCGCACTGGAACGCGCCGAGACGCGGCTGCGCCGGCTCGCCGACCGGCCCTCCGGGCCGGTCCGCATCGCCTGCTTCACCAGCGCACTCGGCCCGCTGGCCGCGCCCCTTCCGGCCGCGCTGCGCGCCGCGCACCCGGAACTGGTGCCGGCCGTGCACGAGGCCGAACCGGAACACAGCCTCCCCGCACTCCGGCAGCACCGCGCCGACGTGGCGGTCGTCTACCGCTACACCCACCTCGGCGCCGAGGCACCGTCGTGGGCACACACCGTGCCGCTGCTCGACGACCCGCTGGCGGTCGTGCTTCCCGACGGCCATCCGGCGGCACGAGCCGACGCCGCCACGCCGGTGGACCTGCGCGACCTCGCGGACGCGGACTGGATCGCCGCCCCCGAAGGCGGCAGCTGCCGGGACGCGACCCTCCTGGCGTGCCGCCACGCCGGCTTCACCCCCCGCACGGTCCACACCTGCGCCGACTTCGGCGCCACCCTCACCCTGGTCGGGGCGGGTGCGGGCGTGGCCCTGGTGCCCCGCCTCGCGCTGACGTCCCCTCCCCGGGGCGTCCGGGCGTACGACGTGGGTCCGCCGTCGGTGGGGCGGAGTGTGGAGGCCGTCGTCCGGCGCGGCACAGCCGGGCACCCGGCGATCGGAGCCGTCCTCGGCGCCCTGGCCGACGCGGCGTCCTCACGGCCCGCCGGCCGGCGTCCGTGACACCAGCTCGAACCACACCATCTTGGTGGCCGGCCCGGTCCGTTCCGCGTCCCACGCGTCGGTGAGCGCGTCCAGCAGCGCCAGCCCCCGACCCTGCTCCGCCAGCCCTTCCGGATCGCCGGGGCGGGGCAGCGCGGGATCGCTGTCGTGCACCTCCACCCGCAGGCCGTGCGCGCGCCGCCGCAGTATGACCGTGCAGGTGCCGTCCGGCACGTGTTTGACGACGTTGGCCAGCAGCTCCGTCACGCCCAGCTCCGCGATCTCCGTCAGCGGGGCCATCCCCCACGCGGTCACGTACGCGCGCACGATCCGCCGTACGTGCCGCGCGCTGTGGCCCCCGGGCCGGAGCCGCGTCCGGTAGTAGTGCGACGGCGCGACCATGTGCGGCTCGTAGTCGAGCACATGGACCTCGGCGTTCATCCTGGCGACGCTCACACTGAAGACTACACTCCGCGACACCCGGTGACTCACCGTGTGGTAGCCGGTAGCCGGTAGCCGTCGTCAGCTCGTCGCGACGTGGACGGAGAGCCCGGCGAGGACGGTGCCCATGACGCGGCGCTGCGCGCGGAGCCAGCGGGGGCGGGAGCGCAGGAAGGACGAGAGGGCGCCGGCGGTGAGTGCGATCAGTGCGTTGACGGTGACCGCGATGGTGATCTGGGTGAGGCCGAGCACCAGGCTCTGCGCGGCGACCGACCCGCGTTCCGGGTCCACGAACTGGGGCAGCACGGAGAGGTACAGAATCGCGATCTTGGGGTTGAGCAGGTTCGTGACCAGGCCCATGGTGAAGAGGCGCCGCGGCCGGTCCGGCGGCAGCGGCTTCGGGTCGAACGCCGAGGCGCCGCCGGGCCGGAGGGTCTGCCAGGCCAGGTAGGCCAGGTACGCGGCGCCGGCCAGCTTGACGGCCGTGTACGCGCCGGGGACGAGCGTGAAGAGCGTCGTCAGGCCCGCCACGGCCGCGACGAGGTAGACCAGGAATCCGGCGGCGACGCCCAGCAGCGACACCAGCCCGGCCCTGCGGCCCTGGGTGACCGAACGGGACACCAGGTAGATCATGTTGGGCCCGGGCGTGAGGACCAGTCCGAGCGCCACGACCGCGATCCCCACCAGTGCTTCGACGCCGACCATGCGCACCGCCTCCCGCCCCGTGGCCGTCGGCGGGCGTCCGCCCGCCGACGGCCATCCTCTCAGGCGGGTGCGACAGCCTCGATCACCGTGGCGAACAGCTCGTCGCAGACGGCGACTTCCGGCCGCAGCCCGGCCGCCGCCACGATCCCGGCGGCGGTGCCGGTCTGGCGTTCGCCGGTCTCGAAGAGCAGACGCCCGCCCGGCGCCAGCCAGGACGGCGCCCCGGCGGCCACGCGGCGCAGCACGTCCAGGCCGTCGGCTCCGCCGTCCAGCGCGGTGCGCGCCTCGTGCAGCCGCGCCTCGGCGGGCAGCAGCGGGATCTCGTCGGTGGGCACGTACGGCACGTTCGCCAGCAGCACGTCCACCCGCCCGCGCAGGCGGGAGGGCAGCGCGGCGAACAGGTCGCCGCAGTGGACCTGTCCGCGGGAGGGGGCGAGGTTGCGGCGGGCGCAGGCGACGGCCGCGGGGTCGACGTCGGCCGCGTGCACCGCGGCGACGGCGCGGCCGCGTGCGGCGGCGACCGCCGTCAGCGCGGCGGCGAGCGCGCCGGAGCCGCAGCACAGGTCGACGACCACCGCTTCGTCCGGCGCGCCGTCGGCGGCCCGCCGGACCAGGAACTCGGTGCGGCGTCGCGGTACGAACACGCCGGGGTCGACGGCGATCCGCGTACCGCAGAACTCGGCCCAGCCCAGCACGTGTTCGAGTGGCAGGCCGGACGCGCGCCGCCGGATCATGCGGTCGAGGTCGTCGGGCGTGGGCGCCGCGTCGAGGAGGAGCCGCGCCTCGTCCTCGGCGTAGACGCAGCCCGCGGCGCGGAGTCGGGCGACGGCGGAGGGGCAGACGGGTCCGGGAGAGCGCGGCGAGGACGAGCGCGGCGCGGAGGAGCGTGGTGCTGGAGAGGGCAACGGAGTGGGGGCCTTTCGACGCGTGGTGAGGGCCCCGTCCTCACCCGTGCGGGCTGCCGCCGGCACGTCGGCGAGGAGGGAGCGCCCAGCCTGCTGCTGCGGGGATGGGGCTCACCTCCTCGGTCGGTCCACTGCTGGTGCCCGCCACACTACCCGACGCACTCAAGGGGGCGCATACCGTGCAACCCACGTGCTTCGTACGCCCCCTTGGGGACAGAATCGTTTCCGTGTCACCATCACTCCGCCACATTCCGCAAACGGAAGGTAACGCTGTGACACGCAAACCGGGGGGAGGAGCGATACGCGTGCTGGTGCTGCACGAATCGCACCTCATGAGGTCGGCTCTCACGTCCCTTCTGGGCACGGAGCGCGACTTCGAGGTCGCCTCGGCCTCGTGGAACGACTCCGCGCAGGGCCTCACGTCGGCCGACCCGCGGGTGTGCCTGGCGGACGCGGAGTGTTCCGGCGTGGACCGGCTGACGCCGGGCGGCACCCTCGCCGGGCAGGTGGGCGGCCCGGAGCGGGGGCTCGTGGTGCTCGCACACCCGGACCGGCCCGGCATGCTGCGCCGCGCCTTCGCCGCACGTGCCCAGGGGTACGTCAGCAAGCACGCTCTCCCGCAGCGCTTAGTCGACGCCATCCGTCGGGTCTCCCGTGGCGAGCGATTCGTGGACGAGTCGCTCGCCTTCTCGTTTCTGGAGGCCGCCGAGATGCCGCTGACGCCGCGTGAGCTGAGCGTGCTGGAGATCGCGGCGAGCGGGGAGTCCGTCGCGGGCACCGCCGCGCGCCTGCACCTGTCGCAGGGCACGGTGCGCAACTACGTGGCGGCGGCGGTCCGCAAGACCGGGGCACGCAACAAGGTCGACGCCATCCGCATCGCCCAGACCGCAGGCTGGCTCTGAGCCCGCCCCTCACGCAGCCCGGCTCGGGCCGGCGTGTCAGGCGGTGCTCCCGCCGACCGTCCGGCCTCCTCCGCTCACGCCCGGGTCGGGTGCCAGTGACCGACGAGTTCGGCGTAGAGGGGGGAGCGGGCGAGCAGGTCGTCGTGCGTGCCGCACAGGGCGCGGTCGCCGTCGAGGACGAGCACGCGGTCCGCGCGGAGGGCGGAGCTGATGCGGTGGGCCACCACGATCACGGTTCCCGGCCGTTCGGCGAACGCCCGCTCCGCGCGGGCCTCGGCGACGGGGTCGAGGTGACACGTCGCCTCGTCCAGCAGCACCAGCGGCGCGGGCGACAGGTGCGCCCGCGCCAGCGCGATCAGCTGCCGCTCGCCCTGCGACAGCGCCGCCGGATCGACTTCCCCGTCGTACCCGCCGAGCCGCTCCACCAGCGTGCCGAGCCCGACCGCCTCGGCGGACCGCCGCACGGCGGCGCCGTCGCGGGGCGAGCCGTCCGGGCACAGGTAGGTGAGGTTGTCGCGCAGCGTGCCGCCGAACACGTACGCCTGTTGCGGGATCAGCACCCGGCCGGCCGACGCCTCCGGGCCGCCCGGGTGCCGTACGGGCACGCCGTCCACGCGCACCTGTCCCCGCGCGGGCTCCAGCAGGCCGGCCACCAGGCCGGTGAGCGTGGACTTGCCGATGCCGCTCGGTCCGACGACGGCGAGGAACCGGCCCGGCTCCACGTCCAGGTCGAGGTCCTGGAGCACGGGGCGCGCGGCCGGCCCGTACGCGAACGTCACCCCGCGCAGGGCCACGTGAGGACCGGGGCCGGGGTCGGGGGAGTGCGTGCGGGGGGCGGGCACGGGCTTCGCGGCCGGCGTGGCCGGTGCCCCCGACGCGTCGGAGGGGTGCCGGTCTTCGCCCGACGGATGCCGGTCTCCGGTGAAGGTGAGCCGGTCGAGGACGACGAGCAGCCGCGTACCGGCCGCCCCCAGCGCGTTGATCAGCGTGTGGAGTGCCGGAAGCAGTGACTGGGTGAGGAAGGTGAGCGCCCCCAGCAGCTCCCCGGCGGTGACGCCCGCGTCGAGCAGCCACGGCGTGCACACCAGCAGCAGCACCACGGGGAGTTGCCCGGCGACGCCGAGGGCGAGGTTGCGGGCGGCGGCCCAGCGGGCGAGGGCGGTGCTCGCCCGCCGCCCGTCCTCGATCAGCACGTCCGCCTCCCGCGCGATCCGCTCCTCCGCCCCGCACGCGGTGACGTCGCGCAGGCCCGCCGCCGCGGCCCCGAAGCGGCCGGACACGGCCTCGTCCGCGTCGAGGAACTGCCGTTGGCGTACGGCGGTCGGCGCGAGCGTCCAGGTGAACAGCGCCAGGCCCAGGGCCAGCGGCGGCAGCACGACGAGGAGCAGCAGCGGCGCGAGCGCGGCCAGGCCGACCAGCGCGCCCAGCGCGGTGAAGACGAACGACCGGGTGACGAGGACGAGTCCGGCGAAGCCGTCGCGGGCGATCTCCGTCTGACTGGTGAGCCGGGAGACCGCCGCGGTGTCCACCCGGGCGGGCGCGCCGACGGCGGCGTGCAGCGTACGGGCGACCACGCGACGCACCAGGCCGTCGCGCAACGGCTCGACCAGGTCGGCCAGGTGGCGGAAGACGCCGCGGGTGGCGAGACCGCCGACCAGCACGGCCAGCGCGCCGACCGCGAGCCAGGCCAGGCCGACTCCGGTACGGCCGGCGAGGAAGCCGTCGTCCAGGGCGCGGGCCACGCCGTACCCGCCGAGGAACGTCTGCCCGGACTCCAGCAGCGACCACGCGCCGAGCCGCACCAGCGGGCGCAGCCGTCGCCGCAGGAACGTCCGCGCCTGCGGAGCGACCCGCCGCCACGCGCCCCGCCCCGGACGGTCGTTCGCCGCGGCACCCGTGCCGAGGGGCGCGTCGGCCGGTGGGCCCACCGGGCTGCCCTGCGCCGTCCGTGCGCCCTCGGCCCCGTCGCGCGCCCTGGTCTCCGTGTCGGCACTCATCGCCCGCCCTCCCCTTCGTCGGGCGCGGCAGGTGGCCGGGGCGGCCCGGGCGCCGCGCAGCGCACCACCCGACCCCCCGGAACGGCTCGGTGGCCGGGGCGGGGCCGGTCGTGCGGCTGGGCCGTGCGGGTGCGGGCCGGGGCGGGGCGGCGCTGCGGGCCGAACGGTGGCAGGACCCCTGCGTGCACCGGGCGGCGGGCGGGGGACGCGCCGTCGGTGCGTCGCCCTCGGCACGCGCCGGTTCGTGGGCGTCCCGGCGGTCGTTGGGGCTGCGGCATCCTCATCGCGCCTCTCCGCTCTGTCCGGCGGGGCCGGGCTCGGCCGGGGTTCCCGGCGTCTTCGTCGAGGCGGGGGCCGAGGTCTCGGTCTCCGCAGGTCCGGTCTCCGCAGGTCCGGTCTTCCGGGGCGCGGTGTCGGCGGGGTCGTTGTCGACCGGTGCGGCCCCGGAGGGGCCGTCCGCGGCGAAGACCGCCCGGTAGGCCGGGTCGTGCCACAGGTCGGCGTGGCGGCCGACCACCCGGATGCGTCCGGCGTCGAGCCAGGCGACGGCGTCCGCGCGGGCTGCGGAGGAGACGCGGTGGGCGACCAGCAGCCGCGTCCCGGGCCGTACTTCGTGCGCGAGGGCGCGGCCGACCTGCATCTCGGTGACGCTGTCCAGGCTGGACGTCGCGTCGTCCAGCACCAGCAGGCGCCCGGCGTGCGCGAACGCCCGCGCCAGGCCGAGGCGTTGCAGCTCGCCGCCGGACAGCGGCGCCGCGGCCACGGCCGTGTCGTATCCGTCCGGGAGGCGCCGCACGAAGCCGTCGGCGCCCGCCGCACGTGCCGCGGCCGTGACCTCGTCGCGGGGCGGCGGGTGGGGGCCGAAGCCGACGGCGTCGCCGACCGTCGTCCCGAAGAGAGCGGGCCGCTCGAACGCGTACCCCACCTCGCCGCGCAGCTCGTCCGCGCCGAGGTCGCGCAGTGGCACGCCGTCCAGCAGCACCTCGCCGCGTTCCGGGTCCTCCAGCCGTCCGGCGACGGCCGCGAGCAGCGACTTGCCGGAGCCCGACCGGCCGACGACGGCCATGGTCGTCCCTCCGGGCACGACCAGGTCGACGCCGTCCAGGACGGTCCGGCCGTCGCGGGTCACCGCCACGTCCCGCAGCTCCAGCCGTCCCGGCACCCGTCCCTGCTCCGGCCGCTCGCCGGGCGTCGGCGGCAGCCGCCGCGTCCCGTGCGGCACCGCCGGTACGGCCAGCACGTCGGTGAGGCGGGTCGCGGCGGCGCGGCCGCGCACCAGCGCGTCCAGCCGTCCGGCGAACGCCCCGATGCCCGCGGCGAGTACGCAGTACCGCGTGGCGGCGAGCAGGTCGCCGACGCTGACCGCGTCCGCCGCCAGCCGCAGACCGCCGGTCGCGAGGACCGCCGTGGTGAGCAGTGGCGCGAGGATGCCGCTGCCGACCATGGCCCGCCCGTACACGTGCCACATCCGGCGGCCGTGGACGCCGAGTTCGGCGAGCGGACGCAGCACCCGCGCCTGTTCACGGCCGACGGTGCCGGCGGCCGCGACGGTCGCGGCGCCGCCCAGCGCCTCGACCAGCGTCGCGGCGATCCGGCCCTGCGTCTCCTGGTAGCGCCCGACGCTCTCGGAGGAGCTGCGGGCGAAGGCGCGGAGCAGCAGCACGAGCAGCGGTACGCCCGCGAGGAAGACGGCGGCCAGCCAGAGGTCGACGACGGCGAGGGCGATCAGTCCGCCGACGGGCGTGACGAGGGTCGCCACTGCTGCGGCTCCGGCGGCCGGGGCGGTGCCCGCGTCGGTGGCGTTGGCGCCGAGGCGGGTGACCAGGTCGCCGGGGGTGAACCGGGCGGCGCCGCGTGGCCCGACGGCCAGCAGGTGGGTGAACGTGCGGCGTCGCAGCCACGCGGTGCCGCGTGCGCCGAGTACGCCGGTGAGCAGCGCTCCCGCCGCGGCGAGCAGCATCTCGGCGGCGATCAGGGCACCGCAGAGCGCGAACAGGGTGACCGGCCGTTCTCCGGCGAGCAGCCGGTCCAGGGTGTGGCCGAGGACGGCCGGCAGCGTCAGGGCGACGGCGGACTCGGCGAGTTCGAGCAGGAGCAGGACGCCGGTGCCGGTCCTGCTCGCGGCGGCGGCCTGCCACAGCAGCCGGACGGGGCCGACGGCCCGCGGCCCGTCCTGCGCGTCCCGTCCGCGTGACGGGCGCGAAGGGACGGTCTCACGCGTCGGCGCGGCCATGCGCGGTCCTCCGGTTCTGTTCCCGGTTCCGTTCCGTTTCCGTCGCCTGCTCCGGCCGGGGGGCGAGGCAGGCGGGAGGCTGCCGGGGCGGGCAGGCAGGGGCGTGCCCCCGCCCGGTGGGCACCGGACGGGGGCACGCCCTGAGCGGGCCGAGCCTCAGTTGCAGGTGGTCAGGCTCAGGCTGCTGTCACCGCAGAGCAGGAGGCTGGCGCGGCTGCCGCCACCGGTCTCGAGGTCGCCGATGGCCTCGTCCTTGGGCGTCTCCATGGTCTGCAGGTCGAGAAGGGACATCTCGTTTCCTTTCTGAGCTGTTTCAGGGACGGTGTTTCTCCACGGCCCCTCACGGGACCGGGTTCTGGGGCCGCCGCTTCAGCGGCGGGAGGAACGGGAGGCTCGCGGTCGTGCGACCGTGCCCCTCCTCGTCCCGGTGGGGGGCGTCGGGCGCGCCGTACGCGCTGCCCAGCGCCAGCAGGCAGCCGGCGGTGCCGGTACTCAGGTCCATCGAGAGGCGCATCATCTGCTCGCCGGGGAAGGCGAGTTCGTCCCGGTACGGCATGGCGGTCCAGGACAGCGCGTCGATCTGCCGCCGCAGGTCCGCCGCGTCGGTGCCGGGCCCGTCGGCGGTGGTCCGCGCCAGGTACAGCACCATGCCCGCGGCGCCCCGGAACAGGCCGGGCTGCGCGTAGAACTTCGCCTGCGCCGCGCGGACGATCTCCCGCCGTGCGTCGGCGAAGCGTGCGTCGTCGCGGTGCGCCAGGTAGTCGTCCAGCACCATGCCGATGCCCACGCTGCCGGCGCCGAGGTACGGCATGGTGCGCCAGCCCTCGTTGACGGCGAGCGCCCCGCTGACGCTGCGCACGCACTGGTCCAGGTCGGCCCGCAGCGCGTCGGCGGCGAGGTCGAGCAGCGCGGGGTCGCCGGTCCGTTCGTAGCGCCGCACGAAGAACAGCGCCTCTCCGGTGCGGCCGCGCAGCAGTCCGGCGCGCGGGGTGCCGTCGCCGCGTGACGCACCCGGTGTGGCCGTGCGTCCGGCGGCGCGGTCGGCGAGCAGGGTGGTGCAGCGTGCGGCCGCGTCCGCGAGTCCGGCGTCGCCGGTGCCGGCGGCGAGGGAGTCGAGGGCGAGTCCGACGCCGGCCAGTCCGCTGTGCAGGTCGGAGCCCAGCACCCGCCAGTCGTGCCCGGCGGCGACGGCCGCCAGGTCGAGGGCCTCGTCGCTGTGGCCCAGGCGGTGCAGGACCCAGCCGATGCCGGTGAGGCCGTCGTAGAAGCCGAGCGGGGTGCCGGAGGCGGGCTCCTTCATCCGGCGCAGCAGCCATTCCTCCGCGTCGGGCGCGCGGTCGGCACCGGTCTCGGCGAGCGCGTGCAGGACGCCCGCCGTGCCGTAGCCGAAGGTGGCGCCACCGGAAGGGGTGGCGAACTGGGCGATGTCGCCCGGGAAGTAGCGGTCCTCACGGTCCGGTGTGGCCGAGGCGAGCAGGGCGCGGATCATCGAGTCGCGGCTGCGCGGCCAGTCCGCCGGCTGCACCGGCAGATACGTCCCGGAGCCTCCGCTTCCCGTTCCGCTTCCGCTTCGTGTTCCGCTTCCGCCTGAGCCGGTGTCCGCGGCCGGTTCCGTACCCCGGGTGATTTCCGCGACGGCCTCGTCGAGGAACGCGCGCGGCACCGGGAAGTGGTCGGCGGCGATCTGCGCGAGATGCGCCGCCTTGCCCCGATCGAGCGCCAACAAGCTGGTCAGCGGCAGGAACAGGGCCAGTCTGAGGCAGGCCAGCGCGTACCGGTCGACCGCGAACCCCCGCCGGTCGGCCGGTGCCACGAACCCCGGGTTCGCGATGACCTGGCGGCGTCCGTCCGCGCCGGAGGTGGCGGCCTCGAAGTCCAGCAGCGCCACCGACGACTCGTCCTCGGACACCATGATGTTGAACAGATGCAGGTCGTTGAAGACCACGCCCCGCGCGTGCACCGCGTCGACGGCCTGCTCCACCAGTCCGTAGATCCGCATGGCCCAGTCGGTGTACTCCGCGAGCGTCTCGGCGCTCGGGTCCGGCTCGATCAGCGGATGGCGGCGGGCGAAGAAGGTGTTCAGCGGCTTGCCCGGCAGGTACTCCAGCACCAGGAAGTGGTGGTCTCCGACCGTGAAGTGGTCGCGCACCTCCGGGGTCTGCGGCACACCGGACAGGCGCACCAGCGCGTCGCGTTCGCGTTCCAGCCGCTGCACGGCGTCCGCGCCGTCCGCGGCCAGCCCGGCGTGCGGGCGTGCCTCCTTGAGCACGACCTCCTCGCCGGTGCGGGTGTCGCGCCCGGCGTACACCCCGCCGCCGTTGGAGAAGTGCAGCGCCCGCTCGACCCGGTACGGCACGCCCTCGAACGTCGCGGCGGACCGTGCGTCCAGGTGCGGTCGCAGGAAGTCCGGCAGGTCCAGCCACTCGGGCAGGTGGAAGGCCGGCCCGCGCCGGTCCGGTACCAGCCGCCCGCCGGGCTCCTCGATCGCCGGGCAGAGGTTCCCGTCGTCGTCGTAGGCGTTCCGCTCGGTGAAGCTGCCGTACCGCAGGTGCACTGGTCCGGCACCCCAGCGCAGGTCGCTGAGGATGTACGGCCCGGGTTCGCCGTCCAGCAGTGCGGCCAGGTCGCCGGCGATCTGCTCGCAGTCGGCGTCGTCCAGCGGGTAGACCGTCATGAACTTGCCGCTCGCGCCCCGGTCGGCGTACTTGGCGTTCCGGTTGTGCAGAAGGTAGCGGCTGGGCACGAACTTGAACGCCGTCGACCGCGCCACGCAGTAGTCCCACACCCGCTCCAGGACGCTTTCCGCGTTGTCCAGGCAGGCGGAGACGTGGATCTTCCAGCCCTGCGCCGGCAGCGTCGTCTCCAGCGGACGGTAGGCGAGCCAGTCGCCGGACCGGTGCCGCTGCCAGCCCTCGGGAGCGGGACGGTGCGCCGCCGCGTACAGCTCGCCGGCGACCGCACGGCCGGCGGTGACACGGTGCGGTGCGTCGTAGAACCGTCGGTCTGCGTCGCAGAAGACGGCGTAGCCCTTGCTCATCCCACCTCCCGTTGCGTTCGGGTGACGGGATGGAGACTGTCAGCGAGGGAAGGGCACGGAACAGTCGCAGGCGTCACGACTCACCCGTGCAGAATGCACATGCGCCGACGCGGAGAGTCAGCGCATGGGTGACTACGGAGCGTCAGAAGGGCTGTTCGGCGGGGGACGCCGGAGGATCAGCGCCGGTGGCGGCGCGGGGTGTAGCCGAAGCCGGTGTCGTGCTCCCACAGATGCGCACACGTGGGGCACTGGAGCTGCAGGCGCCGGCCCCGGTGCGCGAGCAGGTAGCGCCAGTGCTCGGTGCACGCGCGCGGCCCGGCGCAGTGCACGCAGCCGCGGTTGTCCGCACACTGCGGGCAGTCCACCCACGCGCGGCGGGACCTGTCGGCGTGCGGGTCAATCGGCAGCACGGCCCGGCTCCCGCGACGGCAGCACACCGGCCGCCACCAGCATGTCGTACGTGCGCTGCTGGTCCTCGTCCAGACCGGAGTAGAGGGCCGCGTACGCCTCTTCCTCGCCGCGCAGCGCCTCCACCGGGTCCCAGGTGTCACCGAGCGCCGCCATCACCTCGGCCCGGCGCTGCGCCTCGTGCGCGGTCAGGTCCAGCGCGAATATGTGGTGGTCGGCGTTCTCGGCTTTCTCGGCCTTCCGCGGGCCGTGGTCCTGGCTCATGGCGTGCTCCGGGGGTGGTTCGTGCCCACCGTGCATATCAGACGACCGCCCCGCCCCGGTATGTCCTGGCCCACACCCGTAGCGGGCTCAGAGGTCGTCGGGCAGTACGCGGAAGCAGCCGCGCTCGGGCCAGTCATGCGTTCAGGTCGAACCAGACGACCTTGGAGGCAGGGCCGGTCCGTTCCGCGTCCCAGGCGTCGGTCAGCAGGTCGAGCAGTTCCAGGCCGCGCCCGTCCTCGTCCAGTGCGCCCGCCTCCCGCCGTGTCGGCAGCGCCGGGTCCGCGTCGTGCACCTCCACCCGGACGCCGCCCGCGCGCCGTCGCAGCATGATGGTGCAGACCGTGTCCGGCACGTGCTTCACCACGTTCGCCAGCAGCTCGGTCACCCCCAGCTCGGCGACCTCGGCCGTCGGCGCCATCCCCCACGCCGTGAGGTAGGCGCGCACGATGCGCCGCACGTGCCGCGCGCTGTGAGCGCCGGGCGTCAACCGCATCCGGTAGTAGTGCGACGGCTCCAGCAGGTGCGGCTGGTGATCCAGCACGTGGATTTCGGTGTTCATGAGGTCAGCCTGCACGCCGGGAACTACCCTCGGCCATGGATCGTGACCCAACGTGCAAGCAGTCGGATGGAGGCGTAGCCGCGTGGTGGCTCCCCGCGAACTCGACCCCTCGGCCTCGGCCCTGGACTACTTCGGCAGCGAACTGCGCCGCCTCCGCCTCCAGGCCGGTCTGAGCCAGGAGCGCCTGGGCGAGATCGTCAACTACACCGGAGCGCTCGTCGGCCTGGTCGAGATGGCGAAGCGCCCGCCCAGCCGCGACTTCGCCGACCGCTGTGACGGCGCCCTCGGCGGCGCCGGCGCGCTGACGCGGCTGTGGCCGCTCGTCATCCGCAGCGGACTGCCGAGCTGGTTCCAGGACTACGCCGAACTGGAGGCCCGCGCGGTCGACATCCGCACCTACCAGGCCCAGGTCGTGCACGGTCTGCTCCAGACCGAGGAGTACGCCCGCGCCGTGCTGCGGCCCGCCCGCCCGGGGGACCTGGACGGTCTGACCGAAGCCCGCATGACGCGGCAGGAGATCCTGCGCGGCGCCAACCCGCCCCGCCTGTGGATGGTCCTCGACGAAGCCGCGCTCCGCCGCCCCGTCGGCGGCCCGGAAGTCATGCGGACCCAACTCCGCCGCCTGTTGGACCACCGCGAGTCACCCCGCGTCGTCGTCCAGGTCCTGCCGTACAGCGCGGGCGCGCACGCGGGGCTGAACGGGTCGCTCAATCTGCTGTCTTTCCTGGACAGTCCAGTCATCGCGTACTCGGAGGGCTACGGGGCGGGGCAGGTTCTGGCCGAACCGTGTGAGGTGGAAAAGGCCGAGCTGAAATACGATTTGCTCCGGGCCGCCGCGCTGTCTCCGGACGACTCGGCGGAGTTGATCGCCCAGCTCATGGAGGAGCTTGATGAGCACCGGAGTTGACCTCGGTCCCGTGTACTGGCGTACGTCGAGCTACAGCGGAAGCGACGGCGGCGAATGCGTGGAGGTGGCCGCGCAGTGGCGGAAGTCGTCCTACAGCGGCAGTGAGGGCGGTGATTGTGTGGAGGTCGCGCAGTTCGTCGGCGAGGTCGGGGTGCGTGACTCGAAGAACCCGGGCGGGCCCGTGCTCGCGTTCCCTGCCACCGCCTTCGAGGCGTTCACCTTCGCCGCCCGCGAGGGTATGTTCGACGCCTGAGACGAGACCCACCGCACCGAGCCCGGCGGCGCATGCTGCCGGGCTTTCGTGCGCTGAGCACCAGGTCGAGCAATCCGGGACCCGGGCAGCGAGGTCCCGGCGATGCCCGAACCCCAGGAAAAGACCCTCGGAGAGAACCCTTCCCCAACCAAACCCCGTTCGTGTCCCTCGTGCGGGTGACAATCGCTGACGGATGGTCACATGCGTCGCGGATCGGCATAGGCTCGCCGACGAGACAACCCACCCATAGGACGACCCCCGCCCGGGACTGCAATCCCAAACGAGGGTCTGACCACCTGGAAGTGAGCCCTTCCGATGGCTGAACAGCAGCTTAACGCGCCCGCGCGCGCCGGACACGGCGTTCCGCGAGCCGGTGTCGTCCACGTACGGCACCGCCACACCGAACGCTTCACCGTGGTCGGCAACCACCTCGCCCAGCACGACGACCTGTCGCTCGTCGCGATCGGGCTCGCCGTCCACATCCAGTCCAGGCCGGACGGCGCTCTCGTCTCCATCCGCGCGCTGACCGCCCGCTTCCGCGAAGGCGAGGTCACCATCGCCCGCGCGCTGCGCGAGCTGGAGGCCGCAGGCTACCTTCGCCGCACTGTCGAACGGCTCCCCAACGGTCGCCGCGTGACGCGTACCGTCTCCTTCGACCTGCCCGAACACCTCGCCGTCTCCCAGACCCCGCCGCCACGGCCGGCGAAGCCCGCGCCGCCGACGCCCAGGCCCCGGCCCGCCGCGAAGCCCGCCGCAGCCGAACCACCCGCGCACCCCGAGGCGTCGGACCTCCTGGCCCGGCTCCGTACGCACGACGCGCGCCTGTTGCTCAGCACTCGTGACGTCGCCCGCCTCGCGCCCGCCCTCTCCGCCTGGCTGGAGCGGGGGGTGGCTCCCGAGGCGGCCGTCCGCACTCTCAGCGCCGACCTTCCCGCCGACCCGATCCGCCGCCCGGCCGGACTCCTCGCCCACCGCCTGGCGGAGTGGCTGCCGCCCGCCCTTCCTGCCGAAGCCGCCCCACCCGCTCCGACGGCCGCGCCACGCCCGCACCCCTTCCAGGACTGCGACGGCTGCGACCGCGTCTTCCGCGCCCCCACCCCCGGCCTCTGCCGGGACTGCACCGAGGCCACGGTCACGATCACCGTCGCCTGACTGGGTGCGGCACAGGTGTTCGGGTGGGCTGTGCTCTCGCTGTGCCGGTTGCCAGAGGGGCATCTGCGCGATTCACTTGCGCGTAGACGGCTCTGATCGTGGAGAGGAGGCCATCAGTGCTGGTGAATTTCCGGGTGGCCAACCACCGGTCGATCCGCGATGAGCAGGCACTGCAGCTGAGGTGGGTGTACGAGGCGGACCGTCCCGCCGGATCGGACTGGCCGGCCGTCCCGGTGGCCGGCGTTTTCGGAGCGAACGCGGCCGGCAAGTCCAACATCGTCGACGCGCTGCAGTACATGGCCGGGATGGTGGTGGACTCCTACCGCGACGCCGAGCCCGACGGAGGCGTTCCTCGCTCGCCTTTCCGCCTCGACCGGGAGAGCGCGGGGGAACCCTCCTGGTACGTCGTCGATCTCCTGCTCGGCGGAGTCCGGCACACGTACGGGTTCAGCGTGGACGACGAGCGGGTGCAGGACGAGTGGCTGTACACGTATCCCCACGGCAAGCGCCGGATCATCTTCCAGCGCTCCGGGGAGGCCGTGGAGCCCGGACATTCGCAGCCCCGGTCGGCCCTGGAGCTGGTGGAGAGCATCACCGAGCCGAACGTCCTCTTCATCTCCCTCGCCGCCCGGTCGAAGCTGCCCGATGTGCGCCCGGTGTACGACTGGTTCCGGGACGGGCTGCGGTTCCGCACCGCCCGGTACGGTCTGCGGACGCCGCCCGTCAGTCGCATGTTCGAGACCCCCGACAGCTTTCCGCAGCTCCGCAACCTGTTGCGCGCCGCCGACCTGGGCATCGAGGACTGGGGTGTGGAGCAGGTCGTCATGGACGAGGACCAGCTGCGCAGCCAGTACCGGGGCCGCGTTCCGCGCTCTCTCCAGCGCCAGCTCGACGCGGAGGGCACGGTGGAGCAGCGACGCCCGTGGGTGGCGCATCGCGGCCGGGACGGCGTGGTCAGGCTGGACCTGCGGGACGAGTCCAGCGGGACGCGGGCACTCATCGAACAGGCACCCCAGTTCCTGTCCGTCCTCGCACGCGGCGGCACGTTCGTCGTGGACGAGATCGACTCCAGCCTGCACCCCCTCCTGACTGCGGCGCTGGTGCGCCTCTTCCAGCGCCCCGAAAGCAATCCGCGCGGCGCGCAACTCGTCTTCACCACCCATGACGCCAGCCTGCTCGGACGCGTCGACGGCGAAGAGGTCCTCAAGCGGGACCAGGTGTGGTTCGTGGAGAAGAACGAGCACGAGGCCTCGGAACTCGTCGCGCTCGCCGACTTCAAGCCCCGGCTGGACGAGAACCGGGAACGCCGCTACCTCGGCGGCAGTTACGGCGGCGTGCCGTTCATCGACGACAGCTTCGCCGACGCGTTGGCGAAGCGGGGAGACGACAGTGGCGAGAACTCCGAAGCCGAGCGGGACCAGGCGCCCCTCCTTTGAGACGAGGCTCGAGCGGCGCGCAGTGGAACCCCGCGTCCACCCGGCACGACAGCCGGGCCACCGGCCCGCCCGAACACCGAAACACCCGCTCGCCAAAGGTCCCGTCAGCTTGCTGACGGGACCTCACAACATCACGGTTAGCGCTGCAATTCCTGCGGCCCCTGCGTCTTGTGTGCCTTTCCCGTTACGGCGTCGACGTGGATGGGCGCGACCATGAAGTCGGGGTCGTTGGTCTGAAAGGGACAGACCCAGTCAGTACGCCAGTTTCCGTTACGCTTTGTCGCTCGCAACGCACACCTCTGCGCCGTGAGGACAATCTCTTTGGGAACGTGGACCGATTTCCGTGCGATCGACGATGCCTTCTTTTCGCTAAGAGTTGGAGCGGGCAGACTTTTTGGATCCTTGATGTCGTTCACCAGAAGTTGGGAAACGCGACCTTCGGTGTTGATCTGCACATCAAGACGCATGGGCAGGAGCACGCCGTCGCTGTTCAGACGCCGCCAGCTCACGATCCAGCCCAGTTCTCCCATGGGATTGACCTGTACCTTTGCGTCAGACGTTGCCCACGGATAGCGCCTCTCCGCGTAGCGACGGGCGATCTCTTCGGCATCCTGCTCGTTCCCCGGCTTACGTTTGGCACCCTCAATCGGGAAACTGCCGTTGGTGGTGCGGTTCGAAGCCTCAAGGGTCGCGGTGAATCGTGAGGTGTCGGGCCAACTCAGTCGTGCACTCCCTGATTCAAGAGCGATGAGTAGCGCCTCGGGCCCGCCAGCGACTCCGGGGCTGAACTGGATCTTCACGACTTCCTGGTGGTCGTCGAAAGCTCGGGACACGGCTTTCTCGGCAGCGGTGCGTTGTGCATCGTCGGGGCCTTGCAGGCTCGTGGCATCGACGTGTACGGGGGTAATCCACAGATTCCAGACGACAGCAGCCGGGAGCAGGACTGCGAGGCCACCCAGAGCGGTGGGCTTTGCTGCCGCACCGGCAGGTTTCACAGCGCGGCCAGAGGCCCGCAGGATGCCGTAGGTAGCCAGGGCGCCTGTGACGGCCCCCAAGGCGTTCATCTGCAAGTCGCTGCTGTCGCAACCCCGGCTGACGCCCGGGAGAAGAGTCTGGAGGAACTCCGTGGCCACTGTGAGTGCTATCCCGCCGGCCAGCACGGGCAGCAACCGGCGTGAGGCCAGGACGCCGAAGATCCCGATGGGGACGAACAGCGCAAGGTTGAGGATGCCCTGGGTGGTGGCAAAGGGTTCGGCGAAGTCGTGGTTGACCACGCACTTGCCCGTGCTCGAGTTCCCCCTTCCACCGGAGAGGAACAGAGTGAGAGCAACCTCCGCCGCCACCGCTGCCCCCAGGATGGCCCATGACCAGGCGCGCTCGGCGTGCCGGTCGGCGAGGAAGTAGCCAGCGGCTGCGACGAGCAGCACCGCTAGTGAGGCGACGACAATGAATGCCGTCTGTTCTTTGAAGATCGCAGAGAACACGAGGAGGAGAGCCTATCGAGGTATACGGGGCCAGGGCGGCAGGCAGACGGGACCGCTCCGGTCGACCCCTCAACCGGGGGTCGACCGGAGCGGTCACGGGGTGTTCCTCAGCAGTCGGCGAGCGGGGTCTGGAAGGTCTGCTGCCCGCTGACCTCCATCACTCCGATCGTGGCGTTGCAGTACTCCAGGCCCGTCCAGGTCTTGGCGTCCGTCTCACCGGAAGACTGGTAGCCCCAGCCACCCCAGCCGTTGCCGTTGCCCTGATAGCCCAGTCTGCGGTAGATGCGGCTGCCGCTGTCCTTTTCGTACTCGGTCCACGTCACGTCGTTGGTGTACTTCGCGTGAGTGAGCACACCACTGCTCAAGGTGGTGCAGGTCATGTAGCGGAAGATGTAGCCGCTGCTCGGGCAGCTGGCCATGAGGGATGCCTGGCCCTCGGAAGAACGCGACTCCGCCTGTGCCGTCGTAGCGGTACCAAGCGCTGCCACGGTCACGCCCGCCAGCGCTGCGGCGCGGGCAACGTTCTTGATTGAGAATCGCACTGCGTGTCCTCTCCAAAAGTGGTCACAGCTTGTGGCCGTGATGAAACTGGGAGACAGCAGAAGGAACATCACGTGATCAGCCGGCTGAAGCCCCCCTGCCTTCAACTCCGTTGAAACCGCAGCCATTTGGCCATCTGGGCAGTGATCAACAAGGCGTCACGCTATGCCCGGCACGGCATGTGCGCAACAAGTAATGAACTCGTGAGCGCCATACGCTGTGTGATGATCAACACACGATGAGCTTCCTTCTGGCAGCCGAACGCCAAGCCCCATAGCCAACGCGAGAAGCGCATCACGGGGATGGGACGGCTGTTGAGGCGGGTGGGCCGGGGGTGGGGTCGGTAGAATCCCGGCGACCGGGGACGTGACCCTGCGGGGGTGTCGTGTCGTGCTGCAAGTGGAATTCTCGCGCGGGGAGCTGGCGCGGCTGCGGGTCGCCGAGGGTGCGGACCCGATGTGGGAGGTCGTGCTCAGCCTGCATCTGCTGCAGAACCAGCAGGCGGCGCTGACGTTCGACCCGTGGCGCCGGGAGGTGCGGGCGGCGCTGGAGCGGGCCGGACTGACCGGTGTCGTCCAGGACCTGATGCGCGTCTGCCCGGCCGCACCGTACTTCCCGGACTTCCTCACGCCCGGACGCGGCGAGACCGGGGTCGACTTCGAGGCGGCCGTGGAGCGGGTGCTGTCCACCCCGAGGCGGCGGCTCGCCGCCGAACTGGAGCGGCTGCACACGTACTCCGGCGGGCCGGTGCCGTCCGGGCTGCGGTCGCTGGCCGCCGGTGAGCCGGAGGCGCTGCGCCGGCTGGGCACGGGGCTGCGCCGGTACTACGAGGTGGCGGTCGCGCCGTACGGGCCGGCGATACGGGCGCAGGCCGCCGCCGACCGGTCCCGGCGCGGCGAAGTGGCCCTCGCCGGCGGCGCGGAGGGGCTGCTCGCCAGCTATACCGAGCTGCCCGGCTGGCAGGCGCGCGGCGACACGCTGCTGGCGCCGTACCCGGTGCGGCGTGAACTGCACCTCGCCGGGCGCACGTTGACGCTGGTGCCGAGCTTCTTCTGCGTCCGCACCCCGCTCGCCCTCGTGGACGAGGAGCTGCCGCCGGTGCTGGTGCATCCGCTGTCGCCGACACCCGGCTGGCTGCTGCGCACCCGGCAGGGCCGGGCCACGCCCCCTGTTGCGCAGCTCATCGGCGCCTCGCGCGCGCGGATGCTGGAGCTGCTGGGCAGGCCGATGACGACGACGGCACTGGCCACCGCGATGGATCTGGCGCCGTCGACCGCCAGCCGGCACGCGTCGGTGCTGCGCGAGGCCGGGCTGCTCACGACCAGCCGGCACGGTACGCACGTGTTGCACCGCAGGACGCCGCTCGGACGGGCGCTGCTGGACGGCCCGCCGCCCTGACGGCGGCTCCCGCCCTCGTGCGGACGCCCGAGGGCCGCGGTCCCTGGCGGGAACCGCGGCCCTCGGCTGGGGAGAGGGACTTCAGCAGGTGGGGACGCCCGGCAACCAGGCGTCGGAGACGTCGATGAAGATGTTGGAGAGGTAGCCGCCGTAGGCGGGCACGTACGACCAGGCGTCGTTGCTGTAGCCGTCGTAGTTGACCATCTGGCCCCGCACCTGGCATTCGACGCGCACCGTCGTCGGGCCGCCGAGGGTGCCGACGACGGCGGAGTCCGTGGTGGCGGCCTCGCGGATGTTCACGCCGGAGCCCCAGGTCGGGAAGGGCGTCCCGGTGCCGCCGCCACCGCCGCCGACCAGCGACATGTAGTAGTTCCAGTCCCAGTGGGGGCCGGGGTCGGTGTGGTCGTTGCCGGGGACCTCGTGGTGGCCGACGATGTGCGCGCGGTCCTTGGGGATGCCGTAGCGGTCGGCGAGGTGCTTGGTCAGCGCGGCGGAGGAGCGGTACATGGCGTCGGTGAACCAGGACGGGTCGTCGACGTAGCCCTCGTGCTCGATGCCGACGGAGTACGGGTTGCCCGAGCGGGCGTGCCAGGCGGTGTCCCCGTCACGGACCATCTGCGTGACGTCGCCGTCGGAGGAGCGGACCACGTAGTGGGCGCTGACCTGGGCGGACGGGTTCTGGAACCAGCTGATGGTCCCGCCGTACGAGCCCTGCGTCACGTGCACCACGATGTGGGTGATCGCGGAGGACCGGCCGGACGAGTAGTTGCTCGAGCTCGCCGGGACCCAGTGGGCCGGCGGGTAGTCGGCGCTCTGGATGCCCGGGAGGCGGGACACCTCGGCGTACCGGCCGCGCTCGGGCGCCACGTCCTGCGGCGCGACCTGCACCATCTCGCCGCCGGCGACGAAGGTGCGGAGGCCGTCGGACAGGATGCCGTAGACCGCGTCCGCGTACAGGCGGGCGGCCTGGTCACTGTCCGCGGTGCCGTAGCGGGCGACCGCGCGGTACCACGCGTCGGTGTCGTCGCGTTCGGCCGCGTCCAGGCCGAGGTCGTCGGCGAGGCCGCGGAGGACGGCGGCGCCGCCGCGGATGTTGGCCGGGGTCTCGCCCCTGAGGTCGGCGACGGACTCGCCGGTGAGCTTCGCGGCGCGCTCCAGGCTGTGCCGCTCCGGGTTGCTCACCAGGTGCATCACGCCGTAGCCGTTCGCGTGGCTGGGCTCGCCGTCGTGGCCGTCCAGGTGGGTCTCGCCGTAGCCGACGGCCACCAGCAGGTCGCGGGGGACGTCGAACTCGGCGGCGGCGTCGGCGAACGCGGTGTTCACCGCGTTCCCGGCCGGCCCGCGGGGGCCGTCGGGTGCGGGGGCGGCGGTCGCGGCCTGCACGCCCGTGGTCAGCGACAGCGCGACGGCCATGCCGAGGATCGTGCCTCGGGAGCGTCTGAACACCTTCCAGGTCATCGACTCGTCTCCGCTCTCGGCGCGAGTGGGGGGATACGGCGCAGCCGCGTGCGCCGGGAGACGCGGACCGCCGGACCACTGGCACGCCGGCAGACGGGTCGGCGTGGCCCCGGGAGGCGGTGGTCCCCGCCATGGTGCGGGGTGACTCTGTCAGGTACAAGACATTGCGTCTCGAACGAAAGGCCGCGCCGGGGCGTTGTACGGCCCGGAGCGGCCCTCATCGCTGCCGGTGGGTCCGGTGGCCGCGGCGTCTGCGCAGCGCCTCGGCCAGCGCGGTGCTCAACTCCCGCGGCATCCGCGTCGATCCGTCCGTGGTGGCCACCAGGGAACCGGCCACCGTGCGCAGCTTGGTGTTGGTGTGCTGGGAGACCTCCACCAGTACGTCCCACGCCGAGTGCGGCGTGCAGCGGCACATCACCATCACCATGCCGCGCGCCTGGTCGATCACGGCGCGGCTCTCGATCGCCTGCTGGAGCTGCCCGACCTCGTCGCGCAGCCGTTCGACCTCGGCCTCCAGGGCGACCCGGCGTGCCGCGCCCAGGAGGTCGTCCCGGCCCTCGCCGTCGCCGTGGCCGTCGCCGTCCACGGACGCCGGCCCTCCGGCCGGACCCGCGCCGTCCGGCACGACGGCCCTCCGGCCCTCGGCATCACGGTCTGCGTCGTCGAAGGTGCTCATTCCTCGTCCTCGGTAACGGTGGCCCCGGCGTGCGCCGACAGGGCGCGGTCGCCGGAAGGCCGGTGGGCAAGGGGTACGTCGCGGTGCGGGACGGCAGGCGGGGAGGCACCTCGGGACGGCAGGCGAGGAGAGGAGTCGCTCGACGAGAAAGCGGCGCCGGAGGCTGTGAGGTCCCAACCTCCGGCGCCTTCGCACTGGCAACCGGTTGCTCGCGCGTATGCCGTCCCGGTAGCCGTGACACGGCGCCTTGAAACCGCCCCGGTCCGGTCAGAATCGCTTCGCCGGACGGACGCGCGGCCGGGCGGAGGGCCCGACCTGGGCGGAGGATCCGGGTGCGGGAACCGCGCAGCCGGGGGAGGGCGGGCCGCCCCGGGCGTCGTACCCGGCCGGAGAGCGGCGCGCGCCCGACGCCGGGGGGTGCGCGGCGGTGGCGCCGGAAGGCGCCTGCGCGGAGGTTCGGGTGGGCGCAAGGGTCACGGCGGGGTCCTCTCCCATCGACTGCCCGGACAGGGGACAGCGCGGGAGAGGACACACAGACCCGGACCCGGCGCCTTCGGCGCCGCGCCTGGTCACACGGAAGCGGAGAACTCCCGCGCTGTGTGCCTCCCGATCTGAAGCACTGATCACACCGCTGCCCCGCCCCGAACAGCCCAAACACCCGCCCGGCCCGGGCGGCGGCGACGGAGGTGTGGCGTCGGCCACCGGCCGGCGCCCAGGTAGGCCGGCGGGGAGACCACGAGGACGACCGGGAGACGGCCGGTGCGCCCGGACCCCGCACGAAGGGGCCGGGACGGAGGTCAGCGTGCGCCGGGGATCTCGCCGGTCTCGGTCACCCGGCGTGCGATGTCCCGGAGCTTGACGTTCTGGTCCTGCGAACTCTTGCGCAGCACCGCGAAGGCTTCGGCCTCGGAGACCTTGTACCGCTCCATGAGGATGCCCAGGGCCTCGCCGATCTCGCTGCGCGACTCCAGCGCCGTGGCGAGCTGGGCGTGACTCCGGGCGCTGGAGAGGGCGACCGCCGCGTGCGAGGCGAGCAGCCAGCCCGCCTGCTCGGACTCCTGGCTGAAGGTGCGCGGCTCGGCCGCGTACATGTCGAGCGCGCCGAGGTTGTCGTCCTCGGTGTAGAGCAGGATGCCCATCATGGAGCCGATGCCGAGCTGCCGGGCCCGTGGCGCGTAGCGGGGCCACCGCTCCACGTTGGTCGTCATGTCCTTGATGCGGTAGATCTCGTTGCGCTTGCGGGCCGCGTCGAAGCACGGCCCCTGGGCGTACTCCTCCTGGGCCGCGTCCGACTCCCGCACGAGCTGGTCGGTCGACGCCAGGGTGCGGACCTTCCTGCCGCCCTCGACGGTGAGGATGCCGGCGTAGTCGCAGCCGTCCACGAGCCGCACGGCGTTGTCCACGATCAGGTCGAGGGTGTCCTGCACGGACTCCTGGGCCAGCAGGCTCCGGGCCAGTTCCGCCAGGTGGGAGGCGAAGTCCTTCCACGAGCTGTCGTCCACTGCCGCCCTCTCCGTCGGTGGTTCTCCCGGGCTCTGCCTCTTCCTCGGGCGAGGAGCCGTACCGTCTCGACGCCCCTCACCGTCCATTTAACCCCCGGGCCGCGTTCGCGGCTCTGCCGCACCGGCGGACGGCGTGCGGCGGCCGTGAGCGGGCGTGCGGCGGCCCGTCCGGCCGGAAACGGCGAAGGCCCCTCGCTCGGCGAGGGGCCTTCGGTGTCTGTGCGCCGTCAGGGACTCGAACCCCGGACCCGCTGATTAAGAGTCAGCTGCTCTAACCAACTGAGCTAACGGCGCGTGTCGACGGAGGAAATACTACCTGGTCCCGTGCGGTGCTCGTGACCACGGGCTCCCGCCCCCTTTGTGTCGTTGCGTCCTCAGATGGCCAGGGAGAGCATCACGGGGGCGGCGCGTTCGTTGAGGGTTTCGGCGGCGGTGCGCAGGCGGTGTGCGTGTTCGACGGGGAGCGAGAGGGCGAGGCAGCCCACGGCGGTGCCGGCGGTGACGGGCACGGCGGCGCAGACGGTGCCCACCGCGTACTCCTGGAGGTCGAGCACGGGGACGGTGGGCGGCTGTCTGTCCAGGGTGTTCAGCAGGAACTGCTCGTCGGTGATCGTCCGCGAGGTGAGGCGGGCGGTGCGGTGCCGGGCGAGGTGGTCGCGGCGCCCGTCGTGGTCGAGCTGGCCCAGCAGGCACTTGCCGATCGCGGTCGCGTGCCCGGCCGAGCGGAAGTCGACCCACTCGTTGGCAGCCGGGGTCTCCGGGCTGTCGGCGCAGCGCATGATCTCCACCTCGCCGTCCGTGTAGCGGCTCAGGTAGACCGCCGCGCCGAGGGTGTCGCGCAGCTCGGAGAGCGTCCGGTCGATGCGGTCGCGCAGCGCCCGCTCCCGGTCGCCGCCGGAGGACAGCAGCACCAGCGACTCGCCGACGACGTACGCGTCGTCCTCGACCTGTTCGAGGTAGCCCTCGCGACGCAGCATCAGCAGCAGATGGGAGAGGTGGCCGGGCGGCAGGCCGGTGTCCCGGAGGAGTCGCTCCTCGTCGATGCCGCCCGGATGCCGGGCGACCGTCTCCAGCACGCGCAGGGCGTACTGGACCGAGTGCGTGCGCGCCGTCGGATCGGGCCGGAGTGTCACGGAAGACCCCCTGGAAGGTAGTGACCATCCGCTGCGTTGCCGAAGCGGGGGGTGACGGGCATGCGTACACGATAACCGTCAACACCCTTCCGTGCGCGGGGTGTTGCCACCTTCGTCATATGCCGACAGCACGGAAGCGGAATATGGGGGGCCGGTGAAGGCCGGAAAGAACGGACGGCCGCGGCGCCGCGCCCCGAGGGGCACGGCACCGCGGCCGTCCGGCGCGGCGGTTCAGAGCACCGCGCTGAGGAACTCGCGGGTGCGCTCGTGCTCCGGGTCGGTGAAGATCTTCTCCGGCGCGCCGGACTCGATCACCCGGCCGGAGTCGAACATCAGCACGTCGTCGGAGATGTCCCGCGCGAAGTTCATCTCGTGGGTGACGACGAGCATCGTGATGTCCGTGGTGTGCGCGATGTCGCGCAGCACGTCCAGGACGCCGGCCACCAGCTCCGGGTCGAGCGCCGAGGTGACCTCGTCCAGCAGCAGCACCTGCGGGCGCATCGCCAGCGCGCGGGCGATGGCCACGCGCTGCTGCTGACCGCCGGAGAGCTGCGTGGGGTACTTGTCGATGTGCTCGGTGAGCCCGACCAGTTCCAGCAGCTCGCGGGCGCGCTGCTCCGCCTCGTCCTTGGACATGCCCAGGACGTGCACCGGCGCCTCGGTGATGTTGCGGAGCACCTTCATGTTGGGGAACAGGTTGAACTGCTGGAAGACCATGCCGATCTTCTTGCGCACCTCGCGGACGTGCTTCTCGCCCGCCGGGACGAGCTGGCCGCCCTTCTGCTCGTGCGTGAGGTAGTCGCCGGCGACCTTGATGGTGCCGTCGTCCGGCTTGAGCAGGGTCATCAGCAGTCTCAGGATCGTGGTCTTGCCCGATCCGGAGGGGCCGATCAGCGTGACGTGCTTGCCGGAGGAGACGGTGAAGTCCAGGTTGTCCAGGACGACGTTGCTCCCGAAGCGCTTGGTCACGCCGTCGAAGCGGATGAGCTCGCTTCCGTCCACGGACGGGTTCGCGGTGGCTTTCGAAGGGGTGTGGTCACTGGACAAGACGACGCTCCAGAGCTCGAAGAAGAACGGATGCCGGGTACGCGATGACGATGAACGCGATACCGACGACGGTGATGGCCTCCGTGGTGAAGGTCTCGTTGCTGAAGGCCGACGCCTCTCCGAACATCTCGAAGGCGCCGATGACCGCGATCTGCGGCGAGTCCTTCAGCATGGACACCACGTAGTTGCCCAGTGCGGGCACGACCCGGCGGATGGCCTGCGGCAGGATCACCGAGGTCCAGGTGCGGACCTTCGGCAGACTCAGCGCGGTGGCTGCCTCCCACTGGCCGACCGGCACACCGTTGATGCCGGCGCGGTACACCTCGGCGGTGTACGTCGAGTAGTGCAGGCCGAGGCCGATCACACCGGTGGTGAGCGGCGACATCGCAGGACCCCACTCGGGCACCACGTAGAACAGGAAGAACAGCTGCACCAGCAGCGGCGTGTTCCGGATGAACTCCGTGAACGCCGTCACCGGCCAGCTGATCCAGACCTTCTCGGAGCGCTGTGCGATGGCCCAGACCAGGCCGAGCGTGAACGCGATGAGCGAGCCCAGCAGCAGCGCCTGGAAGGTGACGATCACACCGTCCCAGAAGCGAGGCATGAACTCCTCGACGACACTCCAGTCCCATGCCTCGTTCATGCCGCGCCTCCCGCGCCGTGACTACGGGCTTCCGTGCTCATGCCGGTGGGGTTCAGCCGCCGGCTCAGCAGGCCGCCCTTCTTCTCCGGCTTCTGGCCGATG
This sequence comes from Streptomyces sp. CNS606, assembly GCF_000426325.1. NCBI lineage: Bacteria > Bacillati > Actinomycetota > Actinomycetes > Kitasatosporales > Streptomycetaceae > Streptomyces > Streptomyces sp. CNS606. Next base: position 126,128 of record NZ_AUFD01000011.1, read on the forward strand.
CCCGCCTTGGCCTGCCGCTCCAGGGCGCGCATGCCGCGGGTGAGCGCGAAGGCGATGACGAAGTACAGGACCAGGATCAGGGTGTAGATCGGCGCGCTCTCCACGTCGACGATCCTGATCAGGTTCGCCGCGAACAGCATGTCGGCGACGGTGATGGTGGAGACCAGCGCCGTGCCCTTGAGCAGTTCGATCAGCAGGTTGTTGAACGGCGGCACCATCTCGGGCCAGGCCTGCGGGATCTCGACCCGCCGCAGCCGCTGCATCTTGGTGAAGCTCAGTGCGATCCCCGCCTCGCGCTGAGCAGGTGCCACCGCGGCGAGGGCGCCGCGCACGATCTCCGAGCCGTAGGCCCCGTAGGTGAGGCCCAGCGCGAGCACGCCCGCGAACATCGGCACGAACTGGAGGTTCAGCAGCGTGGGCACCGCGAAGACCATCCAGAACATCATCACCAGCGCCGAGGTCCCGCGGAAGATCTCGAAGTAGGCGCCGGAGAGGAAGCGGACGATCCACACGTCCGAGGTGCGCAGGATGCCGACGACGAACGACACCACGGCGGCCAGCGCCGCGCTGTACAGGAGTACCTGGATGGTGATCCAGATGCCTGGCAGGAACCAGGTCGTGAACATGCCTGAGGTCATCATCAGGAGCACAGCTCCTTCGCCGTCAGATCGGTCATCTCGTCCTTCGTGAAGCCGAAGGGCTCCATCAGCTTGAGCAGACCGGCGTAGTCGTTCTCCTTGAGCTTGAGCAGCTCCTCGTTGAAGGCGTCACGCAGGTTCTTCTCCGACAGGCGGAACGCGAAGCCGCCCGCGCCGTACATCGGATCGCCGTCGACGTACGGCTGGAAGGCGTCAGTCGCCTCGACGCGGTCGGAGCCCTTCACCGCCCGCGTCACCGTGATGTTGGTGCCGGCGAACGCGGCGACCCGGCCGGAGCTGACCGCGCTCACGCCGGCCACCTGGTCGGGAAGGATGAGCAGGTCGCTCTCCTTCACGCCGTTGCCCAGCGCGTAGTCGATCTCGGCGTACGCCTCGCCGGTGGCGAGCTTCAGCCCCTGCTCGGCGATCTCCTTGTAGGTCTTGATGCCCTTCGGATTGCCCTTCGGCACGATGAAGGAGTCGAGCATGATGTAGTCCGGATCCGCGAAGAGCACCTGCTCACAGCGGACCGGGTTGATGTACATGCCCGCCGCGACCGTGTCGAACTGCTGGGCCTTCAGCCCGGGGATGAGCGCGCTGAACTCGACCGGGACGGCCTGGGTCTCCGGCACGCCCAGCTTCTCGAAGATGTACTTGGCGATGGCGGGAGCCTCACCCGTGGCCTCGCCCTCCTTGTTGACGAAGCCGTACGGCGGCTCGCTGGCGATGCCGAGCCGGACCACGCCCTTGTCCTGCAGGCGCTTGAGCAGGTCGCCCCCTTCGACCTTTCCCTGCGGCGGTGCGATGGTGCACCCCGCCGCGCCGAACGCACCGAACGCCGCCGCTCCTGCAAGGAGTGAGCGACGGCCGATACCTTTTCCTTCGAATGGCGTTCTCGCCCTGAGTGGTGGAGCCATGGGCGCGCGGCTACCCAAGCTGAGGAAAAGCATGCAGATCGTTTCCAGCCCTTGATGACACCGTTGTGGGCTTGACGACGGCGCCGGTATTGACAGGTCGCGCCAGTATTGACGGGCGGGGAGAAGATCCCCGCCCGACACGACGGCGGGGTCACCCGTCGGCACCGCTCCGGGCACCGCGCCGGGCCAGAACGTGAGAGGGAGGCAGCATGCCGGACCGCTTCATCGAAGTGTCCCTGGACAAGCGAGGGGTGAGCTGCACGGCCAGGCTCCTCGACGAGCGCGCGCCGATCACCTGTGACGCGGTGTGGAACGCGCTGCCTCTCGGCGGCGACGTGTACCACGCCAAGTACGCGCGCAACGAGATCTACGCCCTCATCCCGCCGTTCGCCCCGGAGGAACCCCCGCTGGAGAATCCCACCATCACGCCCATCCCCGGCGACCTGTGCTACTTCACCTTCACCGACACACAGTTGGGCACGAAGTCCTACGGCTACGAGACCGAGGCCAAGCACCAGGGACGCACCACCGTGGTGGACCTCGCGCTCTTCTACGAACGCAACAACCTGCTGATCAACGGTGACGCGGGGTGGGTGCCCGGCATCGTGTGGGGGGCGGTCGTGGACGGCCTCGACCGGATGGCCGACGCCTGCCAGGACCTGTGGCGGGCCGGCGCGCTCGGCGAGACGCTCAACTTCCGCCGCGCCTGACCCACACCCGGCCCACGCCCCGCACAGGCGCGTACGGCCCCCGCCCGAGGCGGGCGGGGGCCGTACGTGTACCCGAGAGCGTGCCGTCCGAGTCCGAGTCCGAGTCCGAGGCCGCAGGCGGCCCGCGGCCGGGAAGGGCCAGCCCCGGGTGTGCGGCGTCAGGCCGCGGGAGGCCGTACGCCGGAGGCCACGCCCGCGCCGTACAGCGCGTGCGCCGCCCGCAGCACCAGCGCGTCCCCGTGCCGGGGTCCCACGATCTGGAGGCCGATCGGCATCCCGTCGCCGTCCACTCCGCAGGGCAGCGAGCACGCCGCCTGCTGGGTGAGGTTGAACGGGTAGGTGAAGGGCGTCCAGCTCGTCCAGCGCGGGTTCTCCGACCCGGCCGGCACCTCCACCCCGTTGCCGAACGCCGTGATCGGCATGGTCGGCGTCACCAGCAGGTCGTACTCCTCGTGGAAGCGGCCCATGTGCCGGCCCAGCGCCATCCGCTCGTCCACGGCGGCGAGGTAGTCCAGCGCGCTCATCCGCGCCCCCAGCTCGCTGACCTCCCGCAGGCCCGGGTCCATCCGCTCCCGTTCCGCGTCGGTGAAGAACTGCGTGGTGCGCGCCGCGCCGGAGAACCACAGCACGTGGAAGGACTCCACCGGGTCCGTGAAGCCCGGGTCCGCCTCCACCACGTGCGCGCCCAGGTCCGTCAGCAGGTCCACGCCGCGCCGCACGGCTGCGGCCACCTCCGGGTCCACGTCCACCTGCCCGCCGAAGCTGGGGGAGTAGGCGATCCGCAGGCCCGCCACTCCGCCCGCCAGGCCGTCGCGGAAGGTGCCCGCGACCGGGCCGAGCTGTGACCAGTCCCGCGCGTCCGGGCCGCTGATCACGTCCATCAGCAGGGCCGCGTCCTCCGCGTCCCGCGTCATGGGGCCGACGTGCGCCAGCGTGCCGAACGCGCTCGCCGGGTACATCGGCACCCGGCCGTACGTCGGCTTCAGCGCGAAGGTGCCGGTGAACGACGCCGGGATGCGCACCGAGCCGCCCGCGTCCGTGCCCAGGCTCAGCGGCCCGGCACCGACCGCCACCGCGGCCGCACTGCCCCCGCTGGACCCGCCCGCCGTGCGCTCCGGGTCGTACGGGTTGCCGGTCGCGCCGTGCCGCGGGCTGTCCGTCACACCCTTCCAGCCGAACTCCGGCGTGGTGGTGCGGGCCAGGAAGACGGCGCCGTTCTCCCGCAGCCGCGCCACCGAGGGGGCGTCCTCGTCCCACGGCCGGGAGTCCTCACCCACGGACCACGAGCCCTTGAAGGTGGGGACGCCGCGCTGCAGCAGGATGTCCTTGACCGTCACCGGCACCCCGTCGACCAGCCCGGCCGGTTCGCCGCGGCGCCACCGGTCCTCGCTGGCCCGCGCCTCCTCCAGCGCGGTCTCGCCCAGAAGGCGGACGAACGCGTTGAGCCGCGGCTGCGCGGCCTCGGCGTGCTCCAGCGCGGCACGCGTGACCTCGACGGGCGAGAAGTCGCCGGCGGCGTACCCGGCGACGAGCCGGGACGCGGTCAGGGCGGTGAGATCGGACAACGCGGCCTCCTGAGTGCCGTGAGGGACGGAACGGTGGGACGGGTCAGGTCGCGGGGACATAGCCGAGGCCCTTGTCCACGACGTTGTGCAGCGGCTCGCCGGCGTACCAGCGGTCGAAGTTGTCCAGGAACTGCACGGCCAGGTCGTTCCGCCAGCCGACGGTGTCGCCGCTCATGTGCGGGGAGATCCACAGGCCGGGCGCCTCCCACAGCGGGCTGTCCTCCGGCAGCGGCTCGGTGTGGAACACGTCGAGCGCCGCCCCGGCGATGCGGCCGCCGTGCAGCGCCTCCAGCAGGTCCGCCTCCACCACGTGCTGACCGCGGCCCACGTTGATGAAGTGCGCCCCCGGCTTCATCCGGGAGAACGCCGCCGCGTCGAACATGCCGCGCGAGGACTCGGTCAGCGGAGCGACGCACACCACCCAGTCGGCCCCGGCCAGAAGGGTGTGCATACCGTCGATGGCGTGGACGCGTCCGAAGTCCGGATCTCCTTCCCGCTCCGTGCGCCCCACGAGATCCACCGTGACACCGAGTGCCATAAGCGTGCGGCCGATTTTCCGGCCGATCGGGCCCGAACCGACCACCACCGCCCGGGTGCCGCCGACGCGGAATGTCTCACGGTGCCGCCAGCGCCGCTCGCGCTGCAATTCCCAGCTCCCGCGGAAATCCTTGGCCATGGCCACGACGAGGCCGGTCACGTATTCGGCAATGGGCTGGTCGAATACGCCGCGTGCGTTGGTGAGGACGGTGTCCGAATCCGCCAGCTCGGGCAGCAACCGGTCCACCCCGGCGGACGGCGTGTGGACCCAGCGCGGGCGGGGTCCACCACCCGGCCACGCCTCCCGCACGGCGTCCGACAGGAAATCCCACACGAGCAGCACATCCGCCTCCGGCAGCCGTTCTGCCAGGGATTTCTCGTCCGCGTGCACCACCCTCGCGCGGCCCGAGAGGCGGTCGAGGTCGGGCAGCGGATCGGTGTCCAGGACCAGTACGCAGGTGTCGGACATACAGGCGTCAACCAATCGGAGGAGGGTGGCCGGAGAGTGTCGTGCGGTGCACCGGGCAGGGGTGGAAGGGGAGTGTGACGAAGAGCCGCGAGGCGGCCCACCGGGAAGGATTGACCACGGTAGGTAGCGGGCTCTACCTTCGTCAATGAAGGCATCTGTCCCGGCGTCCCGGCCCGGCCGGTTTCCCTTTTTCTTTCCCCCATCCTCTTGGCATGTCCGCCACCCCTTCGTCTGTTTGGGGCTCGTGTAAATGGATGTCTCCTTCCTCGGTGGACCGCAGCCGCAGCGCGGCGTCGGAATCGTGGCACCCTTCGACTTCGCGCTGGACCGCGAGTTGTGGCGCTGGGTGCCGGACGACGTGTCGCTGCACCTGACGCGGACCCCGTTCGTCCCCGTCGAGGTCAGCCTCGACCTGGCCCGGCTCGTCAGCGAGCACGAGACGCTGCGCGAGGCCGTCAACGCGCTCGGCGCCGTGGCCCCCGAAGTGCTGGCCTACGCCTGCACGTCCGGCAGCTTCGTCGGCGGCACGGCAGGAGAACGCGCGATGAGCGTCGCGATGGAGAGCGCGGGCGAGGCGCCCGCCCTCACCACCTCCGGCGCGCTGCTGGAAGCGCTGGAGGAGCTCGGCGTGCGCCGCGTCGCCGTCGTCACCCCGTACACCAAGTCGGTCACCGACTCGCTGGAGGACTTCCTCGGCGAAGCCGGCATCGCGGTCACCGGCCGCAGCTACCTCGGCCTCACCCGCGAGATCTGGCGCGTCCCCTACCGGGACGTGGTCGGCATGGCACGCGAGGCGGTCGCCGACGACCAGCCCGACGCACTCTTCATCAGCTGCACCAACCTGCCCACCTACGACGTCATCCCGCAGCTCGAAGCGGAGCTGCGGATGCCGGTGGTCTCCGCGAACCAGGTGACCGTCTGGGCCGCGCTGCGCCGCATCGGCAAGGACGCCGTGGGCGCCTACCAGGCGCTGCTGGACCCGGTGGCCCGACGCGGCCCGGCGGCGATGACGCCGACCACGGCCGAGCCCGCGGTCGCGGAGGGCGAGCCCGTCCTCCGGGAGACCGCGTTCGAGCCGGTCGCCGAAGAGCTGCCGGGGGCGGCCGTGACGGAGGAGGAACCGGCCGAGCCGGTACTGCCCCCGCCCGCGACCGCCGCCGCGCCCTCCCCGGCCGACCCGGTGCTCGACGGCCACGAGGCCGAGGCACAGCCCTGGTACGACGAGTGGGGCAGAGGCCCGCAGCCTCCCGTGTAGGGCCTGGTCCGTCGGAGCGCGACGAAGACGGCGACGGACGGGGTGCCGGGCCCTGCGAGGGCCCGGCACCTCCATGAAGGTACGGACACGGCGGCAGGCCGGCGTGTCCCCGGCGCAGGGCCGGCGGGCCTCCGGCCGAACTCCGGCAGAGCAACGAACGAACGAAAGAGACGAAGGAGGCGTAGATGGCGAACGCTGTGGGGTTCCTCTACCCCGGCCACTCGGCGGAGGACGACTACCCGCGACTGGAGGGCATCCTGAACGAGGCGGGCGCCGACGTGCGCCTGCCCCTCGTGCACACCGACATCGGCGAGGACGCCCACCGGGCCGACGCGCTGCTGGAGATGGGCTCCGCCCACCGGCTCGCCGACCGCGTGGCGGAGGTCAAGCGGCACGACGTCGAGGCCGTCGTCTGGTCCTGCACCAGCGCCAGCTTCGTCTTCGGCTGGGAGGGCGCGCACGACCAGGTGCGCGAGCTGTCCGCCACGGCCGGCCTGCCCGCCTCCAGCACCTCGTTCGCCTTCGCCCGCGCCGTCCAGGCGCTCCGCGCCGAGCGCGTCGCGATCGCGGCGACCTACCCGGAGGACGTCGCGGAACTCTTCACCGCGTTCCTCAAGTCCGCCGGCGCGGAGGTGGTCTCGATGTGCGGCAGCGGCATCATCACCGCGGCCGAGGTCGGCACCTGGGGCAAGGAGGAGGTGCTCGCCCTCGCCCGCGGCGGTGACCACCCCGACGCGCAGGCCGTCCTGCTGCCGGACACGGCGCTGCACACGGCGGCGTGGATTCCGGAGATCGAGGCCGTCCTCGGCAAGCCGGTCCTCACCGCCAACCAGGTCACCGTCTGGGAAGGGCTCCGCCTCCTCGACCGCACGGTCACCTGCCCGCCGCTGGGCCGCCTCTTCGGGGCGTAGCCCCGCCGCCCCGGGTGTGGGAGGGCTCCTCCGGGAGCCCTCCCACACCCGGGGGAAGCAGGTCCGGCGCCCGCCGCCGACGCCTCACCCGCACCGGCGCGGGAATGACGCGGCCCGGTGCACGGTTGCCGCCTCACGAAGGCGCTACCGAACGAGAAGGCGAGTCCCACCCCGTGAGTGACCCGGCGGCGAACAGCGAAGCGATACGCGGCGAGGCGAGGGGCACCGCGCCCGTCCCCCTCTCCGTCCTCGACCTGGCCACCGTCGGCGCCGGACACACCCCGACCGACGCCTTCCGCACCTCCGTCCGCCTCGCCCGCCTCGCGGAGTCCCGCGGCTTCACCCGCCACTGGGTGGCCGAGCACCACTCCATGCCGGGCGTCGCCAGCACCGCGCCGGCCGTGATCCTGGCGCATCTCGCCGCCCACACCGACCGCATCCGCCTCGGCTCCGGCGGCGTGATGCTCCCCAACCACGCCCCGCTCTCCGTCGCCGAACAGTTCGGCACGCTGGAGGCCCTCGCGCCCGGCCGCGTGGACCTGGGCCTGGGCCGCGCTCCCGGAACCGACGGGCTCACCGCCTCCGCACTGCGCCGCACCGACCAGCCGCGCCCGGACGCCGACGAGTTCCCGCAGCAACTGCTGGAACTGACCCGGTTCCTCGACGACGACTTCCCGCCCGCGCACCGCTACCACGGCCGCGTGCACGCCGTGCCGGGGCCGGTCCAGGGCGGCGACGGGTCGCGTCCGCCGATCTGGCTGCTCGGCTCCTCCGGCTTCAGCGCCCGTCTCGCCGGGGAGCTGGGCCTGCCGTTCGCCTTCGCCCACCACTTCTCCGCCGCCCAGACGCAGCCCGCCCTCGCCCTGTACCGGGAGACCTTCCGCCCCTCGGAGGCGCTGTCCGAGCCCTACGCGCTGATCGGCGTCTCCGCGCTCGCGGCGGACGACGAGGAGGCGGCACGGCGCCAGGTCATGACCGGCGCACTGGCGATGCTGCGGCTGCGCACCGGACGGCCCGGACTCGTCCCCACGCCCGAGGAGGCCGCGGCGTACCCGTTCGGACCGGCGGAGCAGGACTTCGTCGACGGGTGGCTGGCCAACGTGGTGCACGGCACACCGGACGCCGTACGGGACGGGCTCGACGCGCTGGCCGAGCGCACCGGCGCGGACGAACTGATGCTGACGGCCAACGCGCACACGCCCGACGCCCGCGTCCGCAGCTACGCCCTGATCGCCGACGCGTACGACCTGCCGTTCCTCTGACGTCCGCGACCGCACCGCCGCGCGGCGAACCCTCTGCTCAGCCGGGCCAGTGCGCCGGCCGGGGGAGCCCGTCCGGGAGCCGGGTCGCCGCGTCGCCGCGCGCGGCGTCCAGCTGCGACGGAAGCAGGAACAGCACGCCGGTGAGGTCCGCGCCCCGCAGGTCCGCGTCGCGCAGGTCCGCGTCGCGCAGGTCGGCGCCGGTGACGTCGGCCGTGTGCAGGTCGGCCCGGCGCAGGTCCGCGGCGACCAGGCAGGCGCCCCGCAGGTTCGCCGCCCGCAGGTCCGCGCCCCGGAGGCGCGCCCCGAACAGGTCGGCTCCCCGGTGGTCCGCGCCGCCCCGGCTCCCGGGCACGGCGGCCGCGCGCACCTGCGCGCCGGTCGCCGCCAGCAGCGGGTTGACCTCGGCGCGCACGCCGCCCACGTCGAGGGCCAGCAGCTCGTCCGGGCGCCCACGGCTCAGCCGGTCGACGCGGGCCAGCGCCTCGCCCAGCGCGTCCCGAAGGTCGCCCTTCCGGGCCAGCCCGACCGCCTCGGTGAGGTACCGCAGCAGCTCGTGCAGCTGCCGCACCACCGGGAACACGGCGAACATCTCGCGCGCCAGGCCGTGGTTCCGCCGCCAGTCGCGGCCCCCGTACGTGGTCTGTGACACCTTCTGTCCGGCGCCGAGGCAGTCGTAGACGGCGCAGCCGGCCCAGCCGCGTTCGCGGAGGCGGGAGTGGATGCCGCAGCCGAAGCCGTCGCGGAGGTTGGCGCAGGGCGTCCCGGCCGGCTTGTCGACGGGGAAGTCGGACGAGGCGGCGAAGGGCAGCGCCACGCAGCACAGGGCGAAGCAGCGCGCGCAGTCCGCGCGCAGCGCCGCGGGTGCGGGCTCGTGTGCGGGTGCGGCGTCGGGTGTCACGGTGGGGCATCCTCGCACCGGCACCGGCACCGGCACCGGTTCCTGTTCACCCCGTTTTCCCGCGCGGCGGCGGACCCGTCGAGCGGGAGCCGGAACGGGCCGGGGCGTCGTCGGCCGGGCCCGGCGTCAGGTGGAGGCGCGGGAGAGCCAGGCGGTGAGGGAGGGCGCGGGCATGGGCCGGGCGTAGTAGTAGCCCTGCCCCGTGTCGCAGCCGATGCCGCGCAGCCGCTCCGCCTGCTCACGCCCCTCGACGCACTCCGCGGTGACCGTCAGCCCCAGCTCGTGCGCGAGCTGGACGAGCGCGGCCACGATGGTCTCGTCCGCGGGGTTCTCGTGCCGGGCGGTGCGGAAGCCGCGGACGAACGTGCCGTCCAGCTTCAGCGCGCGTACCGGGAGGCGGCTGAGGTAGGCGAGGTTGGAGTAGCCGGTGCCGAAGTCGTCGATGGCGATGCGCACGCCCATCTCGCTCAGCGCCTGCAACGCCTGGAGGGGGCGGCCGGCCGACCCCATCACCGCCGACTCGGTGAGTTCCAGCTGCAGCAGCCCCGGGGGAAGTCCCGTGTCGTCGAGGATGCGTTCGACATCGGCGACCAGGTCGGAGTCCCACACCTGCCGCACGGCCACGTTGACGCTGACGTAGACCGGGTCGTGCGGGCGGTCGTCGAGCCAGCGCCGCGCCTGCCGGCAGGAGGCGTCCAGCACCCACCGGCCGAGCGGCACGATGGCGCCGTTCTCCTCCGCGAGCCCGATGAAGCGGTCCGGCCCGAGGGTGCCGAACCGCGGGTGCCGCCACCGTACGAGGGCTTCGGCGCCGTGCAGCCTCTCGTCGTCCAGTCCCACGATCGGCTGGTACTCCAGCGCGAACTCGCCCCGCTCCAGGGCGGGTCTCAGCGTGCTCGACAGCGCCTGGCGGGTGACGCGGTGGGCGTTGCGCTCCGGGTCGAAGAGCGTCCAGCGGCCCTTTCCGTCGGCCTTCGCCCAGTAGAGGGTCGTGTCGGCGGCCTGCATCAGGCAGGTGGCGGTCGTGCCGGCGGCCGCGCGCTCCACCACGCCGATGCTGGCGGACACCGCGAGCCGCTGCCCGGCCAGGTCGATCGGCTGCTGGAGCGCCCGCAGCACCGACTGCGCGAGGCCGGTCACCTGCGCGGTGTCGGCGGTGCTCTCCACCAGTACGGCGAACTCGTCGCCGCCGAGCCGGGCCACCAGATGCCCCTCGTTCTCCACGCAGCTCGCCAGCCGTCGGGCCACCGCCTCGAGCAGCCGGTCGCCGACGCGGTGGCCGAGAGTGTCGTTGACCGCCTTGAAGCCGTCCAGGTCCAGGTAGCAGAGGCCCACACGGCCGGTGGCGGTCTCGCGCAGCGCGGCGGAGAGGCGTTCGAAGAACAGGGCGCGGTTGGGCAGCCGGGTCACGGGGTCGTGCATCTGGAGGTGCCGCAGGCGCTTCTGGAGCGCCCGGCGCTCGCTGATGTCCACCACCGACAGCAGCGCCCGGCCCTCCTCCGCGTCGGAGACGGGCGTGGTGGGAGTGACGGTGATCTCGGCCCAGAGAGAGTGGCCGTCGGCGTGCTTGAGCCGCCGGGTGCACGACATCCGGTCGGTCCGGCCGCGCAGCGCCTCGTGGTAGGCGCTGCGGGTGCGGCGGTCGGTGCCGATACCGGTCAGGTCGGCGATCGGGGCCGCGACGAGGGCGTCCGGGTCGGTGCCGAGCAGGGCGCCGAGCGCGCGGTTGGCGCTGCGCACCCGGCCCTCGTGGTCGACGACCGCCATCGCGAACTGCGCGGCGTTGAAGGCGGCGCGGAAGTCGCTGTCGCACGGGGCGGCGGGCAGCTGATCGTGGTCACCGTGCGTGAGGTTCTGCGGGGGAGTCGTCGAGGCGGTCGCGGCGTCATCGTCCGGTCCGCCGGAGGGTCCGTTCACCGATCGCTCCCCACGGGACTCGTCGCGTGCGGCGCCGGTCGGGTGACTGCCCTGGTCCACCTGGCGGCCGGTCCGCGCTGGAAATGTGCCGATCATAGAGGCTGTCCGAGCGGCCGGGCCAGCAGCGGCGCGGGGGCGCACGAGGCACGGCGTGCGCCTCGCGGGCGTACGCCCGCGCGGACGAGCGGTCCCCGAACGGCGTACCTGCGGCGCTTCGCCCGGGAGGGCGAGGGCTGGGCAGAACATCACGCACGGTGTCCGACACGGGGATAACCCGATCGGACTAACGGTAGGCGACGTACGGGGCGAAGCGGGACATGCTGGACGGGACCGAAATGGCTCGTCCAGGAGGTCATACGTGGCGGTTCCGTGGAGACGCGAGCGGGTGGAGGGCCGGCCGGTGCTGCGCCGCACCTCATCCGTGCTCACGTCCCTGGCCGCGATCATCGGCACCGCGCTGGTCGCCGGCCCGGCCACGGCCGTCGCTCCGCCCGGGGAGTGCGTCCTCCCGCGCACCGAGGCCCACCACACGGAGGGCGTCGACGGCTGGGACTCCGCCTATCCCCGTCCGGACCGCCGGGCGGACGCCCTGATGCTCTTCCTGTCCTTCCCGGACTGGGAGCCGATGATGAACCCCGGCGCGCTGGTGCGCGACCACTTCCCGACGACCTCGGACTTCTTCGCCCGCGCCTCCTACGACACCTTCTCCCTCGAGGTGCACCCGCGGAAGCGCTGGATCGAGATGCCCGCCACCTCCACTTCCTACGGCATACAGCGCGACTGGGACCCGGTGCTGCGCGGCGCCTACCTGCACGACGCCCTGAGCGCGGCCGACCCGCACGTCGACTTCTCCGACTACGACGTGGTCTATCTCGTCGCCGACCCGGACGCGCCCGGCGTGAACTCCGACGCGACCAAGGTCGTCAACTTCGAGGAGCCGGCCGTCCTGGACGGCCACGAGGTGGAGCGCGTCGTCACCGTCTTCGAACGCCACCCGCCCGACCGGTACGTCCTCGCCCACGAGACCGGCCACCTCTTCGACCTGCCCGACCTCTACCACCGGCCGGTCGACGGCGGCGCGGACTGGGACACGTTCGTCGGCGACTGGGACGTCATGGGCAGCCAGTTCGGACTCGCTCCGGACCTCCTCGGCTGGCACAAGTGGAAGCTCGGCTGGCTGGGGAAGCGGAACGTCGCCTGCGTGGCGGACGACACCGGCACCACCCGGCACACGCTGCGCGCGCTCGGGGCGCCGCTCGACCCGGGCTTCCTGCTGCGCCGCGACACCCGTCTCCTGGTGGTGCGCACCGGACCGCACGAGGTGCTGGCCGTCGAGGCGCGGGCCCCCGTCGGCAACGACATCGGGGTGTGCACCAGCGGGGTGCTGCTCTACCGGGTGCGTTCCGACGCCGACTCGGCGGAGGGGCCGGTGGAGGTGATCGACGGCCACCCGAAGAGTTCGGCGTGCCGGCGCAGCTCGGTCTACCCGCCGCTGGCGGACGCGCCGCTCGGCCTCGGCGAGCAGATCGTGTTGAAGGAGGCGGGCGGCATCCGCGTCCGCGTCGCGGACCGGGGCGCCGCGGACGGCGGCTGGTCCGTGCAGATCACCCGGGGTCCCGCGGCGACCCGGTGACCCCGGCCGACCCGGCGGATGCCCGCCGACCCGACCGCTCCCCGTGGGACACGTCGAAGGCCCCCCGCCGGAGCGGAGGGCCTTCGACCGTCTGTGCGCCGCCAGGGACTCGAACCCCGGACCCGCTGATTAAGAGTCAGCTGCTCTAACCAACTGAGCTAGCGGCGCCTGCTGACGTCGTAGACCTTAGCACCACGGTCCTGCGGAAAGAAAATCGATACCCGGCCCGTCCCGGACGGCCCGCCCGGACCCCCGGGACGCGGGCGGCGCACCTCCCGACCAGGCCGTACGTACGCGCGCACGTACGCCCACAGCAGCATCTCCGGCCCGGGCAGCCACGGGTGCCGCACGTCCGGCGCCACCAGCCAGCGCGAGGGGGACGCGGAACCGGCCGCAGGCGACAGCGGCGGGACCGTCACCGTGTCCCCGGCGCCGTGACAGAGCAGGCGGCGGCCGCCGGTCTCCCGGCGCGGGTCCGCGCGACGGCTGCCCCACTCCTCCCAGTCGAGCAGGGCCGGCAGCCGGCCGGCCGTACCGGGCGCGCAGAACAGCAGCATCCTGCCCTGGTGGACGGCGACCGGTCCGCTGCCCGGCCCCGTCGACCACAGCCGGTCCAGCAGTCGCCGCCCGTCCACCTGCGAGGCGGACACCACGTCGAACGCCGTGCCGCAGGGCAGCACACTGGGCGCGGTGGGGCGCAGCGCCCACAGGGCGTGCACGCTGCGCGGGAAGCAGCTCGCGGAGGCGAGCCAGTCGGCGCCGGCGAGGGTGACGTGGGCGGCGGGACAGTCGGCCGGATCGGCGGGGTTGCTCATGGCATATACATCTAGCGACCTCGCGGGGACGGAGTGTGGAATTGCCGGAAACCCGCACGGGAGAGACGGATGTCCGGTACCTTCCGTCCCTCGCGCTCCGGTGCGGCGCACGCTGCCGTGCCATGCGCCGGGGGCGTACCACGGGGTGGGGTGCGCCCGGCTGTTGCACCGGGGGACCGGTCGGCGTGACGTCAGTCGTGCGTGCGTTCGGAAAGCAGCTCGCGGCCGAACTCGATCATCTTGTGCGCGTAGTCCTCGGTCCAGTCCGCCCGTTCCGCGATCACGGCCGCGGGCAACCGGTCGAAGCGCTTGGGATCGGCGAGCTGAGCCGCCGCGACGGCCTGGAACTCCATGGCCCGGTCGGCGGCCGACCGGAACGCGAGCGTCAGCTCCGTCGCCCGTGACAGCAGCTCGCGCGGGTCCTCCAACGCGTCGAGGTCGAAGAAGTGCTCGTCCTCGCCGGAGGCCGCCGCGGGCTCGAAGAGCAGAGCGGCGGGACGCCGAAAACGCGGTGCGCCGCCGTTGCCGGCGGGGTCGGGAGCCGGGTGCGGCTCGGGCATGCGAGTACCTCCAGGTCGACTGCCACCCCCATTCTCCCCCCGAAGCGCGATCCGACTCCTCCTGGCGTGTCACGTCCGCAGCGGCCGGCCCGGCCCGTCTCGCACCGGGGCCGGCCGACCGGTGCCGCCCGCGGACGGCCGTCAGAGCGCCACGCGGTGCTCCGCGAGGAGGGCCAGCACCGCGTGGTTCGCCTCCCAGCCGTCGGGGAACTTCACGGTCACCCCGAGCTGCACCGGCTCCGTCGAGGGGTGATCGTCCAGCAGCTCCGGGACGCCCGCCCGGCACACCACGATGCAGGCGTGCCGGTGGCGCGAGGCGAGCACGCACAGGCGGCCCGTCTCCAGGTGGAACGCGGTGGCGTCCGGACGCCCGGACAGCGGATGCAGCACCACCGTGACGTCGAACTCCCGTCCCTGGAGCCGGTTCGCCGTGTCCACGACCACGTCCGTCACGTCACGGGCGGCGAGCGCGGCCCGCACCGCGGCGGCCTGGTCACGGTGCGCGGTGCCCACCGCGACCCGGTCCGCCGTCAACGGCACACCGTCGTGCGACCGTTCACTCCGCGTCTCGCCGTCCCGCGCCAGCAGCCGCCGCACCACGTCCGCCACCGCGGCGACCGCCTGCGGGTCCGTGCGCGGCGTGTGCCGGGCCGGCAGCTCCAGCAGGCCCCAGCCCGACGCCGCCGCCTCGTCGATCACCCGGTCCACGGGCGACGCGTCCGACGCCCCGGCGAACGCCAGCGTGCGGTCGCCCGGCCCCGTGCCGCTCGTGAACGGCGTGAACGGATAGAACGCACGGGAGACCAGCGGCGCCGCCGAGGCGGGCAGCCGCCAGGACACCGGCAGCCGGTGCTGCGGAAGGTCCGGATTGTGCGCGAGCAGTGTGCTCACCGCGCTCGCCGACGGGTCGTACGTCAGGCCCGCCCACTGCTCCACGCCGACCTGGCTGAACGGGTCGAGCTGACCCGGGTCGCCCACGAAGAGCGCCCGCTCGAACAGTCCGGCCACCGCCAGCAGGGCGTCCGACCGCATCTGGTACGCCTCGTCGACGATGGCGTGCTCCCACGGCGTGTCCGTCTTCACCCAGGCCCACTTGGCGGCCGTCGAGACCACCACGGGCAGCTCCGCGAGGTCGGCCGCCTTCGCCGACGGACGCACCGACGGATGCGCGTCCAGCACCCGGTCGTACGGCTCCGGGTCGCTGCTGTGCAGCCGCCCCACCAGAAGCTCGGGGTCCTCCCGCGCGAGACGGTCCACCAGGTCGTCCACCTGCGCGTTCGTCTGCGCCACGATCATCAGCCGCCGCCCGGCCGCGGCCAGTTCCCGTGCCGCGCGCACCACGAGCGTCGACTTGCCCGCCCCCGGCGGCGAGTCCACGACCACGCCGGGCCGGTCGCCGTGCAGCGTGTCCCGCAGGATGGCCGCCGTCGCCCGCGCCGCCGCCTCGCCGGGCGGCAGGCTCTCCCGCGCCCGCGCGAGGCTCACCACACCCGCCGCCGCGTCCGCGCGGGCGTCGCCGGTCACCGTCACAGGAAGTCCTCCGCGGTCTCGGGGTCGGGGGGATCGGCGGGCCGCAGCACCCGCACGGCGGCCTCCGCGCCGGCGTCGGGTGCGCCCTCACCACTGGTGGCGCCCTCGGCGGCGTCGACGAGGGCGGCGGGTGCGGCGCAACCGTCGGGCGGGCCTCCGTGCGTCCAGGGGGTGTCCTCCGGCTCCGGCAGGCCCGGTCCGCCCCGCGGACTGTGCTCGAAGAGCGTCCACACCAGACGGTCACCGGGTTCCGGGACGGAACCGGGCGCCGGCTCCTTGCCGCGTCCCATGCCGTTGGTCAGCCGCAGGGTGAGCAGACCCTCGCCCGGCACGCCGGCCGGCTCGGCACTCTGCTTGGTGACGCCGTCACCGAGCCTCCGGTGCACCGTGCCGCGCTCGGCCAGATGCGGCCTGTCGTCCGTGCGGACGGTCACCAGGGGGCGCGGTCGCGGCCGCTTCCCCTCCGACCACGCCTCCTCCACGCCGACCACGACCCCGGCGAACGCCTCCCCGGCCAGCCGGCGGGCGGCGGCCATGACCAGCGGGTCGTCCAGCGCCTCCTGCGCGTCCAGGCGGGCCTGCGCCTGCTCGCGCGAGGCCAGCTTGTTCGCCGCGGTCACCGCGTCGTCCCGCTTGGGCTGCGGCGGCTCGCCCGCGCGCACCCGGTCACGGTGGTGGGTGTAGGAGAAGCGGTCACGGCGCCACCGGTCGGCGACGCTCTCCCCCTCCGGCAGCGCACGCAGCAGGTCCACGCCGTGCCACACCGACCGCCATGTCGGCAGCAGCTGACTCTCGATCAGGTCGTGGATCTCCTGCTCCGCCCCCGTCAGCCCGGCGTCGAAGCGCTGGACGGCCGGTGCGAGCCGGTGGTTGTCGAACGCCGGGTCCGTCGCCGGACCGGCCGGCGGGGTGAGCAGCAGGCCCTTCGCGTCCCGGGCGGTCTCCGCCCGCAGCGCGGCTGCGGCGCCGTCGTCGCGGCCGTCCTCCGCGGCCTCGATCCAGGCCAGCAGCGCGCCCAGGTGCTGGTCCTCCAAGTGGCTCTGGCCGGTGGCCCAGTGCCGGGTGAGCAGCTCGGTCATCGCCACCAGCAGCGCGGAGCCGGGCACCCGGGCGCGCTCGCCGTAGTGCGTGAGCCAGCGGCCCAGCAGCGGCACGTGCGCCGGGGCGGGGTGCGGGGTCTCCGGGTCCTGCTCCGCGGTGCGCCGGAGGCGCGTCGACCGGCCCAGCAGGCGCACGAAGTCGACGCCGGGACCGTTCGGGACGATCAACTGCGGTGCGTCCGCACACAGTTCCGTCTCCTCGCTGCCCCGCTCCTCGTGCTCGACCTCGTCCTGGGCGGACTCCAGGTGCGGCAGCACGACCTCCGCGAGCGCGGCGAGGAACGCGAACCGCAGGTCGCGGTCGCGTGGCTGCGGCACCACCAGCAGCCGCGGCGCGTCCCGGTCGGTGCCGACGAGCGCGCCGAGCGGCGCCCCCGCCTCGCCCGCCGTGGTCAACGGCACCAGCACCATGGGCCGTTCGGCCAGATGACGGTGCCGCACGGTCGCGGCCGGCTGCGCACGTCCGGCCGCGACGGCCTCCATGCGCGCCAGCGCACCGATCAGCGACATGCCTCCTCCTTCCGCCTGGTCGACGCCTGCGGACCGCGGGTGCGCACCGCTCCGTGCGCCGCGCGTCCGCCGGGCCGGGTACGGAACGGCGTCGCGGAGCGCGGCAGAACGGCGGTCACAGAGCGCCGCCCCCGGCCGCACGGGAGGCGGCCAGCGCCTCGGCACGAAGGCGCGCGGCGCGGCGCAGCGCGGCGGCCGCCGGTTCGGCCCCACCCCCGGAGCCGTCGCCGTCGCTGCTGCCGTCGCCGGCCGCGGCCGCCGACAGCACCGCCTCCACCGAGGTCAGGCCCCCGAGTTCACCGCGCACCGAACGGCCCAGCGTGGTCACCGCGCCCGCCCTGCGGGCGGCGTCCCGGCAGTGGAACGCCAGCTCGCACCCGGCCAGGCACTCCGGGGCGTACTGCGCGGGCACCTCGGCCACGGCCGACGCCAGCCGCTCCGCCGGGAGCGTCGGCGCGAAGCTGGTGCCCTCGGGCACGTGGGCCGCGATCTCGTCCAGCCGGGTCAGCCGCGCGATCTGCCGACGGGTGCTCGCCACCTGCTTGCGCAGGTCCACGAGCGCCGCGGCGGGCAGGTTGGTGAAGTCCTTCGGGCACACCAGCAGCGCATGCGGCCGAACGGCCGGCTCGGTGTCCGCAGCGGAGCCGGAGAGGGGCACGGCCTCCAGCGCGAGCGCGTACACCGCCGCCTGCCGGGCCGCCGCGCCCACCTTCGCCGGATCGGCCGAACCGTCCAGCACCGGGAAGGACTTGATCTCCACGACCGTCCGGCTGCCGTCGGGGTGCACGGCCACGGCGTCCGGCTCCAGATACACCGGCGAGCCCGCGACCCGCAGCGTCAGCATCGGGTGGTCCAGCAGCGCCCAGCCGCCCGCCGCCGTCGCCTCCGCGAGCGCGAGCCGGGTGCGCTCCGCCCGCCCCGCCGGGCCGGCCGCCGCCAGGTCCGGCACCGCCACCTCGCCCGGCTCCGACGGCGCGGCCTCCCCGGTACGCCCGCACAGCAGCCGTATCAGCTCGGCGCCGCCGTCCCCCTTGACCCGGGCCTCGAACGCGTTGCCGCGGACGAAGGCGAACTGCGACTGGCCGAACGCGGCCGGCGCCCCCAACGCCTCGGCCAGCGCGGCCTTGTCGACCCCGGCGCCGTCGAGCAGCGCACGGCGGCGGCAGCCGGGGTTGGCCGCGAGGGCGGCCAGCGCCCGCGCGTCCAGCGGGCGGGGCGGCACGTCCGGGCCTCCTCGCAGTTCGGCGAGCCGCCGGTGCAGGGCGGAGTGCGGGGCCGGCACGGCGGAGGTGCCGGGGGAAGTCGTCATAGGCTCACGCCTCGGGCGTCGTCGGTCTTTCCGTATCGAGCCGCAGTGTCGCATCCGGCACCGACAACGCCCGCCGACCGGGTCCGCGGAACGGGCCCGCCGCCGGGTGATGATGGGGCGCGCACGCAGCGCACGCACCCCGGACACTCGGCGAGAGGCGGCTTCCCGGTCATGGCAGCACCCCGCATCCTGCTGGTACGGCACGGCGAGACGGAATGGTCCCGCAGCGGCCGGCACACCGGACGTACCGACGTACCGCTCCTCGACGAGGGGCGGCGGATGGCCGAACGGCTCGGCGCGCGCCTGCACCGCGCGCCCTGGAACGGCCTGCCCGACGTGGAGGTCCGCACCAGCCCGCTCGCCCGCGCCCGCGACACCTGCGAGCTGGCCGGATTCGGTGACCGCGCCACCGAGTGGGACGCCCTGCGCGAATGGGACTACGGCGCCTACGAGGGGATGACCTCGACGGAGATCCGCGCGCAGGTCGGCGGCGACTGGCAGGTCTGGCGCGACGGGGTGCGGGACGGCGAGTCGCCGGCCGACCTGTCGCGGCGCGCCGACGAGATCGTGGCCTGGGCGCGGTCGGCGGACCGCGACGTGCTGGTCTTCGCGCACGGTCACCTGCTCCGAGCGCTCGGCGCCCGCTGGCTCGGCGAACCCGTCGGCCACGGCGCCCGGCTGGTCCTGGACCCGGTCGGCCTGTCCGTCCTCGGCTGGGCCTACGACGCCCCCGCCCTCTCCCGCTGGAACGACACCGGCCACCTCGGTTAGGGCCCCGGCCGCGCAGACGTCCGGGACCTGGCGGCCGGGGGAACGCCGCCCGGGCGGAGGTCTGCACGGCGAGGCCGTCGTCGATATCCTGCGGCCATGACCGCGCCGGAGACGACCTGCCCCGTGTGCGGGTCCGCAGAGTACGAGGAAGGCTACGTCGACGGCCTGGGCCCGGGTTCGTCACTGGTCGGGTGGTCGCCTGGCGCGAGGTCCGCCGCCTCCTTCCGGGGCTTCCGGCAGAAGCGGCGGGGCCGCGCCCTGGTGGCGTGGCGCTGTGTCGGGTGCGACCGGCTCGAATTCTTCGCCCGCGGGCAGCTGTAGTTCCGGCCCGCCGCTCCCCGGGGCTGCCCGGCCGTCTGCACGGCGGACCGCTCCGCCTCCCGCGCGCGGCACGCGTTACGCCCGCTCGGCGCGGGGGACGGGGAGGCGGGGCAGCAGGGCGGAGACGGCCGGTTCGCGGCGGTGGGGGGCGAGGCGGGACGCGGTGACGGCCAGCATGCCGCGGATGCGCGTCGACTTGACCGGCCTCAGCAGTTCGAGCACGTGCGACGCGGCGGCCGCGGCCTCGTCGGGTCGGCCCGCGGCGGCCAGGTCACCGGCCAACTCGGCGGTGAAGAGCGCCCGGTTGCGTACGAAATGCGGCTCCTGGAGGGCGACCGCGCGCCGGGCGTGCACCACGGCGGGTCCCCAGGCCCCCAGCGCCGACCAGCACTGCGACTCCAGGCCCGCCATCTCCGCCTCGCCGAAGAACGTCATCCACGGCGGGTCGTCGTCACACGGTCCGCGTGCGAAGAGGCGGTGCGCCCGTACGAGGGCGTCCTCGCAGGCGGAACGGTCGTCGAGCCCCGCCCACCCGCCGGCCTCGCGCAGGGTCAGCAGCGACAGCAGGCGGGAGGAGCCGAGGTGCCGGGCGGCCTGGTGTCCCGCCTGTGCCGCGCGTACGGCCTCCCGGGGGCGGCCGGCGTCCCGCGCGAGGAAGGCGGTGTTGCAGAAGGCGTGTGCCTCCAGAGCCGGGTCCCCGGAGACGCGCGCGGTGGCGAGGGCCTCCGCGTAGTGGGAGCGGGCGTCGGCGAAGCGGCCGGAGTCGTGCGCCAGCCAGCCCACGGAGATGGCCAGTTCACCGGCCCCGGAGTGCAGCCGGTCCGCGACCGCGCGGCGTGTGGTCCCCGCGTCGAGGTAGGCGTAGGCGGACTGCAGGGCCGTGCCCGCGCGGCGGTAGAGGCCGTCGGCGCCGTGCCGGTCGTCCAGCAGGCGGATGCGGTGGACGGCGTCCTCCACCGCTGCGGCCTCCGTCCCGCCGGCGCGGCGGACGGTCGTCGTGGCGCCGCCCGGGCCGGTGTTCCGTCCGTCGCCGGTCAGGGAGACGGCGACCAGGGCGGCCGGGCCGCCGGTCATGAAAGCGCGACGTAGCACGTCGCTCTCCTCGTCGTTCTCGTTCGTGATCGCGTACTCGGCGTCGTGCTCTGCACCGGGGTGGTGCGCGGGCCGGTCGTGGTCGACGACGGTCCCGGCGGCGTCCGCCCGGCGCGTCAGGGCGGACGGAGGCGTGGTCTCACCTCCGCGCGCCCCTCGCACACGTGCGGCGCGCCCGCGGACCGACTCCCGTGGTGCGAAGCCGAGGTCGGCGAGCGTGCGGCCGGGGAACATGTGCAGGAACACCCGCTCGTAGGCGTAGTTGGGGCACCGGATCTCTCCGGCCTCCACCCGGCCCACGTAACGGGCGTCGCACGCTACCTGTTCACCGATCTCACGCGCCGACCTGCGTACCGCTGCTGCGAATTCCCCTGGTGATAGCGGACCCCGCAGTCCTCGGAAGGCCGTGTTGGGTCCGCGTCTCGGCCCCGGTGACGTGGAGGGTGACGACGCCATGGCCGGACCGTACCGGCTGTGACGGGAGCACCACACACGGTTTGGCCACAAAACGGAATTCCCCACCGTGATCTGCCATGAACTGCCATCCTTTGCAGCGTTCCGCCGCCGTGGCCGTTGACGCCGCCGCGCGTTGGACTCGGCACAGCGACGAGTCGAGGAGGCGCACGTGCGGGACAGCGGAGTGAGGGCGAGCAGTTCGGTTGCCGGCGCGATCCGCCTGCCCGAGGAGCCGTGCGACCTGGTGACCGTGCCGGCCCGGCAGGGGATGGAGGCCGTCGACATCCTGCGGCTCCGGGAGGGCGTCGGCCAGGTGCTGCACGACGGGCCCTGCGACACCCTGGGCTTCCTGGTGCCGCCGGGCACTGCGGCGGCCTGGGACCTGCCGGGCAGTGCCTGTACCCAGACCTTCCAGACCGGTCCGCGGCCCCTCGCCGAGCCTCCGGTCAGCGGCACCGGATGGCTGGTGCCGCCGGAGGGCGCGCAGCTGCGCACCACCGAGCCGGCCCGGCTGCGCGCCGCGCTCGGTGAGGCGGCCCGCACCATCGAGGCCGTCGACCGCTGCCGCTGAGCCCGGCCGACGCTCGCCCGGCCACGCGTCACCACCGGCCGCCGGCACCCCGTCCTCGCCGGCCGCCGGCCCCGGCCGGCGACCGGCCGTCCTCCCCGGCCGCGCCGCCCGCGATACTGGAGGGTGTGGCGAGGAGACGACGGGACGACGCGGGCCGGCGTCGCACGCGGCAGCACCGCGAGGAGCCGGCCGAACCGGTCGGCGGCGGACTCGCCCGGCTGGAGCCGGACCCGGACCGTCCGCGCGCCTGGACGCTCACCGTGGACGACGCCCCGCAGTCGCACGTCGACCTGGACGATCCGGCGTACCTGGACTTCGCCTATCAGCGCCGCCTCGGCCACGTGCTCGACCTGGCCGCGCCGCCGGGCCGCCCGCTGCGCGTGCTGCACCTCGGCGGCGGCGCCCTGACCCTCGCGCGGTACGTCGCCGTGACCCGCCCCCGCTCCACGCAGCAGGCCGCCGAGACCGACACCGCGCTGACCGCCTTCGTACGCCGTGCACTGCCGCTGGACGCCGGGTGGCGGATACGGGTGCGGTCCGGCGACGCCCGCGCGGTGCTGGCCCGCGTACCGGACGGCTGGGCCGACGTGGTGCTGAGCGACGTCTTCCACGGAGCACGCACGCCCGCCCATCTGACCAGCGTGGAGTTCGTCGCCGACGGGCGGCGCGTGCTGCGCCCCGGCGGGGTGTGGGCGGCCAACCTCGCCGACGGCGGCGGGCTGACGCACCTGCGCGGGCAGGTGGCGACGGTGCGCGAGGTCTTCCGCGAGGTGTGCGCCGCGGCCGACCCGGCGGTGCTGCGCGGGCGGCGGTTCGGCAACGTCGTGCTCGCGGCGTCCGACGCGGGCCTCGACGTGGCCGAGCTGACCCGGCGGGTCGCCGGAGACCCGCACCCCGGCCGGGTCGAACACGGCGCTGCGCTGGCGGCGTTCGCCGCCGGGGCGAAGCCGGTGACGGACGCGACCGCCGCGCCCTCACCGGCCCCGCCGGCCGGTTCGTTCTAGCCCGCGGCCCCCGGATCGCCCGGCAGCAGGCCGGTCCGGCACACCTCGGCGTACCAGGCGGCGCTGGACTTCGGCGTGCGGCGCTGCGTGGCGTAGTCGACGTGCACGGCGCCGAAGCGCTTGGTGTACCCGTAGGCCCACTCGAAGTTGTCGAGCAGCGACCACAGGAAGTAGCCCCGCACGTCCGCGCCCTCGGCCATCGCCCGGTGCACCGCGGCGAGGTGGCCGTGCAGGTAGGCGATGCGCTCCGGGTCGTCCACCCGGCCGGCGGCGTCCGGCTCGTCCGCGCAGGCCGCGCCGTTCTCCGTGATGTACAGCGGCAGCCCGGGAACTTCCCGGGTGAACCCCAGCAGCAGGTCCGACAGGCCGGTCGGGTCGATGCTCCAGCCCATGTCGGTGCGCGCGCCCGGGGGTTGGTGGAAGGCGACCCGACCGGCCCCCGGCCAGGGGGAGTGGGTGCTGGCGCCGTGGCCGTCGCTGCGCTCCACGTCGCCGCTGTCGACCGCCGACACCAGGGACGGGGTGTAGTAGTTGACGCACAGCGCGTCCAGCGGCTGGTGGATCAGTTCCAGGTCGCCGTCCCGCACGCAGGACCAGTCGGTGATCCGGGCGGTGTCCGCGAACAGGTCCTCGTCGTAGCGGCCGTGCAGCATCGGGCCGGTGAAGACGCGGTTGGCGAGCGCGTCGATGCGCCGCGCCGCGTCCCGGTCCGCCTCGGAGTCCGAACGGGGGCGCACCGCAGCGGGGTTGAGGCTGACCATCGCCTGCGCCCGGGACGGCAGCACCGTGCGCAGCGCGGAGACGCCCAGCCCGTGGGCGAGGTTGAGGTGGTGGGCGGCGTGCAGCGCGGCGGCCGGGTCGGTGCGGCCCGGCGCGTGCACCCCGGAGCCGTAGCCGAGGAAGGCGCTGCACCAGGGCTCGTTGAGGGTGGTCCACATCTCCACCCGGTCGCCCAGCGCCTCCCCGACCAGCGCCGCGTAGTCGGCGAAGCGGTAGGCCGTCTCACGGGCCGGCCAGCCGCCCGCGTCCTCCAGCTCCTGCGGGAGGTCCCAGTGGTAGAGGGTCAGCACCGGCGTGATGCCCGCGTCGAGCAGTTCGTCGGTCAGGGCGCGGTAGAAGTCCAGTCCCTGCTGGACGGCCGGGCCGCGCCCGGTGGGCTGCACCCGGGACCAGGAGACGGAGAAGCGGTAGGCGCCGAGGCCGAGCCGCGACATCAGCGCCACGTCGTCCCGGTAGCGGTGGTAGTGGTCGCACGCGACGTCGCCGGTGTCGCCGTTCAGCGTCCGGCCGGGGGTGTGGGAGAAGGTGTCCCAGATGGACGGCGTGCGTCCGTCCTCCCGCGCCGCCCCCTCCACCTGGTAGGCGGCGGTGGACGCACCCCACACGAAGCCGGGCGGAAACCGGCGGGTCGCGGATTCCGTCGTCGAGGGGGCCGGAGTTGCTGCAGTCATGGAAGCGCTCCCAATTCAGGTCTGGGCCGTCCGCCCGGAACAGTCACGTCAAGAGGGTCCGGCGGGCCGGCGTCGTCACGAGTGGTTGCGGGTCAGCCCTTCACGGCGCCCTGCATGATGCCGCCGACGATCTGTCTGCCGAACAGGGCGAAGACCAGCAGCAGCGGCAGTGTGCCCAGCAGCGATCCCGCCATGATCACCGACTGGTCGGGGATGTAGCCGCGGTCGAGGCCGGTGAGGGCGACCTGGACGGTCGGGTTCTCCTGCGTCAGCGCGATGATCGGCCAGAAGAACTCGTTCCAGGCGAGCACGAAGGTCAGCATGCCGAGGACCGCCATCGCGGGCCGGGCCACCGGGAAGACCACGTGCCACACGACGCGAAGGCTGTGCGCGCCGTCCACCCGGGCGGCCTCGATCAGCTCCGTCGGCAGCGCGCTGACCAGGTACTGCCGCATGAAGAACACGCCGAACGCGCTCACCATCATCGGCAGGATCACCGCCTGGAGCTGGTTGGTCCACTCCAGTTCGGCGATCGCCATGTACAGCGGCACCACGCTGAGCTGCGGCGGGACCATCATCGTCCCGATCACCAGCAGCATCAGCAGGTTCTTCGCGCGGAACCGCAGTTTGGCGAAGGCGAAGCCGGCCAGCGTGCCGAAAAGCACCGTGGCGACCGTGACGGAGCCGGCGACCACGACGGTGTTGAACAGCGCCAGCCCCATGTTGGCGTCGAACCACGCCGTCCAGAGGTTGGTGAACAGGTTCTGGCCGAACCAGAACGGCGGCGGCGTCTCGGCGAGCCGTTCGTTGTCGCGCGAGGCGGCGATCGCCGTCCACACCAGCGGGAACAGCGAACCGACGGTGAAGACGGTCAGCACCGTGTACGTGATCCAGCCGCCGTGCAGGTGCCTGCCGGCCCGTCGCGCCCCGGGCCGTGCCGGGCGGCGGGCCGTCGGGTGTGCCATGGCGTGCCTCCTCACTGGCTCTTGCCGAGCCGACGGGCGAACAGCCAGTTGACCAGGCCGATCACCACCAGGATCAGGAACATCGTCCAGGCGATGGCGGAGGCCCGGCCGAGATGGAAGTTCACCCAGCCCTGCTCGTACAGGTAGAGGCCGAGCGTCTGGTACTGCCCCGAGGCGCCGCCCGACGCGGTGGTCCCGAAGAGCAGCGGTTCGCCGAAGAGCTGCGTCGCGCCGATCGTGGAGACGACGACGGTGAACAGGATCGTCGGCCGCAGCGACGGCACCGTGACGTGCCGGAACTGCTGCCACCGGGACGCGCCGTCCAGGGCTGCGGACTCGTACAGGTCGTGCGGCACGGCCTGCATCGCCGCCAGGTAGATCAGTGCGTTGTAGCCCGTCCAGCGCCAGATGACGATGGTGGACACGGCGATCTTCGAGGTCCAGTCACCGGACTCCCAGGCGATGCCGTCCACGCCGAAGAAGCCCAGCACCCAGTTGATCATTCCGTAGTCGCGGCCGTAGAGCATGGCGAAGACCAGCGTGGCGGCGGCCACCGAGGTCGCGTACGGGGTGAGCAGGGCGACCCGGTAGAACGTCGAGCCGCGCAGCCTGTAGTTCAGCAGGTGTGCCAGGCCGAGGGCCATGAGCAGCTGCGGAACGGTCGAGAGGACGCCGATGACGAACGTGTTGCCCAGGGCGTTCCAGAAGAAGTCGTTCCGGATCAGCTGGGCGAAGTTCTCCAGGCCCGCCCACTCCATGTCCGTCGGCGCGTGCAGCGAGACGCGGTGCAGCGACGCCCACCCGGTGTAGAGCAGGGGGAAGAGGCCGAAGGCGGCGAAGGCGAGGAAGAACGGTGCGATGAGCGCGTACGGGCTCCAGCGGGCGTCGCGCTGGTAGCGCCGGCTGCGCCGGGCGGCCCGCCGCGCGGCGGACGCCCGGTCGGCGTCGCCGGACGGCGCCCCGCGGCGACGCTTCGGGCCGCCCTCGCCGCTGCCGCTCGGGGGGCGCGACCGGGCCGGGGCCGCGCCCCCCGGAGGAGCGGGGGGCGCGGCGTCGAGACGTTCGGAGGTCATGCGCACAGCTCCGGTCAGCCGAGGGCGTTGTCGATGGACTTGACCGCGGAGTCCCAGCCTTCTTCGGGCGACTTGCCCTGCTGCTCCACCTGCCGGATGCCTTCGGCGAGGGTCTCGGCGACGATCTGGTCCTTCGGGCCGAGGATCTGGACCGGGACGCCCTTCGCGGCCTCGGTGAAGATCTTCCCGGTCGGGGCGTCGCCGTAGTACGCGTGCGTGGCCTCCTCGACCTCGGGCAGCGCGAACGCGGCCTGCGAGCTGGGGAAGCTGCCCCGCTTCTGGAAGAGCTTCGCCTGCTGCTCCGGCGCGGTCAGCCAGGCGGCGAGCTTGACGGCCTCCTCACGGTTCTTCGCGTTCTCCGGCACGCCGAGGAAGGAGCCGCCCCAGTTGCCGGGGCGAGGGGCGTCGGCGACGTCCCAGGTGTCGGCGTTCTTCTTGCCCGCCTTGCTCTCGATGTAGCCGAGCATCCAGGCCGGGCACACCACGGTCGCGAAGTCGCCGTTGGCGTACGCCTGGTCCCACGCGGGGGTGAACTGCTGGAGCTTCGCGCTCAGCTTGCCCTCGGCCGCCCGCATGGACAGGTCCCAGGACGTCTCCACGGCCTCGCTGTCCTGGTAGACCAGCTCGCCGCTCTCGTCGTAGTAGCGCTCGGCGTAGCTGGAGACCGCGCCGTTGTAGAGCCCGGCGGCGCTGTCCATGAAGCTGGTGCCGGACGGGGCGTTCTCCGCGTACGTCTCGCCCGCGTCCACGTACTTGGCCCAGTCGTCCGCCCACAGGTCGGAGACCTTCTCCCGGTCGGTGGGCAGCCCGGCCTTCTCGAAGAGGTCCTTGCGGTAGCAGACCGCCATCGGTCCGGTGTCCGTGCCGAGGCCGATGACCTTGCCGTCCTCGGTGGTGGCCTGCTCCCACTTCCAGTCCAGCCAGTTCTCCTTCTTCACGCCCGCGGCGTCGGAGAGGTCGACGAACTTGTCGGCCTGGAGGGTGGCGACCTCCTTGATGTTGCCGACTTCGACCGCCTGGATGTCCTGGAGGCCGGCCCCGGCCGTCAGGTGGTTGAGCAGCGCGGGGTAGTAGTCGGCGTTCTGCGCGGTGACGTTCTCCTTGATGACGACGTCCGGGTGGAGGCGCTCGTACTCGTCGTAGAGCCCGGCCTCCTTGAACCCGAAGGTGCCGAAGAGGCCGACGGTGACCTCGGTCTTGCCGTTCGCGGCCGTGCTGCCGCCGTCCCCGGCGCAGCCGGAGAGCAGCCCGGCGCCCAGGGCCGCGGCGATCCCGAGCGACGTCAGCCGCCGGGCCGATCTGCGTGTGGTGCGGGTCGTGCGTCGGTACTGGCTGTGCATCGCATCCTCCCGAACGTGTACGGAACCTGAAGGCGATCAGGTCCTTGGGAGCGCTCCCAGATGTGATGAGTTGAAGGGTTGCCCAGTGCGTCCGGGGTGTCAAGAGACGGGGAGAGACCATGTCGACACCGTGATGAAGCGGGTGTGCGGGCTCCTCCGCGCCGGTGCGGTGTCACCGCCCGCGAACCTTTGGCCCGGTACCCGGCGTCACCTGCACGGACCCCCGGGCCGGCTGGCGATGCGTCACCCCTGTGGACACGCCCCGGATGCGACGCACCGTCGGCTCCCGTTTGCTCGCAGCTATGAATGCAGCAACGCGACGCCCGATAGCAGCTCTACGCCGCGCCGCCTGCGGCTCGCTGACGGCGGCTCTGCTCGTCGGCGGCAGCTGGGGACTCGCCTCCCCGGTCGCGGCGACCCAGCCGGCCCACACGCACGACGACCCGCTGGGGGCGGGTCCCCACACCCTCGGCGGGCCCTGGTTGTCGGACCTCCCCGCGCTCTACGGAGGCTGGCGGTCCGGGCCGCCGGAGTCCTGGGCCAGCCCCGTCACCGGGTCGACCGTCTCCGCGCCGTACGGCATCCGCGGCGACTGGGCGGCGGGTCACCACACCGGCGTGGACTTCGCCGTCCCCGTCGGCACCCCGGTGCACTCCGTCGGGTCCGGCAAGGTCGTGTTCGCCGGCTGGTCCGGCGCCTACGGCAAGGCCGTGACCGTCCGGATGGACGACGGCAAGTACACCCTCTTCGCCCACCTGTCGAGGATCGACGTCGAGGAGGGCGACCGGGTGAAGGCCGGCACCGTGCTCGGCGAGTCCGGCAACACCGGCCGCAGCACCGGGCCCCACCTGCACTTCGAGGTGCGCGAGGGGCGTGACTACGGCACGGACGTCAACCCCGTCGCCTACTTGGAGGAGCGCGGCGTCGAGGTCGTCTGACGAGCCGTCCGGCCGCGTCGGTCTCCCCGCCCGCCCGGCACCGTCCGCCACCCGCGCCGTCCGCGGCCCGTCCCGCACAGAGCGGGACGGGCCGCGGCACGCCGGTCGGTCGCCTGCTCCACACCTGGTCCGCCGGTCCCGGGCCCCGGCCCGGGCGCCGCTCTCAGACCGTGGCGCGCTTGAGGTGCTCCCAGCGCTCGCGCTGCTCGGGGGACAGGCGTCCCCGCAGCTCGGCGAGCTTGAGCAGCGCGGCCTCCGCACCGGAGGCCAGCGCCTGCGCCTCGGCCGCGTAGTGGTCGTCGAGCAGCCGTTCCAGCTCCTCGTCGTTCATCACCCCGGCGAGCCGTCCCGCGAGTCGGTTGGTGTCCCGGTAGGACCCCTGGAGAAGGAACGGGGGTTCGGTCCGGGCCGTCTCCGCCTGGCCGGCGGACGCGATGTAGGCGGCGTTGACGCGCAGCACCGTGTCCCGGACCGTGAGCAGGTTGCGCAGTACGGCGACGATCCGCTCCCGCTCGTCCGCCGGATACGGGTGGACCAGCAGGTCCGGCCGCACGGCGGGGTCGCCCTCCGCCATCCGCAGCAGCAGGTCGAGGTCGGAGCGTTCCCGCGCGGCGAGCGGCGCGAGCTCCGGGTGCGAGGTCAGGGCGTTCTCGACGTGACTGAGCGCGAACAGGTCCGCCCGGCCGTCGACCACGTCGCCCAGATTCCACACGTCCGCGCGGTTGGCCAGCATGTCGGGCACCCGGAACCGGGTGCCCGACTCGGTGAACGGGTTGCCCGCCATGCACACCGCGAAGCGCTTGCCGCGCAGGTCGTGACGCCGGTCGGCGCCGTCGATCCGGCGCTGCGCATCGCACAGCGGGATGAACTTCTGCAGCAGCTCGGGCGAGGTGTGCTGGATGTCGTCGAGGTGCAGCAGCACGTTGTCACCGAGCCGCAGCGCCAGATCGATCTTCTCCAGTTCGCGCCGGGCGGCACCGTCCGGCGCGGCCGCCGGATCCAGAGACGTGGTGTGCCGCCCCAGCGCCGGCCCGTCCACCGCCACGAACAGCATGCCGAGCCGGGAGGCCACGTACTCCATCAGCGTGGTCTTGCCGTAGCCCGGCGGGGACAGCAGCAGCAACAGCCCCTGTCCGGCCGGGCTCTCCACACCGGCGGACCCGATCTGCCGGGCGAGCGCCTCCCCGACCAGCGGCAGGTAGACCTCGTCGATGAGCCGGTTGCGCACGAAACCGGACTGCACCCGGGGCTGGAACCGCTCCAGCGCCAGCCGCTCCCGCGCCTGGGCCAGCAGGCCGTCCCGCCGCCTGCGGTAGGCGCGGTGGGCGGGCACCCGGACGGTGCGGAACTTCTCGGCGCGGGCGAGGAACTCGTCGATACGGACCGGCAGCAGGCCCTGCCGCACCCGCGGGTGGACGCCGAGCAGGCCCGTCGCCGGGTCCTCCTGCGGCGAGGCGGCGTCCCGGCGGGGCAGCGCGGTGCCGCACACCTCCAGCGCGACGGCCTCGGCCAGCGCGGACCGTTCGGCCCCGTGCGCCGACGCGTAGGCGTGCAGCCAGCTGCCGGCCAGCTGGTAGCCGGCCCGCAGGTCGTCCCCCACGGCGCGCAGTTCCTCCGTGTACTCCTTGACCGCCGGGGAGTCCTCCCCGCCGAGGGCGTCACGGAACCCGGCCGCGAGATCCCGTGCGGCACCGCCCGTGACGAACCGGGGGCCGGGGACGTCGCCGCCGGAGGCGGCGAGCTCCTCGAACAGGTAGACGCCCGCGCCGAGGCGTGCACCCCCGGCGGCCTCCCAGCGCGCTGCTCCCGGACCGGTGGAGGGCAGCCGGTCGGTGAGGAAGCCGGTCACGGCGGCGGTCAGCTCCCCGGACAGTTCGGCCCCGGCCGAAGGGTCGCCGAACCGGGCGCGCGCACGTCCCAGCGACCGGGCACGGACCGTCCACGCCTCGCGTGCCTCCTGCTCCGCCCCGCGGGCCCAGAACAGCTGCGCCGCGGCCCGGACCTCGGGGGAGAAGCGGAGCAGTCCGGCCGAGCGGCGCTGCTCGAGGAGCACGGCCAGGATGCGGGCCGCGTCGTGGTCGTGGACGCCCCGGTCGTAGCCCTCGTCGTGCGCGGCGACGGCGGTCTCCCGCACGGCGGCGAGCAGCCTGTCGTGGCCCTCGTCGCCGTCGGTCGCCGCCTCCAGGGCGGCCGACGTCTCCGGGTCGCCGCCGAGACGCTCCAGGACCGTCGCCGCCAGGTACTCGGCGCGGTAGACGTCGGGGGACTCGGAGACGAGCGGCTGGTCCCAGAACTCCTCCGTCCCGGCGAGCGCCTCCGCCGGAAGGTCCTCCCGGTAGCCGGTGCCGGTGACCGCCAGGCACATCGCCCCGTCGCGCGGCGACAGGGTGAGCGCGACCGGCGCCTCGTTCACCGCGAACCGGTGACGGCCCAGCCGCACCGTACCGGCGCCGTCCCGCAGTTCGGCCCGGTCGCGCTGCCCCCGCAGCGCCTCCTGCCGGGCCGCCTTGAGCCGTCCGTCGAACCCGGCGGCGCGCAGCGCGTCACCCGCCGCGCGCAGTTCCTCCACGGTGGCACGGACCCGGGACACCATCGGGTCGGCGGCGAAGTAGGCGCGGACGTCCTCGGCGTCTTCCAGGGCCGCCGCGCGGCGGACCACGGTCTCCAGGCCGCGTTCGACGGAGGCGGCGAGCCGTTCGACCCTCCGGGCCCGCTCGTCGAGCAGCGTCTGCCGTCGTGCGGCGAAGGCGTCCTCGATCTCCGTCCGGCGGTCGTCGAGCAGCGACGCCCGCTCCTCCAGCCCGCCGAAGCGACCGGACAGGCCCTCCACCCGCACGAGCAGTGCGCCGAGCTGCTCGTCGCACGCCTCGGGCGTCGCGGCGCCGGTCAGAGCGCCGCTCAACGCCTGTCCGAGCAGGGCGAGTTCGGCCTCGAACTCCTCCCGGTCCTCCTGCTCCACGAGGTCCCGGCGCCGCCCGTCGGCCACCGCCCGCGCCCGGTTGAGAGCGGCGTTGACCTCGGAGAAGCGGCCGAGCAGCGCCGTCCGCACGGTGGCGTCGCCCACCTCGAGCGCCTCGAACACGTCGGTCAGCGTGCGCAGCCGCTCGACGTGGGCGGCGAGCGCGTCGGCCGGCGCCGCGACCGCGGCGGCCGTGGCCGCCTCGGCGGCCTCCGCCTCGAGCCCGGCGACCTCCGCCAGCGTGTCGGCGAACGCCTCCGGCCGCGCCAGACGGCTCACGGCCCGTCGGCCGGCCTCGTGCAGCGCCTCGTCGAGGCTCTCCTCCAGAGCCGCCACGCGGGCGGGGTCGGTGTGGCGGAGTTCGCGCAGCGCCTCGGCCTCACCGCGGGCGCGGCGCAGCCCGGTCAGCAGCGCCACCCACTGCCCGGAGTTCGCGGGCGTCTCTCCGCGGGCACGCCGCGTCAGGCCCAGGGCGTCCTCCTCGGCGGAGTCGAGGGCCGCCTCGGCGCGCGCCCGCGCCTCCTCCTCCCGTGCCTGCTCGGACACGATCAGGTCCGCCGCCTCGCGCAGTTCGGCGAGCGGCTCGTGCAGACCGCCGAGGCCCTCGTCCGGGAGCCACGGAAAGCGGTCCGCGGCCTGTCGGCAGGCGGCGGCGACGTCGGTGAACACGTCGGTGCCCGGGGGCAGATGCGCGGCCGTCCGCGCGACGTCGAGGCATTCGGCCACGCAGCGGACCAGCTCGGCGTTGCCGACCCGGGCCAGCGGCCCCGTCACGGGACGCGCGCCGTCGTCGTGTCCCTCCGCGGCGAACGGCGTACGCCAGACCTGCGCCGGGTGCTGCCGCACGCCTTCGGCCGCCGCGTCCGCGTCGGCCCTGAGCACGGCCAGGCCGCCGTCGTCGAAGAGCGTCCAGGCGCGTACGGCCAGCGGCGGACCGGCCTCCTGCCGCACCCGGTTGTACGGCACCAGCAGGGCGCCGCCGGCGTCCGGACCGCCGTCGGCGTCGCTCCCGGCGTCGCGGAACACGTACAGCGTGTCCTCGCCGTTCGGCGCGGCGACGCTGCGCTCGACCTGCCAGTCGCCGTCCGGCACCGGGAACTCGCGCACCGCCTCGCCCGCGGGGGCCGAGGCCAGGTAGCACCCGCCGGGGAACAGCACGCCCTGGTCGTCGGGCAGCCGCAGCGCCGTCCGCGCGGTCCCGTCGAGACGGACGACCTCGCCGTTCCGCCGGTTCACGACCAGATGCCGGTACGCGGACTCGTTGTAGGGGCGGACCCGCAGCAGCACGAGCGGACCGACCCGGGCCCACCGCACGTCGGCGTCGGCCAGCGACTGCAGCGGCTCCTCGACCGGCTCCGACCAGACGCCGGCGGCGGTCTCGGTGTCGTTCTCCGTCTTCAGGGTCAGCCGCCCGCCCTCGGTGCTGACGAAGACCACCCCGTCCACCGAGACGTGCGGGTGCCGTCCGGGCACGTGCGCGTCGCGCCCGGCGACCGTCCAGGCCAGGCCGGACGGGACGGCGGCCGGAGCGACGTCCGCCCGGTCGCCGCGTGCGTCCACGTACCGCGGAGCGCCGCCGTCCGCGGGGAGCCGCCAGTGCAGAACGCGCACGTCCCCGGCGCCCTCGCCCGTCCGGAAGACCGCCAGCAGCCGGGAGCCGGTGCGGCGCAGCCGCAGCAGGCGCGCGCCCCGGAAGAAGCGCTGGAGCTCGGCGAAGTCCTGCCGGAAGGCGGGGTCGTCCAGCAGACCGGGCAGGGCCGACGCGGGCAGCGCCTCGAACCCGTCGGCGGTGCGGCGGTGGAGGGCGAGGACGTCCTCCACGCCCGCCTCGCCGCCGCCTGCCGCGGGGTCCCCGCCCGTCAGCAGCAGTCCGCCGACCTGCGCCACGTCGCGCAGGACGCAGGGCACCGCGGTCCCGATCCGGTGGGTCGCCCCGAGCACGATCCGGCCCGCGCCGAAGCTCTCGGTACGGCGGTCGTTGAGCGCCGTCGTACGCCGGGACAACTCCGCGGCGGCCACGGCGATGCGGCGCCGCAGCACCTCGTACGTCGTGTCGTCGCGGTCCGTCTCCGGCCCGGTTCCGGCGGTGCCGGAGCCCTGCCCGGCCTGCAGCCGACCGTCCATCCGTCTGCTTCCCTTCCCGTTCCGCCCCGTCGTTCCGCCCGGCACCGCGGCGCCGGGCGGTCTCCGCCGCTGTGTCTCTGCCGGCGCGGCGTCAGGCGGCGAGTGCCGAGACCGGCACCTCGCCCGCGTCCGTGCCCCGCACCGCTTCCAGCAGCGCGGTCAGCTGCGCCGTGTGCGGCCCCTCCGCCGAGACGAGCTTGCTGAGCAGGCCCGCCATGGTCAGGTCGCGCATGCCCCCGGCACCCAGGCCGGCGACCATGCGGGTCACGTCCCGGGTGAAGGTCGAGCCGTCTCCGTCCGCGTCCAGCCACGGACCGGCCATGGCCTGCACCGACGTGCTGCCGTCGACGAAGGCGTCGACGCTGCGGCCCGCGGAGATGGCGCCGACCAGCTTGTCGAAGAAGACCGAGTCGCCCCCGACGATGTCGATCTTCGCCTTCTCCAGGCCCGCGCCGACCAGCGTGGCCTGCGCCTCGGCGATCTGCCGGTGCACGTCGATGCCGGCGATGCGGATCTCCTTCTCCGCGTCGAGACGCAGCCGGTACTCCTCGTGCTCCCGGCTCGCCTCGTCGAGCGCCGCCATGGCCGCCGCCTTCTCGTTGATGCCCTCGGCCTCGGCCTTGAGCAGCTCGCGCCTGGCCTCCGCCTCCGCGAGCCCCATGTCCTTCGCGGCCTGCGCCTCCACCTGTCGGCTGCGGGCGAGCGCGTCGGCCATCCGCTCCTGGACCTCGGCCTCGGCCAGCCCCGACGCAGCGGCCTCCGCACGCCGGCCCTCGGCGAGCCGCACGGCCGACTGCGCGTCCAGGTCGGCCGCCTTGCGCCGGGCCTCCGCCATGGTCAGCTCCTCCGCCGCGCGGTGCCCGGCCGCCTGCTCGGCGGCCTCCGCGGCCTTGATGTCCTTCACCAGGCGCTCCTGCGCCTGCGCCTCCGCGGCGATGATCAGGGCCTGCCGCTCGCGCTCGGCCTCCTCGACCGTGCGCAGCTTCTTGATCTCCTCCTCCTGCTGGGCGACGGTCTTCTCCACCGCGATGCGCTCCCGGACCACGTCGGCGATGTCGCGCTTCTCCGCCTCGACCTCCTTGTCGGCGGCGATGCGGCGCAGCTCGGTCTCCCGGTCCCGGGCGATGACCTCCAGCAGGCGGTCCTTCTCGATCCGCTCGTTCTCGATCGCGACGACCCGGTCGCGGTTGAGCTTCGCGACGGCGATCTCCCGCTCGCGGTTCTCGTTCTGGATG
This sequence comes from Streptomyces sp. CNS606, assembly GCF_000426325.1. NCBI lineage: Bacteria > Bacillati > Actinomycetota > Actinomycetes > Kitasatosporales > Streptomycetaceae > Streptomyces > Streptomyces sp. CNS606. The sequence goes on from NZ_AUFD01000011.1 coordinate 160,964, forward strand.
CCGAGGGCCTCCTCGGTCTTGAGGTGCGCGGTGTGCGAGCGGAGCCGCTCCTCGGCCTGCACCCGGGCGGTCTCGGCCTCCTCCCGCGCCCGTACCGTCTCGACCTCGCGCTGCTGGCGGATCTCCGCGTCGGCCTGCCGGCGTTCCAGCTCCAGCACGGCCTCGCGGGCGTCGACGTTCTGGCGGGTGATCTCCTTCTCCTCGTTCCGCTGCCACTCGTTGGTGCGGATGTGCTCGGCCGCGGTGAGTTCGGTGATCTTGCGGATGCCCTGGGCGTCCAGAATGTTGTTCCCGTCGAGCTGCGCCAGCGGGGTCTGCTCCAGGTAGTCGATGGCGGCGTCCTCGAGGCTGTAGCCGTTGAGGTCGGTGCCGATGACCGCGACGATGCGGTCGCGGAACTCGTCGCGCTTGGTGTAGAGGTCGGCGAAGTCCAGCTGTTTGCCGACGGTCTTGAGCGCCTCGGAGAACTTGGCGTTGAACAGGTCCTGCAGCGTCGCCCGGTCGCTCGCGCGCTCGGTGCCGATGGCCTGGGCGACCTTCACCACGTCCTCGACGGTCTTGTTGACGCGCACGAAGAACGAGATGCGGATGTCGGCGCGGATGTTGTCCCGGCAGATCAGGCCCTCGCGCCCGGTGCGGCCGATCTCGATGGTCTTCACGGAGATGTCCATGACCTCCGCCCGGTGCAGCACGGGCAGCACGACCGCGCCGGTGAAGGTGACGTCCACCTTGCGCATCCGGGAGACGATCAGCGCCTTGCCTTGCGGCACCTTGCGGAACAAGCGGCCCAGCACGAAGAGCAGGGCGACCGTGACGAGCAGGGCGGCGGCGATCAGCACGCCGAGTCCGGTGGAGATGACGTCCATTGGGGATGTCCTTCGTTGAGAAAGCTTCAGGAAGCGTCGTAGGGCGCGACGTGGAAGTGACCGCCTTCCGCGTCGTACGCGTAGATCAGGGCCGTGTCGCCGGCGGTGAGTTCCGGGGCGAGGGCGTCGTCCGTGCGCACCTGGACGAGGGCCGTCGCCCCGTCCGGCGCGGCGACCTCGGCCTGGCCGAAGAGTGCGTTCACCCGTCCCGTACGGATCACGCACACCCGGCCGACGAACTCCGCGTGCGAGATGCCCTCTTCGGGCCGCGCGAAGCGGCGCAGCGGCCGCAGCGTCAGCCCGGTGAGGGCCCATGCGGCCCAGAGCACCGCGGGCAGCGCGGCGAGCCGGAGCGGTGTGCCGGGAACGAGCACGGTGACGGCCAGCGACAAGAACCAGGCAATCGCGGCGAGCAGCGAGACCACCACGGCCGGCGGCGCCCCGTGGAACGCCGGCCGGGCCGAACGACCGGCAGCGGCCGCTGCCGTGGGGCTCTCCCGGCCGCCTCCGCCCTCCGCGAAGGTGCCCAGCGGCACGCCTCCGAACAGCACGAAGAGCCAGTAGCCGAGCACCGCCGGCAGCGCGGAAGTGAAGAGAACGGCCGGGAATTCCAGCGTCGCCCGCAGGAAATCCCCCATCGCCGCACCCCCGTGCCCGTTGTCGTGTGGCCTCACCGTGCCACAGGGCGCACACACGCGGCATTGCCGGAACCCGGCAGTCTTCACGCCTCGTTCACGGCCGAGTCCGCGTCGTGCCGCGCCTCAACCGCAGCGAAGTCCGGCGCGGACTCCGGGAGTTCAGAGGAGCCGGCCGAGGAGGTGGAAGAACCGGTGCGCGGCCAGGAAGAAGAGCACGATCACGCCGGTCATCACCGCGGCGCCCCACGACCGGCGGCCCCCGGACCAGTGGCTCCGGTCCCGCTCGCCCGTGTCCCCGTCGAACCAGTCCGTGCGGCCCCCTCGTTCACGCCGACGGCCCGGGAGCCCCGGCCGCCGGCGTGAACGCTTCGGTCTCCCGGCCGGTTCCCACCGGTCGGGAGCCTCGCCGGGGTGCGGGCGGTACAGCGGTCGGCGGCGGGTGCCGACGGTGTGCGCGACGGCGACGAATGCGGTCGTGCGCCTCTCGGACGCGGTCGCCGGGCGGGTGGCGGTGTGGCGGTGCGGTGTGGCGGGAGAGCGCCCGACGCGGCCACGGCGGGCCGGGTGGCCTCGGTCGCCGGCGGGAGCGATTCCGCGCGGGGCGACCCGGAGGGGCGTCGTCGGAAAACGATCAAGGGCTGACCCGATTCCGCAGGTCAGCCCTTGATCATCTGGGGTGAACGACGGGACTTGAACCCGCGACTTCCTGGACCACAACCAGGTGCTCTACCAACTGAGCTACGCCCACCATGACCGGCTGTGTTCCGCACCGGCCGAGAAAGAGTGTACAGGGTCCGCAGGGGTGCTCGCGCGCGGCTTTCCCGCCGCCCCTCCCCGGGCTCCCCGGCTGCTCGGGCTACTCCGGCCCGGACAGCACGTGGCGGGAGGCGATCTCCTTCGCCGTGTCGGAGTCCGGGCCGGGCTGCGGCACGAAGACCGCCTCGCGGTAGTAGCGCAGCTCCGCGATCGACTCCCGGATGTCGGCCAGCGCCCGGTGGTTGCCGTTCTTCTCCGGGCTGTTGAAGTACGCCCGGGGATACCAGCGGCGGGCCAGCTCCTTCACCGAGGACACGTCCACGATCCGGTAGTGCAGGTGGGACTCCAGCTTCGGCATGTCCCGGGCGAGGAACCCCCGGTCGGTGCCGACGGAATTCCCGCACAGCGGCGCCCGCCCCGCCTCCGGCACGTGCTCCCGGATGTAGGCGAGGACGCGCTCCTCGGCGTCCGCGAGCGTGGTGCCGCCGTCCAGCTCGTCGAGCAGACCGGAGGACGTGTGCATGCTCCGCACGATCTCGGGCATCTGCGCCAGCGCCTCGGCCGGCGGACGGATCACCACGTCCACGCCCTCGCCGAGGACGTTCAGCTCCGAGTCGGTGACCAGCGCCGCCACCTCGACCAGCGCGTCGCCGGTCAGCGAGAGGCCGGTCATCTCGCAGTCGATCCACACCATGCGATCATTCATGCGCTTTACCCTACGTCGCCCGCCCGTGGCCGCGTCCCCGCTGCCGGGGCAGCCGGTGCGACCAGGCGTCCGACTGCGGCTTTCCCGGCTCGGCTGCGCCGTCGGCGCGGGCCTCGACGCGGCCCTCCGCGCCGCCCGGGGCGGTCGCGTGGCTCCGGGAGCCGTCGGGGTCGCGGCCGCCCTCGTGCGGCGCCGGGACCTTGCGGGCGTGCGGCACCCGCGGGTCGTCCGCGCCGCCGCCGTCCGGGCGGCGCGCCCGGTAGGCCGCGCGGTACGAGGCCGGCGAGGCGCCGAGCTGGCGCCGGAAGTGGCCGCGCAGCGCCACCGGCGAGCGGAAGCCGCAGCGGGCCGCGACCTCGTCCACCGAGTAGTCGGAGGTCTCCAGGAGCCGCTGCGCCTGGAGCACCCGCTGGGTGATCAGCCACTGGAGCGGGGCGCTGCCGGTCAGCGTGCGGAACCGCCGGTCGAAGGTGCGGCGGCTCATGTACGCGCGCGCGGCGAGGGCCTCCACGTCGAACTGCTCGTGGAGGTGCTCCAGCGCCCAGGCGACGACCTCGGCCAGCGGGTCGGCGCCGATCTCCTCCGGTAAAGACCTGTCCAGGTGGCGCGGGTGCGCGCCTTCCGCCCCGGCGGCCCGGCGCGGCGGCACGACCAGGCGGCGGGCGAGCGCGCCGGCGGCCTCGGCGCCGTGGTCGGTGCGGACCACGTGCAGGCACAGGTCGATTCCGGCCGCGGTGCCGGCGGAGGTGAGGATGTCGCCGTCGTCGACGAACAGCTCCCGCGGGTCGACGTGGACCGCCGGGTAGCGTTTGGCCAATGTAGGCGCATACATCCAGTGCGTGGTCGCGGGGCGCCCGTCCAGCAGGCCCGCGGCCGCGAGGACGAACGCGCCGGTGCACAGGCCCAGCACCCGGGCGCCCTCGTCGTGCGCCTGACGGAGGGCCTCCAGCGCGGGGGCGGGTGGCGGCTGGCTTATCGAACGCCAGGCGGGGACGACGACGGTGCCGGCCCGGGACAGTGCCTCCAGGCCGTGCGGGGCGGTCAGCTGGAGCCCGCCGGTGGTGCGCAGCGGGCCGTCCTCACCGGCGCAGGCCAGCAGCCGGTAGCGGGGGACACCGGCGTCCTGACGGTCGATGCCGAACACCGACAGCGGGATGGAACTCTCGAATATCGGTCCGCCGCTGAACAGCAGCACGGCGACGACTTCTCGCCGCCGGCGCGCGGCCAGCTTGCGTGCGGTGGCCGACGCCGGACCTTCCCTGGAGTCCTCCTGGCTCGTGGGAACGCTCATCGGACTGTAAGCCCCCCTCATCGTCGCGTCCTCAAGATCCTGCACTTCTCTCCCCCGCGGCGATAGCCAAGATCGAATCTACTGTGTCGCGTGACCTCGGCGAACCAACTTCAGCACGCGGTGCTATGTCGACATGGCCACGTGGCGTGAAGCATTCGATCACGAAGCGTTGCACTGACCGGGCTCGTTGGGTAGTACGCATAACCTCACTGCCCTTCAGGGGGGCCGTCCACACACCCGGAGTACCCGTTTCTGCCCTGGTGGGAGCCGTATTGACGGGTGGGGGCGGCGGCCGGTGAGGCCGGCGGAGAAGTTGGCTGAAAAGCGCGGGGGTGACGACGGGCCCTCCGGCCGGCTCACGGGCAGGTGCCGGGGGGTGTAAGGGGCGCGGAGGCACGTTGCGCAAAGCGGCGGTGCTGGTGCATGCTCCGGGGTCAGCGCGCGCCCCCGCACCGCTTCCTCCCGTTGCGGACACGGGGGAGTGCCGCCGTATCCTCGGGGTAAAGGAAGGGGAAAGAGGGTTCCCGCGCGTGACGGCCGCCTTCGCCCCTTCCGGGCTCCGGCTCCTTCCACAACCGCTCCCCGCAGAGGACTCACAGCTCCGAGACATCCATGGCTGGACACGAGATCCCCGAACCCGCGGACCGCAGACAGGTCGCCGACCCCCGGGCGGCACCGGATGCGGTGCCCGCGGTGCCCGAGGCGGAGGAGCACGCGCGCCACTCCTGCGACCCGGCCTTCCGGCACGGCGTGGTCGTCGGCTTCGACGGTTCCACCTCCAGTGAGCGCGCCCTCGCGTACGCGATCGGCATGGCCCGGCGGTCGGGCTCGGGCCTGATCATCGTGCACGTCGCCAACCGCTTGCCCACCACCGTGTGGGCGGGCTGCGAGCCCCCCGTCTTCGTGGACGTCCCCGACCACCGCACCGAAGTCCTCGGCCTCGAACTGGCCTGCGCCGACCATCTCGCCGAGGTCCCCTGGGTCCTGGTCGAGCGCGGCGGCGACATCTGCCACGAGCTGGAGGAGGTCGGGCAGGAGTACGAGGCGGACGCGATCGTGGTCGGCTCCACGCACGGACTGGTCGGCCGCCTCTTCGGCTCCGTCGCCGGGCGCCTCGCCCGCCGCGCCCGACGCCCCGTCGTCACCATCCCCTGACGGGGCCTCAGCCCTGCCCTCGGGTCCGCCCGCGTGCTGAGCCGACGTCACCCCTCCGCCCCGGCCGTCCCGGTCTCCTCCGCGCCGCTCGTCCCGGTCCCCGGAAATCCGTCGGGACCGGGAGGTGCATCGTGCGCTTGTGAGGGGCATACAGAGAACAACGACATGCTGCCCGCCGGGAGGTGACGGTCCCGGGAGCGGCAGCACCAGCCGGCGTAATGGGCGACGCCGGCTACCTCGGGAGCGGACTCCCGCGCGGTGGTGGCCCGCGCGGAAGTCCGCCCCCGTCTGTCCGGCCCCTTTTCGGCTCCGCCGCCCTGCTCCCGCCGCGAGGGCCGGCGACGGCTACTCGACGGTGACCGACTTGGCCAGGTTCCGCGGCTTGTCGATGTCCCGGTCCAGGCACAGTGCCGTGTGGTAGGCGAGGAGTTGGAGCGGCAGGCCCATCAGGATCGGGTCGAGCTCGACCTCGTTGCGCGGCACGACGATGGTGTGGTCGGCCTTCTCCTGCTCGGCGTGGGCGACCGCCAGAATCCGGCCGTGTCGCGCCTTGATCTCCTCCAGCGTCGCCCGGTTCTTCTCCAGCAGCTCGTCGTCCGGCAGGATCGCCACCGTCGGCACGGCGGGCTCGATCAGCGCGAGCGGGCCGTGCTTGAGCTCGGACGCCGGGTACGCCTCGGCGTGGATGTAGGAGACCTCCTTCAGCTTCAACGACGCCTCACGCGCGACCGGGTAGCCGCGCACCCGGCCCACGAACATCATGCTGCGCGCCTGGGCGTACTCCGCGGCCAGCCGTCGGATCGCCTCTTCGCCGTCCAGGATCTCGGCGATCTGCTCCGGGAGCCTCCGCAGTCCCGCGATGAGTCGCCTGCCGTCCGCGACGGACAGGTCGCGGATGCGGCCGAGGTGGAGGGCCAGCAGCGCGAACGCCACCGCGGTGTTGGTGAAGCACTTGGTGGAGACGACGCACACCTCGGGCCCGGCGTGCACGTACACGCCGCCGTCCGTCTCGCGGGCGATCGCCGAGCCCACGACGTTCACCACGCCCAGCACCCGGGCGCCCTTGCGCTTCAGCTCCTGCACGGCCGCGAGGGTGTCGTAGGTCTCGCCGGACTGGCTGACGGCGATGTAGAGGCAGTCCGGGTCCACCACCGCGTTCCGGTAGCGGAACTCGCTGGCGGGCTCCGCGTCGGCGGGGATGCGGGCCACCTCCTCGATGAGCTGCGCGCCGATCATGCCGGCGTGGTAAGCGGACCCGCAGCCGAGGATCTTCACCCGCCGCACCCCGCGCGCCTCGCGGGCGTCCATGTTGAGGCCGCCCAGGTGGACGGTGGCGAACCGGTCGTCGATGCGGCCGCGCAGCACCCGGTCCACGGAGTCCGCCTGCTCGGAGATCTCCTTGTGCATGTAGGTGTCGTGGCCGCCCATGTCGTAGGACTCGGCGGCCCATTCCACGGTCTCCGGGGAGGTGGAGGTGCGGGAGCCCTCGGTGGTGTAGGTGCGGTAGTCGTCGGCCTTGATGGTGGCCATCTCGCCGTCGTTCAGGGTCACGACCTGGCGGGTGTGCGAGACGAGCGCGGCGACGTCGGACGCGACCAGCATCTCGTGTTCGCCGATGCCCAGGACGACCGGCGAGCCGTTGCGGGCGACGACGATGCGGTCGGGGAAGTCGGCGTGCAGCACCGCGATGCCGTACGTGCCGTCGATGTGCCGCAGCGCCTCCTGCACGCGCCCCTCGAGGGTGTCGGCCTGGGCGCGGGCGACCAGGTGGGCGAGGACCTCGGTGTCGGTGTCGGAGACCAGCTCCACGCCGTCGGCGGCGAGCTTGGCCCGCAGGTCGGAGGCGTTGTCGATGATGCCGTTGTGCACGACGGCGACCTTGCCCTCGGGGTCGAGGTGCGGGTGCGCGTTCACGTCGTTGGGGGCGCCGTGGGTGGCCCAGCGGGTGTGCGCGATGCCGGTGGTGCCGGCGAAGCGCTTCGGGAGCTTCGCCTCCAGGTCGCGCACCCGGCCCTTGGCCTTGACGGACTTCAGGCCGGAGCCGCGGGTCTGGACGGCGATGCCCGCGGAGTCGTAGCCCCGGTACTCCAGGCGCTGAAGCCCTTCCAGCAGCAGCGGCGCGACGTCGCGCTTCCCGATGTATCCCACGATCCCGCACATGGCGCTTCTCCTTCGAACGGTCGGTCGGTGTGCCGGCGCGCCGAGGCGGGTGCGCCGCGGGGCGGCGCGTCGCGTCAGCCGTAGACGATGCGCCGGATCTGCCGCAGCGACAGTTCCGGCGGCGCCACCGCGCGGTGCGGCAGTTCGGCGGCGATCCGCTCGAAGATGTCGGCGTTCACCAGCCCGCCGGACTTCAGCTCGCGGTGGCGGCGGCGTACGTAGTCCTCGGTCGTCTCGTCGAAGTACGCCAGCACGTCGAGGACCACCCGGACCGCCTCGTTGCGGGGCAGCGCGGTGGTGCGGGTCAGGTGGTCGATCAGGTCCTCGTGGACCGGTGTCCGGCGCTCCAGCACCCGTCGATAGTGCGCGTCCGGGGCGGCCTTCGCAACATTTCTGCCCGATACCGGGCAGGATCGCGAGAAAAGGCGGCTCCGGTGTCCGGTCCCGGGAATTGGTCTACACCTTGACCCCGGGGTCCTGAGCACGGTACGAACGTCAGCGTGCGTCACTTCATGCACATGCCATCGCTCGGAACGTGCTCCCGGCCGCGAGAGGCCCGGAGGACGGACCGCCGCCGAAGGGATCGCTCGTGAGACGTCTCAGGCCCCTCCTGCTCAGCGCCGCGCTGCTGCTCGGCGCGGTGCCGGCGACCGGCGCCGCGGCGAACGCCGCCCCCGCCCCGGCCGGAGCCGGGGGAGACCCCCGGCCACTGGACCAGATCATCCCCGCACCGGCGTCCGTGCGCGCGCACGGCGACCCGTTCACCCTCACCGACGACACCCGCATCCAGGTGGGCGGACACGCCGCGGCCGCGCGGGGAGCGCGGGACGCGGCGCAGGAACTCGCGGAGATCCTGCGGCCCTCCACCGGCTACGACCTGCCGGTCACCACCCGCGGCGACGCACACCGCGGTTCCGGGGCGATCGTGCTGGCCCACGGCGGGCCGCGCAGCCTGGGGGAGGAGGGCTACCGGCTGCGGGTGGGCGAACACCGCATCGTGCTCCAGGCGCGGGCGTCCGCCGGCTTCTTCCACGGCGTGCAGACGCTGCGGCAACTGCTCCCCGCGCAGGTGGAGTCGGACGCCGCGCGGACCGGGACGCGGACCTGGCGGATCGCCGGCGGCACCCTCACCGACACCCCGCGCTTCGAGCACCGCGGTGCGATGCTCGACGTCTCCCGGCACTTCTTCACGGTCGAGGAGGTCAAGCGCTACATCGACCAGCTCGCCCTCTACAAGTTCAACCGCCTGCACCTGCACCTGAGCGACGATCAGGGCTGGCGCATCGCCATCGACTCCTGGCCGCGGCTCGCGACCCACGGCGGCAGCACCGAGGTCGGCGGCGGCCCCGGCGGCTACTACACCAAGGCCGAGTACCGGGAGATCCTGCGCTACGCGGACGCCCACCAGCTGATGGTCGTCCCGGAGATCGACATGCCCGGCCACACCAACGCGGCCCTCGCCTCGTACGCCGAACTCAACTGCGACGGCGTCGCGCCGCCGCTCTACACCGGCATCGAGGTCGGCTTCAGCTCGCTGTGCGTGCCGCTGGAGCGCACGTACGACTTCGTGGACGACGTGGTGCGCGAGATCGCGGCCATGACACCGGGGCCCTACCTGCACATCGGCGGCGACGAGGCGCACTCCACCAGCCACGAGGACTACGTCGCCTTCATGGACCGCGCACAGGCCGCCGTCGGGAAGTACGGCAAGACCGTCGTGGGCTGGCACCAGCTCACCGGCGCCGAGCCCGCCGAGGACGCCGTCGTGCAGTACTGGGGCGTCACGGGAGAGGAGGAGGACGTCGCGGAGGCCGCCCGCAACGGCAACCGGCTGGTGCTCTCGCCCGCCGACCGGGTCTACCTCGACATGAAGTACAACGAGGACACGCCGCTGGGGCTGAGCTGGGCCGGATACGTCGAGGTGCGGCAGTCCTACGACTGGGACCCGGGCCGCTACTTCCAGGGCGTGCCGGAGAACGCCGTCCTCGGCGTCGAGGCGCCGCTGTGGTCGGAGACCCTGGAGAACAGCGACCACATCGAGTACATGGCGTTCCCGCGGCTGCCGGGCGTCGCGGAACTCGGCTGGTCGCCGGCGGCCACCCACGACTGGGAGGACTACCGCGTCCGCCTCGCGGCGCAGGCGCCGCGCTGGGAGGCCCTGGGCATCGACTACTACCGCTCCCCGCAGGTCCCCTGGGACTCCGGGACGCGCTGACGCGCGCCGGCCCGGCCGTGCGGCGGACGCCGGCCGGGCGGCGGAGTCAGAAGCGGTTCAGCACCGCACGCTTGGCCGCCGCGAACTCCTCGTCCGTCAGGACGCCTTCGCGGTGAAGTTCGCCCAGCTCCCGCAGCCTGCGCAGCAGTGCGTCGTGGTCCGCGTCGCCGGGAGCGGACTTCACCAGGGACGGCGGCGCGGAGGCCGTCGCCCCCGCCGCCGCGGGGGCACTCTCCGCGAGTGCGGGAGGCGGCCCGGCTCCGGGGTGCGGAAGCCGGGCCGCGACGGCGGCGGCCAGCAGCACGGCGCCACCCGTCTCCCGCGCCTGCCGCACCCCCCACAGCAGCACGCAGTTGGGGTCGTGCTCCGGCTTCGGCGCCGTGTGGCCGCCGCGCGGCCGGAACCGCAGGCTGCCGTTCTGCCAGCCCACCGCCGGAGTCCACTCCACCGCGGTCAGCTCGTCGAGCGGCAACGTCCTCGGGCCACCGGAGGACTTGCTCTCCTCGGCCATCCAGTTCCACTCCAACTGCACCCGCTCGCCGTCGAAGACGGCCGTGCCGTCCGTACCGGCCGCCGTGCGCGGCACGGACGGGCCGGGCAGCAGGTACCGGTCGCACGGACCGTCCGGCACCTGTTCCAGCAGCCGCGCGTTCCGCACCTCGTCCACGACGTACTCGGCGACGCCCGCCCGGTCGCCGTCGACCGCCAGCTGGTACGGGTCGGCGGTGTCCGGGAGCCGGCCGCCCGCGACATGGGCCAGCGGATCCGCACCGGTGCGCAGCCGCACCCGCAGGCGTCCCGCCTTCCGGCCGTGCCCCGCCTCGTACGCGATCCCCGCCACCGCCTGCAACGGCACGGCGACCTCGCCCAGCTCCCTGCGCAGCGTGTGGGTGGACCTGCCGTTCCCCGGCACGATCCGCAGCGTGTCGCCGTCGAACGTCCAGGTGCCCGCGCGCTGGATGATTTCCGCCATGCCGACGATTCTCGCGCACGGGCACCGTGCTCAGGCCACCCGTTCGGACAGGAAGTCCTCCCAGGTGCGCGCGCCCAGGGTGGCGCCCTCCAGCGTCAGGTTGGCGCCCGCCCGGTAGGCGCGGCCGGCCTTGCCCGGGATGCGGACCGGCATCAGGGGGCGCCGCTTGCCGCGCGCCCGCAGGTAGCCGCGGCTCAGCTCGGCGAGCTCGTACACCCTCGGTCCCGCCAGGTCCGGCACCAGCCCCGCCGGCGTGCCCAGCGTCAGCTCCACCAGCCGTTCCGCCACCTCGCGCGCGTCCACGGGCTGGAGGCGGAGCCCGCCGGGGGAGGGGACCACCGGCAGCTTCGCCATCTTCTCCACCATGGCCAGCGTCAGGTCGTGGAACTGGGCGGCCCTCAGGGTCGTCCAGGGCACGCCGGAGCCCGCGACGGCGCGTTCGGCGGCGAGCTTGGACCGGAGCCAGGCCAGCGGCACCCGGTCCGCGCCGATGACGGAGATGTACACCAGGTGCTTCACCTGCGCCTGCGCGGCGGCGCGGGCCAGGTGCGCGGTCGCCTCGTCGTCCCCCTTGGGGCCACCGGCGAGGTGCAGTACGGTCTCGCAGCCCGCCACGGCGGCGGCCACGCCCCTGTTCTCCCGCAGGTCCCCCGTGACGTACACGACGCCGTCCTCGTCCGGCCGCTCCCGGCGGCTCAGGACGCGCACGGAGCAGCCCGCGCCGCGCAGCAGCGGCACCACGTGCCGTCCGAGGGTGCCGGTACCGCCGGTGACCAGAATCGTCGAAGCCATCGTCTCTCCTCATCGCGTCGGCCCGAAGGTGGCGCTTCCCGGCTCCGTCGTGCCGGGTTTCGGGTTCTACTGCTGTGACACGTGGCGAGGAAGGAATGTGACAGGTGGGCGAGGGCGAGCTGCTGGCGGAGCGATTCGAGGGTGAGCGCGGCCGGCTGCGGGCGGTGGCGTACCGCATGCTCGGCTCGGTGAGCGAGGCGGAGGACGCCGTGCAGGAGGCGTGGCTGCGCCTCAGCCGCGCCGACACCGCCGAGGTGCGCAACTTCGGCGGCTGGACCACCACGGTGGTGGCCCGGGTGTGTCTGAACCTGCTGCGTTCCCGGGAAGCGCGGCGCGAGGAAGGACTCGAGGCCGTCGAGGCGCTGGAGAACGGGCTTGCCAAGGGTGTCCGGAGCGGGACGGAAGCCCCCGCGCCGGAGGACGAAGCGGTGCTGGCGGAGTCGGTGGGGCTGGCGATGCTGGTGGTGCTCGACACGCTCTCCCCGGCCGAACGCGTCGCGTTCGTGCTGCACGACATGTTCGCCGTGCCCTTCGACGAGATCGGGCAGCTGCTGGAGAAGTCCCCGGCAACGGCCCGGCAGCTCGCGAGTCGCGCACGCCGCCGGGTGCGCGGCGGCTCGGCCGTGCCCTCGGCGGACCTGGCGCGGCGGCGCGGGGTCGTGGAGGCGTTCCTCGCCGCGGCCCGTGGAGGCGACTTCGACGCGCTGCTCGCGGTCCTCGATCCCGAGGTGGTGCTGCGGGCGGACGCGGCGGTCGGCCCGACACGGCACCCGCTGGTGGTGGCCGGTGCCCGCAACGTGGCCAAGGGCGCGTCGGCTGCCACGGCCCGGGCGCGGGGCACTCAGCCGGCGCTGGTGGACGGGGCGCCGGCGCTCCTGATGGCCGACGGCGGACGGCTGGCGCTGGTGATGGCCTTCACGATCACCGAGGGACTGATCACCGGCATCGACCTGATCGCCGAGCCCGAGCGGCTGAGCGCGCTGCGGGTCGACGTCCTGGACGCGGCCGCACGCAGGGCAGCGGCCGAGGACCTGAACGGGACCGAGGGCCCGGAGGGGCCGGACGGCGTCGACGACCCGGACGCCTGACCCGCCGCGGGCCGGGTTCGGTCCCCGTGTTCCCCGCCCGCCCGCCCGCCCGCGTGCGGCGCGGGCAGGGCAGGCGGGCGGGCGCTGCGAGAGCGGTCAGAAACCCAGCTCGCGGGCGATCAGCATGCGCTGCACCTCGCTCGTCCCCTCACCGATCTCCAGGATCTTGGAGTCCCGCCACATGCGGGCCACCGGGTACTCGTTCATGAAGCCGTACCCGCCGTGGATCTGAGTGGCCTCCCGGGCGTTGCTCACGGCGATCTCGGAGGAGTAGAGCTTCGCCAGCGCCGCCTCCTTCTTGAACCGCTCGCCCGCCACCAGCCGGGACGCGGCGTCCCGCCAGGCCAGGCGCGCGGTGTGGGCGCGCATCTCCATGTCGGCCAGCTTGAACTGGATGGCCTGGTTCTCGCCGATGGCCTTGCCGAACGCCCTGCGGGTCTTCGCGTACGCCACGGACTCGTCCACGCAGCCCTGCGCCAGCCCTGTGGCCAGCGCCGCGATGGCGATGCGGCCCTCGTCCAGGATGCGCAGGAACTGCGCGTAGCCGCGGCCCTCCTCGCCCAGCAGGTTCTCGCCGGGCACGCGGACGTCGGAGAACGACAGCTCGCGGGTGTCCGACGCGTTCCACCCGACCTTGGAGTAGGGGGCGGCGACGGTGAAGCCCGGCGTGCCGGACGGCACGATGATGCTGGAGATCAGCGGCGCCCCGTCGGGCTTGCGCCCGGTGACGGCCGTGACCGTGACCAGGCCGGTGATGTCGGTGCCGGAGTTGGTGATGAAGCACTTCGAGCCGTTGATCACCCACTCGCCGGTCTTCTCGTCCCGGGTGGCGGTGGTCCGGGTGCCGCCGGCGTCCGAGCCGCACTCGGGCTCGGTGAGGCCGAACGCGCCGAGCATCTCGCCGGAGCAGAGCTTCGGCAGCCAGGTGCGCTTCTGCTCCTCGGTGCCGAAGCTGTAGACCGGCATGGCGCCCAGCGAGACACCGGCCTCCAGGGTGATGGCGACCGAGGAGTCGACCCGGGCCAGCTCCTCCAGGGCCAGGCCCAGGGTGAGGTAGTCGCCGCCCATGCCGCCGTACTCCTCGGGGAACGGCAGCCCGAACAGGCCCATCTCGCCCATCTGCCGGACGATGTCGTAGGGGAACTCGTGGTTCTCGTAGAACTCGCCGATCTTCGGAGCCACGACGTCGTGCGCGAACTCCTCGACGGTGCGGCGCAGTTCCTCGTGCTCGGGGGCGAGACGGTGGTCGAGAGACATGACTACTGCTCCTTGTGGGAGAGCGCTCGGACGGTACGGGAGGGGCTGGGGCGTCCCAGCCGTTCGGCCATCCACACGCTGGTGGCGGTGAGCCGGCCGAGGTCGACCCCGGTCTCGATGCCGAGGCCGTGCAACATCCACACGAGGTCTTCGGTGGCGAGGTTGCCGGTGGCGCTCTTCGCGTACGGGCAGCCGCCGAGGCCGCCCGCGGAGGCGTCCACCGTCTGCACGCCGTGCTGGAGCGCGGCGAGGGTGTTGGCCAGTGCCTGGCCGTAGGTGTCGTGGAAGTGGACCGCGATCCGGTCGGCGCCGATGCCCTCGGAGTCCAGCGCGGTGAGCAGCGCGCCGACGTGTCCGGGCGTGGCGACACCGATGGTGTCCCCGAGGCTCAGCTCGTCGCAGCCCATGTCCACCAGGCTGCGGCACACCCGCACCACCTGCTCGACGGGCACCGGGCCCTCCCAGGGGTCGCCGAAGCACATCGAGAGGTAGCCGCGGACGCTCGCTCCGGCCTCCCGGGCCCCGCGCACCACGGGCTCGAACATCGCCAGCGCCTCGTCGACCGTGCGGTTGAGGTTGGCCTTGGCGAAAGACTCGGTGGCGCTGGCGAACACCGCGATCTCGCGGGCGCCCAGCGCGAGCGCGCGCTCGAGACCGCGGGTGTTGGGCACCAGCACCGGGAGCCGCACGCCGTCGCCCAGGTCGGAGAGCTTCGGGTACAGCTCTTCCGCGTCGGCGAGCTGCGGCACCCACTTGGGGTGGACGAAGCTGGTCGCCTCGACGGTCCGCAGGCCGGCGTCGGCGAGCCGGTGGACGAACTCCGCCTTCACCTCGACCGGGACGATCGCCTGTTCGTTCTGCAGGCCGTCTCGCGGGCCGACCTCGTGGATGCGGATGCGGGGCGGCAGCCCGGGGGCGGGCACCGCCATGGGCAGGCCCTCGACGCCCGGGGTGCGCGGTGCGGCGGTCATGCCGGACCGCCCCCCTTCGGCTGCTGCGCCTCCTCGGAGTCCTGCGGCTCCTTCGGCTCCACGACGGCGAGCACCTGGTCCATCGCGACGGTGCTCCCCGCCGACACGTCCAGCTCGGTGACCACGCCGTCGTAGGGGGCGGCGATGACGTGTTCCATCTTCATCGCCTCGACCACCAGCAGGCTCTGGCCCGCGGTGACCTCCTCGCCGACCTGGGCCTTGACGACGGTGACCGTGCCCGGCATGGGAGCGGTGAGCGCGTCCGCGCCGTGCGCCCCGGCGCCGCCGCGCAACGCCGCCTCGACCGGGTCGTGGGCCTGCACGTGCCAGGCCTCGCCGTCGCGCCCGAGCCAGGCACCGCCGTCGTCGGCCACCCGGGCGAAGCGGTGCGTGACCCCGCCCCACTCAAGCCGGGTACCGGCGGGAGCGGTGTCGGCCAGCCGCGCGACGACCGGCTCGGCGTCCCCGACGCGGACCAGCGCGTCGTGCGCCAGGCCGCGGACCCGCACGGCCACCGGGTCGTGGCCGGGGACGCGCACGTGGTGCACCGTCCAGGCGGCCTCGCCGCCCATCCGGAAGCCGGACGGCACGGTGAACGGGTTCACCCAGTCGCCCGCGCCGCCGCGCGGTGCGGCGGGCTCCAGCGCCGCGTGACGCAGCAGCGCCGCCGTGGCGTACACCTCGTCCGGGACGCCGTCGGGGACCAGGCCGGCCGCGTCGCGGTCGACCAGGCCGGTGTCCAGGTCGCCGGTCACCACGTCCGGGTGGGCGAGCAGCGCCCGCAGGAACGCGACGTTGGTGTCCACGCCGAGCACGGTGGTGCCGCCCAGGGCGGAGCGGAGCCCGCGCAGCGCCGCGGCCCGGTCCGGGCCGTACGCGATGACCTTGGAGAGCATCGGGTCGTAGGAGGTGCCGACCTCGGTGCCCTCGGACAGTCCGGAGTCGGTGCGGACCCGCTCGCCCTGCGGTTCGCGGAGCAGCCGGACCGTCCCGGCGGAGGGCAGGAAGTCCACGCGATCGCCGGACACCCGGGCGGTCTCGGCGCAGACCCGGGCCTCCACCGCGTGTCCGGTGAGGGCGACGTCGTCCTGGCCGAACGCGAGCGGCTCGCCCGCGGCCACCCGGAGCTGCCACTCCACCAGGTCCAGCCCAGTGACCAGCTCGGTGACCGGGTGCTCGACCTGGAGGCGGGTGTTCATCTCCATGAAGAAGTAGTCGCGCCGCCCGTCGGCCGCCGGTGCGCCGCCGGGCACGATGAACTCCACCGTGCCCGCGCCCCGGTATCCGCAGGAGCGGGCGGCGTTCACCGCGGCCTCGCCCATCGCGGCGCGCGTGGCCTCGTCGAGCAGCGGACTGGGCGCCTCCTCGATGATCTTCTGGTGGCGGCGCTGGAGGGAGCACTCGCGCTCGCCGAGGTGCACGACGTTGCCGTGGGCGTCGGCCAGCACCTGGATCTCGATGTGCCGCGGCCGGTCGATCCAGCGCTCCACCAGGAGCGTGTCGTCGCCGAAGGAGCCGCGGGCCTCGCGGCGCGCGGCGGCGATCTCGTCGGCCAGCAGCGCCTCGTCGCGCACCAGGCGCATGCCCTTGCCGCCGCCTCCCGCGGAAGGCTTGAGCAGCACCGGCATGCCGATCTCCCGGGCTGCGGAGGCCAGTTCGGCGTCGGACAGGCCGGAGCCGGAGGAGCCGGGGACGACCGGAACACCGGCCGCCGCGACGGTCTCCTTGGCGCGGATCTTGTCGCCCATGAGGTCGATGGCCGCGGCGGGCGGCCCGATGAAGACCAGCCCGGCGTCGGCGCAGGCCGCGGCGAACGCGGCGTTCTCCGCGAGGAAGCCGTACCCCGGGTGCACGGCCTGGGCTCCGGTCCGGCGCGCGGCGTCCAGCAGGCGGTCCACCGACAGGTAGCTCTCGGCTGCGGCGGCCGGGCCGATGCGCACGGCGGTGTCGGCCTCGCGCACATGGCGGGCGTCGGCGTCGGCGTCGCTGTGGACGGCGACCGAACGGACGCCCTCGGCGCGCAGGGTGCGGATGACCCGCACGGCGATCTCGCCGCGGTTGGCCACCAGCACGGTGTCGAACATCGTCATCGTCGTCCCCCTCACATCCGGAACACGCCGAAGGCGGGCGCGTTCGGATCCTTCTCCGGCAGCGGAGCGTTGGCACAGGCGGTCAGCGCGAGGCCCAGCACCTGGCGCGTCTCCATCGGGTCGATCACGCCGTCGTCCCAGAGGCGCGCGGTGGCGTAGTACGCGTTGCCCTGCTCGTCGTACTGGGCGCGGACCGGAGCGCGGAAGGCCTCTTCCTCCTCCTCGCTCCACGCCTCGCCACGGCCCTCGATCTGGTCGCGCTTGACGGTGGCCAGCACGGAGGCGGCCTGCTCGCCGCCCATCACCGAGATCTTGGCGTTCGGCCACATCCACAGGAAGCGCGGGCTGTACGCCCGGCCGCACATCGAGTAGTTGCCCGCGCCGTACGAACCGCCTATCACCACGGTCAGCTTGGGCACCCGGGTGCAGGCCACGGCCGTCACCATCTTGGCGCCGTGCTTGGCGATGCCGCCCGCCTCGTAGTCCTTGCCGACCATGAAGCCGGAGATGTTCTGGAGGAAGAGCAGCGGGATGCCGCGCTGGTCGCACAGCTCGATGAAGTGGGCGCCCTTCTGGGCGGATTCGGAGAAGAGGATGCCGTTGTTCGCCACGATGCCGACCGGATGGCCGTGGATGTGGGCGAAGCCGGTCACCAGGGTGGTGCCGTACTCGGCCTTGAACTCCTGGAAGCGGGAGCCGTCCACCACGCGGGCGATGACCTCGCGCACGTCGTAGGGCGTGCGCGAGTCGACCGGGACGGCGGAGTAGAGGCCGGACGGGTCCGCCCGCGGCTCCTCCGGTGGGGTGACCGTCCAGGGCGGTGCCGGGCGGCCGGGCAGGGTGCCGACGATGTTCCGCACGATGCGCAGCGCGTGCGGGTCGTCCTCGGCGAGGTGGTCGGTGACGCCGGAGGTGCGCGAGTGGACCTCCCCGCCGCCGAGCTCCTCCGCGGTGACCACCGCGCCGGTCGCGGCCTTCACCAGCGGCGGGCCGCCGAGGAAGATCGTGCCCTGCTCGCGGACGATGACCGCCTCGTCGCTCATGGCGGGGACGTACGCGCCGCCCGCGGTGCAGGAGCCGAGGACGGCGGCGATCTGCGGGATGTCGGCGCCGGACATGCGCGCCTGGTTGTAGAAGATGCGGCCGAAGTGCTCGCGGTCCGGGAACACCTCGTCCTGCATGGGCAGGAAGGCGCCGCCGGAGTCCACGAGGTAGACGCACGGCAGGCGGTTCTCCAGAGCGATCTCCTGGGCCCGCAGGTGCTTCTTCACCGTCATCGGGTAGTACGTGCCGCCCTTGACCGTGGCGTCGTTGGCCACGATCACGACCTCGCGGCCGGACACCCGGCCGATGCCGGCGATCACGCCGGCCGCGGGAGCGGCGCCGCCGTACATCCCGTCGGCCGCCAGCGGTGCGATCTCCAGGAACGGGGAGCCCGGGTCGAGCAGCGCGTCCACCCGGTCGCGCGGCAGCAGCTTGCCGCGCGCGGTGTGCCGGGCGCGGGCCTTCTCGCCGCCGCCCAGCCGGGCCGTGGCGAGCTTCTCGCGCAGCCGCGCCGCCAGTTCGCGGTGCGCGGCCTCGTTCGCCCGGCAGTTGTCCGATGCCGGATCGACGCCGCTGACCAGCGCCGTTGCCTGCTCCATGCCGCTGAGCCCCCTTGCTCCGTGCGTGCGTTAATGAGCGTTAACCTGGTGCTCACAGGTTAACGCTCATTAACGTGCCTGTCTAGAATGGCCGGCATGACGACCAGTGCGGCACGTGACCGAGCCACCCCGACCCGGCGCGACCAGATCCTGCGGGAGGCGGCCCGGCTCTTCGCGGAGCGCGGCTTCCACGGCGTGGGCGTCGACGAGATAGGTGCGGCCGTCGGCATCAGCGGCCCCGGCCTCTACCGGCACTTCGCCGGGAAGGACGCGATGCTGGCGGAGCTGCTGGTGGGTATCAGCGAACGGCTGCACGAGGGCGGCGTGGCACGGGTGGAGGAGTCGGTCTCCGCCGGTCTCGCCCCGGAGGCCACGCTGGACGCGCTGATCGCCGGTCACATCGACTTCGCGCTCGACGACCGCTCTCTGATCACCCTGCACGACCGGGAACTGGACCGGCTGCGGGACGACGACCGCAAGCAGGTGCGCAAGCTGCAGCGGCAGTACGTCGAGCTCTGGGTGGGCGCCGTGCGGGCCGTGTATCCGGGGCTCACCGAGCTGGAGGCGCGGGTCTCGGTGCACACCGTCTTCGGGCTGCTCAACTCCACGCCCCACCTCTCCGGGTCCTCCTCGCTCCCGGATCGCGGGACGACCGCCGCCCTGCTGCACCGGCTGGCGCGCGGCGCGCTGGCGGCCGCCCGGGCGGACGGCGGCTCTGGACAGCCGCACTGACTGCCGGGTAACTTGTCTGAGCAAGCGCTTAGACAGCGGGAGGTGGCGCAGTGCGGCGTACGGTGTTCCACGACGACCACGAGGCGTTCCGACGGACCGTCCGCGACTTCATCGAGGCCGAAGTCGTCCCCGTCTACCCCGAGTGGGCCGCGCAGGGATACGTCCCGCGCGATTTCTACAAGAAGCTCGGCGAGCTGGGCGTCTTCGGCATCGAGGTGCCCGAGGAGTACGGCGGCGCGGGCGAGACCAGCTTCAAGTACAACGCGGTCATCAGCGAGGAGTGCGCCCGCGCCGGGGTCAGCTTCGGCGGCTCCAGCGTGCACACCGCGCTGTGCCTGCCCTACATCCTGGCCTACGGCACCGAGGAGCAGAAGCAGCGCTGGCTGCCCGCTTTCGTGTCCGGCGAGATGATGACCGCGATCGCCATGACCGAGCCCGGCACGGGTTCCGACCTGGCCGGCATGCGCACCACGGCCAAGCTGTCCGAGGACGGCACCCACTACGTCCTCAACGGCGCCAAGACCTTCATCACCGGCGGCGCGCAGGCCGACCGGGTGCTCGTCTGCTGCCGCACCGCGCCCCCGAGCCCCGAGGACCGCCGGGCCGGCATCTCCATCCTGGTGGTGGACGCCTCCTCGGAGGGGTACGCCGTCGGCCGCACGCTCGACAAGCTGGGCCTGAAGTCCTCCGACACCGCGGAGCTCTCCTTCACCGACGTCAAGGTGCCCGTCGAGGACCTGCTCGGCGAGGAGGGCGAGGCGTTCGGCTATCTCGCCCACAACCTGCCGCAGGAGCGCCTCGGCATCGCGTTCGGGGCCTACGCGCAGGCCGCCGCGGCCGTCCGCTTCGCGAAGGAGTACGTCAAGGAGCGCACGGTCTTCGGCAAGGAGGTCGCCTCCTTCCAGAACACCAAGTTCGTGCTCGCCGACTGCCAGGCCGACGTCGACGCCATGCAGGCCGTCGTCGACCGCGCCCTGGAGGCGCACGACGCCCGCGAGCTGACCGCGGCCGACGCCGCCTCCGCGAAGCTCTTCACCACCGAGACCGCCGCGCACGTCATCGACAAGTGCCTCCAGCTGCACGGCGGCTACGGCTACATGACGGAGTACCCCATCTCCCGGCTGTACGCCGACACCCGCGTCACCCGGATCTACGGCGGAACCAGCGAGGTCATGCGCTCCATCATCGCCAAGTCCATGGGACTGTGAGGAGTGTGAACGACCCCGGCACCCCCGAACCGCACGACCCGGACACGGACACGGACCCGGACCCGGGGGACCTGCTCGACCTGCTCGATCTGCTCGACCTGGAGCGGATCGAGCAGGACATCTTCCGGGGCGCGAGCCGCCAGGCCGTGATCCCCCGGGTCTTCGGCGGCCAGGTGGCGGCGCAGGCCCTGGTCGCGGCCTGCCGCACCGTTCCCGAGGGGCGGCTGCCGCACTCGCTGCACGCGTACTTCCTGCGCCCCGGAGACTCGGGGGCGCCCATCGTCTACACGGTGGACCGCATCCGCGACGGCCGGTCCTTCACCACCCGCCGGGTCGTCGCCGTGCAGCACGGGCAGCCGATCTTCCACCTCTCCGCCTCCTGCCAGGCGCACGAGGACGGCCTGGAGCACCAGGCGCGGATGCCCGACACGCCGGACCCCGACACGCTGCCGCGCGCCGAGGAGATGATGCCGCGGTACGCGCACCTGTTCAGTGACCCGCGGGTGCCTCAGAAGCTGCTCAGGGCCCGGGCGGCGGTCGACCTGCGGTACGTCGAGGCCCCGCCGTTCGCCCGCGCCGGCGAGCCCCGGGAGCCGCGCTCCCAGGTGTGGTTCCGCACCAACGGCAAGCTCGACGGCCTCCTGGACGACCCCACCCTGCACATCTGCCTGGCCACCTACGTCTCGGACATGACCCTGCTGGACTCGGTGCTGCTGGCGCACGGGCGCGGCGGCTGGGCGGTCGGCGACGTCGTGGGCGCGAGCCTGGACCACGCGATGTGGTTCCACCGCCCCTTCCGGGCCGACGAATGGCTGCTGTACGACCAGGAGTCGCCGACCGCGCAGGGCGGCCGCGGGCTGGCCGCCGGACGGATCTTCACCCGCGACGGCCGGCTCGCCGTCTCCGTCATCCAGGAGGGCGTCGTCCGCGTCCCGCGCTGACCGGGACGACGGCCCCCGTGCCCCGCCGCCCGGCGCGGCCCGGCGTCACCGCGCGGGTTCAGCCCAGGCGCCGGAAGAGCTCGACCCACGTGTCCGGCGGCACCAGGCCGACCGGCGTGCCCGGCTCCAGCCCGGCGGCCGCGAAGACGTCGCGGACCCGGCGGGGGCGGTGTCGGCGGGCCAGGGTGGCGCCGAGGGAACCGCCGACGCCGGTGAAGCCGTGGGCGACGAACTCTCTGTAGGCGGGAAGCGCCGGACGCGGCAGCAACGGCGCCGGCCGGCGTGCGATCCGCAGCACCGCCGAGTCCGTCCGCGGCACCGGCGTGAAGGACTCGCGCGGCACGCGCCCCTCCACCCGCCAGGTGAACTCCGGCCAGCTGCCCACGGTCACCAGTGACCAGCGCCCGTAGCCGCCGGTGCGCTTGCGAGCGTACTCGAGCTGGGTGAGCAGGGTCGCGGAGGTCATCGCGGGCGCGCTCAGACACCATCGGACGATGTCCGAGGTGCGCGCGAAGGGGATGTTGCCGACGACGGCGAACGGTTCCCGGGGCGGCCGCGCCCGCAGGAAGTCGCCGGTCACGGTGCGCACGTTGGGCTCGTTCCGCAGCCTCCGGGGCAGCGCGGCGGCGAGGCGCGGGTCGATCTCGTACGCCACCACCTGCCGGCAACGGCGGGCCAGGGCGCGGGTCAGCACCCCTTCGCCCGCGCCCGGTTCGACGACCAGGTCGTCCGGGCGCAGCCGGGAGGCGCGCACGAGGCGGTGTACGGCGGCGGGGTCGTGCAGGAAGTTCTGGGAGAGCGTGCTGCGGCGGCGAGCCACGGTGAAGTCCTCTGGTGTGAGGACAGGCGGGGGCGCGCGGGCGGCGGCCGGGCCTGTCCGGGGCGATGGGGACACCGGAGGCCCTGGGCGGGCAC
The DNA here is from genome assembly GCF_000426325.1 of Streptomyces sp. CNS606. Classification (NCBI taxonomy): domain Bacteria; kingdom Bacillati; phylum Actinomycetota; class Actinomycetes; order Kitasatosporales; family Streptomycetaceae; genus Streptomyces; species Streptomyces sp. CNS606. The sequence goes on from NZ_AUFD01000011.1 coordinate 183,361, forward strand.
GTCGACGGAGCGCGGCTCGGATCAGGAGTGCGCGAGGGTGCGACCCGCCGCGCGCACGAGGGTGCGTGCGGTAGGCGGGGAAGCGCGGGGCGGACTCAGGCGCCGAGGGCGTCCTGGCGTGCGGCCAGGGCGCTGCGCCGAGCGCGCGGACGGAGGCAGAGCCGGGCGGACCAGCCGGTGCGCCGCGCGTCGGCGTGCGCGCCGTCGATGATCGCCGCGAAGGGGGCGGACATGAGGGGGACGCTAGGCCGCCCGGGACGGGCGCGGCAAGCGGTTTTCCGGCGGCCGCCGCAAGGGCGCCGCCCGAGCTGCGCGGGTGCCGGGCGCCGAGGGTCAGGCGTCGGTGAGGCCGGCCGCGTCCAGCAGGTACGCGATCATCGGCTCGTAGAACCGGGGGTCGGCCACGTGGTCGTCCAGCGGCACGGCGACGGAGAGCGTGTCCTCCGCCTCGCCGAGGAAGAGCGCGGGGTCGTTGCAGTCGGCGAAGCCGACCGTGTCGAGGCCGCGCTGCGCCGCGCAGCCCGCCCAGCCGTGGTCGGCGAACACCAGGTCGGGCATGCCGTGCCCGGCCCGCTCGTAGGCGTCGAGGATCTGCCGCATCGGTTCGGGCGAGTGCGTGTGCCACAGCGAGGCGCCGCGTTCGTGCACGGCGACGCCCGCGAACTGCACGACCACGCCCTCGTCGGCGTACAGCCCGAGCGGCACGCGGGCTATGTCGCAGCCCGCCGACCGCAGCGCCCGGGCGACCGTGCCGTGCACGTCCAGCAGGCCGCCGGGGTGGCCGGTGGCGAAGAGCACCCGTTTGCGGTCCTCCGCCGCCTTGCGCAGCTCCGCGGCGGCCCGGTCGAGGGCGCCGACGGTCAGCTCCGGGTCGATGGTGTCCTGGCCGTGCCGGTGGTCGGGGTCGTCGCTCACGCCCACCCGCTCGGCCATCACCGCGAGCACGTCCTGCTCGTCCGACCACCGGTCGCCCAGCTCCAGGCCCAGCCAGTAGTGCCGGTTGCCGTTCGCCAGCTCGCGGTAGTGGGACAGGTTGTTCTCGCGCGGCGTGGCCACGTGCCCGGCGATCCGGGTGTGCACCAGGTGCTCCAGGAGCGCGGTGCGGCTGGGAACGGCGGGCAGTGGGAGCGACGAAGACATGCCGCCATTGTGTCCCGTACGCCTGGTCGATGGACGGAGTGTCCAAATAGGCGGCCCGGGATCTGCACATCCGTCCATGGGGACGCCCGCGCGGGCTGCCTACCCTTCCCCTCATGAGCACCCCTTCCGAGCAGTCCGCTGCACGCCCCGAGCCCGTCGGGCCTGTCGACTCCTCCCGCATTCCCCGCTACGCCGGCCCGGCGACCTTCGCCCGGCTGCCCCGCCTGGACGAGGTGGGCGGCCGGACCGACGTCGCCGTGGTCGGCGTGCCGTTCGACACCGGCGTCTCGTACCGGCCGGGCGCCCGCTTCGGCGGCAACGCGATCCGGGAGGCGTCCCGGCTGCTGCGCCCCTACAACCCGGCGCAGGACGCGTCGCCCTTCGCCCTGGCCCAGGTCGCGGACGCGGGGGACATCGCGGCGAACCCGTTCCGCATCGACGAGGCCGTGGAGACGGTGCAGGCGGCGGCCGACGAGATCCTCGGCTCCGGCGCCCGGATGATGACACTGGGCGGCGACCACACCATCGCGCTGCCCCTGCTGCGCGCGGTCGCGCGCAAGCACGGCCCGGTGGCGCTGCTGCACTTCGATGCGCACCTGGACACCTGGGACACCTACTTCGGCGCCGCCTACACCCACGGCACGCCGTTCCGCCGGGCGGTGGAGGAGGGCATCCTCGACACCGAGGCGCTCAGCCACGTCGGCATCCGCGGCCCGCTGTACGGCCGCAAGGACCTCACCGACGACGAGAAGATGGGCTTCGGCATCGTCACCTCCGCCGACGTGATGCGGCGCGGCGTGGACGAGGTCGCCCAGCAGCTGCGGGAGCGCATCGGCGACCGCCCGCTGTACGTGTCCATCGACATCGACGTGCTCGACCCGGCGCACGCGCCCGGCACGGGCACTCCGGAGGCGGGCGGCCTGACCTCGCGCGAGCTGCTGGAAATCCTGCGCGGCCTGGCCGGTTGCCACCTGGTCTCGGCCGACCTGGTGGAGGTGGCCCCGGCCTACGACCACGCGGAGATGACCGCGGTCGCCGCCTCGCACACCGCGTACGAGCTGACCACCTTGATGACGCGGCAGATCGCCGAGGCCCGGGACGGGACCTCCTGAAGCGCCCGCCCGGCGGGCGGCCGGTGCTCCGACGCCTCGTCGAACGCCGGTTCCACGCCGGGGAGCATCGGTTCTCGGCCAACTTGGCGACGCAGTCCGGGCACCGTTCGTGGCGGATCCTGTGCGGTGCGTCACACTTCCTGGTGGAGGCCACTGGCGGAAAACCGCTGGTGGGTGGCGTGTGATGCCCGGGTGACACTCTGTTGTCATGTGACGTTATGAAAGCAGTTTAATACGCAACGTTACCGATTCTGTGCGGTCGATGTGCACGGCGTGGAAGTTTCCGACAGAATCCTGAGCGCTGCCCCGCGGGATGGGGCGCCGTCGAACGGACGGAGGGCCGGCCCTGTGGGGGGTGCCTGGTCCACCGAAGGCCACCGAGACGGACGCCCCCAGCCGGTACGGCCCCGGAGAAGTATGCGGCTCCTCCGGGGCCCGACCGGATTCTTCCCCCGATCGCGGAGGGAATGCCCCGCCGCCGTCGGCCTCCGGGATGAAATCCCCCGTCCGCGACGTTGCACCCTTCCGTCAGTGATCGACCGGAGGGGAGCGCGAGCGTGGGGGAGAAGGTGACCGGAGCCGCCGGGCGGACCGGAAGCGGAGACGGGCCGGAGGGCCGCCGCGGATGGGCCCGCAGGCTGAGTGCGTACTGCTGGCACTACCGGCGGAACGTGCTGCTGGCCCTCGGCGCCTCGCTGGCCGGCATGGGCCTGATGGCCCTCGTGCCGCTCCTCGTCAAGGTGGTCATCGACGACGTCGTGGTCGGCGACCAGGGCGGCCTGGAGATCTGGGTCGGCCTGCTGATCGCCGTCGCCGTCGCCGTCTACGGCCTCACCTACGTCCGCCGCTTCTACGGCGGACGCCTCGCGCTCGACGTCCAGCACGACCTGCGCACCGACATGTACGAGGCGATCGTCCGCCTCGACGGCCACCGGCAGGACGAACTCAGCACCGGCCAGGTCGTCGGACGCGGCACCAGCGACCTCCAGCTCGTGCAGAGCCTGCTGTTCATGCTCCCCATGATGATCGGCAACGCCCTCCTCTTCCTGGTCGCGCTGGTCGTCATGCTGGTGCTCTCCCCGCTGCTGACTCTCGTCTCGCTGGCCGTCGCGCCGTTGCTGTGGATCATCGCCAACCGCAGCCGCACCCGACTGTTTCCAGCCACCTGGTACGCCCAGCAGCAGGCCGGTTCGGTGGCCTCGGTCGTGGACGGCGCGGTCACCGGCGTGCGCGTGGTGAAGGGCTTCGGCCAGGAGGAGCAGGAGACGGGGAAGCTGCGCCGCATCAGCCGCACGCTCTTCGCCGCCCGGCTGCGCACCGTCAAGCTCAACGCCCGCTACACCCCCGCCCTCCAGGCGGTGCCCTCGCTCGGCCAGGTCGCCATGCTGGCGCTCGGCGGCTGGCTCGCCACCGAGGGGCGCATCACCCTCGGCACGTTCGTCGCCTTCTCCGCCTACCTCGCCCAGCTCGTCGGGCCCGTACGGATGCTGGCGATGGTGCTCACCGTCGGCCAGCAGGCGCGGGCCGGCGTCGAGCGCGTCTTCGACCTCATCGACACCGAGCCCAAGCTGACCGAACGCCCGGGCGCGCACGAACTGCCCGCCGACGCGGACGCCTCCGTCGAGTTCGACGACGTCACCTTCGGCTACGGCGACGGCCCACCGGTGCTGGACGGGCTCAGCCTGCGCATCGAGCCGGGCGAGACGGTCGCCGTCGTGGGCACCAGCGGATCCGGGAAGTCGACAGTCTCGCTGCTGCTGCCCCGCTACTACGACGTCACCGGCGGCGCCGTCCGGGTCGGCGGCCACGACGTGCGCGACCTCTCCACGGGCTCGCTGCGCGCCGCGATCGGCCTCGTCCCGGAGAACAGCTTCCTCTTCTCCGAGTCGCTGCGGGACAACATCGCCTACGGCGCCCCGGACGCCACCGACGAGCAGGTCCGCGCCGCCGCCCGCGCGGCCCAGGCCGACGGCTTCATCTCCGAGATGCCCGACGGCTACGACACCATGGTCGGCGAGCAGGGCCTGACCCTCTCCGGCGGCCAGCGGCAGCGCGTCGCGCTCGCCCGCGCCATCCTCACCGACCCCCGGCTCCTCGTCCTGGACGACGCCACCTCCGCCGTGGACGCCCGCGTCGAGCACGAGATCCACGAGGCGCTGCGCGGCGTGATGGCCGGCCGGACGACGCTGCTCATCGCACACCGCCTCTCCACCCTCGCGCTGGCCGACCGCATCGCCGTCCTGGACGGCGGCCGCCTGGTCGACGTCGGCACGCACGACGATCTGACCGGCCGCTGCTCCCTGTACCGCCGCCTGCTCACCGACCCCGACGAACTCGCCGACGTCGAACGCGACCCGGCCGGACTCGCCGGCCACGACGCGCACCGCCGGGTCGACGGGGTGACCCCGGAACTGTGGGTGCGCCCGGAGGAGGACGAGGCCGACTCCGCCACCGGCTCCGACGGCGGCCGCACGGCGACCGCCCACGCCCAGGCCGGACGCCCGGGCAGCTTCGCCGCCGAACTCGCCGGCATGCCCGGCAGCCCCGAACTCCTCGCCCGCGTCGCCGCGCTGCCACCCGCCGACGACGAACCGGAGGTCGACGAACGGCACGCCACACGCCCCGAGCCCTCCTACGGCCTGCGCCGGCTGCTGCACGGCTTCGGCCGCCCGCTCTCCGTCGCGTTCGCCTTCGTCGCTCTCGACGCCCTCGCCGCGCTGATGCTGCCCGTCCTGATCCGGCACGGCATCGACGAGGGCGTCTCCCAACGCGCCCTCGACGCCGTGTGGTGGGCGTCCGCGCTCGCACTGCTCGTCGTCGTCGGGCAGTGGGGCGCCCAGTTCGCCGCCATGCGCTTCACCGGCCGCACCGGCGAACGCGTGCTGTACGCGCTGCGTGTGAAGATCTTCGCCCAGCTCCAGCGGCTCGGCCTCGACTACTACGAACGGCACCTGACCGGCGCCGTCATGACCCGCATGACCACGGACGTCGACGCGCTGTCCACCTTCCTGCAGACCGGGCTGGTCACCGCACTCGTCGCGCTGCTCACCTTCTTCGGCATCCTCGTGGCCCTGCTGGTCATCGACCTGCAGCTCGCGCTGGTCGTGTTCGCCGCGCTGCCGCTGCTGATCGTCGGCACCGTCTTCTTCCGCCGGCAGAGCGTGAAGGCGTACGAACTCGCCCGCGAGCGGGTCAGCGTGGTCAACGCCGACCTCCAGGAGAGCGTCGCCGGGCTGCGCATGGTGCAGGCGTTCCGCCGGGAGGACGGCGGCGCCGAGCGGTTCGCCGCCCGCAGCGGCGCCTACCGGCGGGCCCGCATCCGCGGCCAGTGGCTGATCTCCGTCTACTTCCCCTTCGTGCAGCTGCTCGCCGCCCTCGCGACCGCCGCGGTGCTGGTCGTCGGCGCCGGCCGTGTCGACGACGGGACGCTCACGGCCGGTGCCCTGGTCGCCTATCTGCTGTACATCGAGCTGTTCTTCGCCCCCGTGCAGCAGCTCTCACAGGTCTTCGACGGCTACCAGCAGGCAGCCGTCGCGCTGGGCCGCATCCAGCAGCTCCTCGGCGAGCAGACCACCACGCCGCCCGCCGCGACGCCGCGCGAGGTCCGTGAGCTGCGCGGCGAGGTCGCGTTCGAGGACGTCCACTTCCACTACGCCACCGCCGACGGGACGGGTTCCGACCCGCACGAGGCGGCGCTGGCGGGCATCGACCTCACGGTGGAGGCGGGCACCACCGTGGCCTTCGTGGGCGAGACCGGCGCCGGCAAGTCCACTCTGGTCAAGCTCGTGGCCCGGTTCTACGACCCGACCCGCGGCACGGTACGGGTGGACGGCGCGGACCTGCGCGAACTCGACCTCACCACCTACCGGCACCGCCTCGGCGTCGTGCCGCAGGAGCCGTACCTGTTCCCCGGCACCGTCCGGGAGGCCATCGCCTACGGCCGCCCCGGCGCCACCGACGCCGACGTCGAGTCGGCGGCACGTGCGGTCGGCGCACACGACATGGTCGCCTCCCTGCCCGGCGGCTACCTGCACCCCGTCTCCGAACGCGGGCGCAACCTCTCCGCCGGTCAGCGGCAGCTCCTCGCCCTGGCCCGGGCACAGCTCGTCGACCCGGACGTGCTGCTGCTCGACGAGGCGACCGCCGCCCTCGACCTGGCCACCGAGTCGCTGGTGAACCGCGCCACGGACCGGCTCGCCCGCCGCCGCACGACGCTCGTGGTGGCGCACCGGCTCTCCACCGCGGCACGCGCGGACCGGGTGGTCGTGCTCGACCACGGCCGCATCGCGGAGTCCGGCACGCACGAGGAACTCCTGGCCCGCGACGGCCGGTACGCCGAGCTGTGGCGGGTCTACGCGGGGGAGACCGCGCCCGCACCCACAGCGTGACCGCCGGGGGCGGTCAACGCCCCCGGTTGCGGGGATGGTTGCGGGCGGTGCGCTCGTTGCCGTGCTTGTAGGCGCCGGTCCAGCGGGCCATCACCAGCTGCTCGTCCCCGGCCCCCACCTCGGCGAGGAACCGTGCGGCGCGGCCCCCGCGGAGGGCGGCGGCCTCCCGGCCGTGGTGGGTGACGACGACGCTTCCGTCGCCGTGCTGCGCGTAGGCGAACCCGTGAGGTCTCGGCATGCCGCGACAGTACGTCACCCTGCGCAGCGCGCCACCAGATATTCGTCGACCGTCTGCACCCGACCGCCGGGCAGGTTCTCCCCCTCGCGACGCCAACGGATCGCGGCGATCTCCTCGTTGGGGGTGAACGGCAGGCGGACGGTCACGCTCCCGGTGAACACCGCGCCGTAGAGCACGGACCGGTCCGGCAGCTTCGTGCGTGCGAAACCGGCGAAGCGCAGGTCCTCCGGCGCGACGTGCTGGCCCGCCTCCTCCCGCAACTCCCGCACCGCCGCCTCGCGCGGCGTCTCGCCCGGCTCGATGCCGCCGCCGGGGATCTCCCAGCAGCCGCGGTGCCGTTCCAGCACCATCAGCACCCGGTCCTCGTGCCGGAGCACGACCAGCGCGTAGCCCACCGCGGCGTCGGGAAACCCGGTGTGCTCGGGCTCGGGGTGGAAGGACAGCAGCTCCATGCCCAGCGGACCGGTCACAAGGGGCGTCGTCGCCTCGGCGTCGCTCATGCTCCGACCCTATGCCGTGCGGTCCGGGCCGCGCGGGCGTGCGACGGTGCCGGTTCCCGGGCTCTCCGGTAGCCGGTCGGCTGGAATCCCCGAACGACCCTGGCGGGCCGCGCGGTGCGGGGATAGGTTCGCGGGCGACCTTTGCGACCCAGGGGAGGGCGTATGCACAAGGCGCTGAGGTGGCTGCTGTCGCTGGTGGTGCTCATAGGCACCGTCGGGATCGGCACCGCTTCCGCGTCGGCCGAATCGGCCGAGAACGCGGACATCAAGCAGAGACTCCTGGCCATACCCGGGATGAGTCTCATCGAGGAGAAGCCGGTCGACGGCTACCGCTTCTTCCTCCTGAACTACGAACAGCCCGTCGACCACCGGAACCCGGAGGCCGGCACGTTCCAGCAGCGGATCTCGATCCTGCACAAGCACGTCGACCGGCCCACGGTCTTCTTCACCTCCGGCTACAACATGAGCACCCAGCCGCGCCGCAGCGAACCGACGCAGATCGTGGACGGCAACCAGGTGTCCATGGAGTACCGGTTCTTCACGCCCTCGCGGCCGGAGCCCGCCGACTGGAGCAAGCTGACCATCTGGCAGGCCGCCAGCGACCAGCACCGCATCCACGACGCGCTGGAGGACGTCTACGACCAGAACTGGGTGGCCACCGGCGGCAGCAAGGGCGGCATGACGGCCACCTACTACCGCCGCTTCTACCCGTACGACATGGACGGCACCATCGCCTACGTGGCGCCGAACAACGTCGACGACCGCGACGACCGGGCGTACGACGAGTTCTTCGCCACCGTGGGCACCGAGGAATGCCGGACCGCGCTCAACGCGGTGCAGCGCGAGGCGTTCGTGCGCCGTGACGAGATGGTCGAGCGCTACCGGCAGCAGGCGGAGGCGGAAGGCTGGACCTTCGACCTGATCGGCGACGTCGACCGGGCCTACGAGGTCGTCGTGCTGGACCTGGTGTACGCCTTCTGGCAGTACCAGCCGGAGTCCGAGTGCGCGAACGTGCCCGCCGCCGACGCCGCGACGGACGAGATCTGGAACTTCGTCGACGCCGTCTCCGGCTTCTCCTTCTACACCGACCAGGGCCTGACGCCGTACGTGCCGTACTACTACCAGGCGGGCACCCAGATGGGTAACCCGGACATGGAGAACGCGCACCTCGACGGGCTGCTGCGCTACCCGGGCATCAACGCGCCGCGCAGCTTCGTGCCCGAGGACATCCCGATGGACTTCGAGCGGCGCGCCATGCGGGACATCGACCGCTGGGTGCGCAAGCACTCCTCCGAGATGCTCTTCGTCAACGGCGAGAACGACCCGTGGGGCGCCGAGCCCTTCCGCGTCGGCAAGAAGGCCGACGACTCCTACGTCTTCACCGCGCCGGGCGCCAACCACGGTGCCGACATCGCGAGCCTGAAGGACGGGGAGCGGCGGATCGCCACCGAAGCCCTGCTCGACTGGGCGGACGTGGAGAACGAGCAGCCGGAGGCCGACACCGCCACCAAGCGGCTGACCGAGCCGGACCGGAAGCTGGACAAGCAGGTTGAGCGGCAGCGGACCTTCCGCCCGTGACCTGAGCACGGACGGCGTGGGTGGCGGCAGCGCCCCCACGCCGTCCGTTCACAGCTCCAGGCGCCAGTCCTGCCCCACCAGGTCCACCCCGTAGCTGTGGTGCGGCTTCTCTCCGGCGAGGGTGAAGCCGGCCCTCTGGTAGATGCGCCGGGCCGCGTCCAAGACGGAGTTGGTCCACAGCACCATCTCCCGGTACCCCTGCTCCCGGGCGAACCCGACGCACTCGCGCACCAGGCGGTCGCCCAGCCCGTGGCCCCGGGCGTCGGGCTCGACGAGCAGCAGCCGGAGCCGGGCGGCGCCCGGTATGCCGGTGTCCCGTACGCACATCACCGAACCCGCGCGCTCCCCGTCGAGTTCGGCTATCCACACCCGCTCCCGCTCCGCGTCGTGCCCGGCCGCGAACTCGCCCACGATGCGGGCCACCAGCGCCTCGAAGCCCGCGTCCCAGCCGTACTCGCGGGCGTACAGCTCGCCGTGGCGCTGGACGATCCAGCCCAGGTCGCCCGGCTCCGGCCCGCGCAGCCGCACCCGCGACGAGGGCCGCACGGACCGCTCCTCGCCCAGCACGGTGCGGATGGTGCCCATCGCCTCGGCCAGCCGGTCGCGGTCGTCCGAGGAGATCCGGTCGAGCAGGGCCCCCACCGATTCCAGGGAGCGTTCCTCCAGCAGTGTCGCCGCCTCGCGTCCGCCCTCGGTGAGGGTGATCCGCTGCCGGCGTGCGTCCTCGGCGGAGGGCTCCCGGGTGAGCAGCCCGTCCTTCTCGAACTTCATCAGCAGCCGGCTCAGGTGGCCCGCGTCCAGGTGCAGCGAGGTGCGCAGGTCCGCGGCGTCCAGCCGGCTGCCGTGCGCCAGCTCGTAGAGGATGCGGGCCTCGGTGAGCGTGTACGGCGTGTAGAGGTGACGGCTGTAGTCGAGGGCACCGATCAGGTTGGTGTAGAAGCGGTTGAACGCGCGGACTTCCTGGACGGTCATGACAGGCCCCCTGGGGAACGACGCCGGCCCCGGGGCCTGCGGCCACCGGGCGGGGCTCGGACTCGCAGCCCGGGAGCCGGACCCGGGGTCCGGCTCCCGAGAAACTTGACTGAGTCAAGGATAGGCACTTCCGAGCCGTCGGCGGAAGACCCCGCCCGGCATCTCACCCCTGAGGGTGACGCTCGGTCGTCTCCGGCCGTTCGCCGCCGCCGTACCGGTGCGGACTGTCGGTGGCGGGGGCTACGGTCTGTCACATGTCGTTCCAGCCCGCCGTGCTCGAGGGTGTCCTCGAGCGCATCACCTACGCCAACGAGGACAACGGCTACACCGTCGCCCGGGTGGACACCGGCCGGGGCGGTGAGCTGCTCACCGTCGTCGGGTCGCTGCTGGGCGCGCAGGTGGGCGAGTCGCTCCGGATGGAGGGGCGCTGGGGCTCGCACCCCCAGTACGGGCGGCAGTTCACGGTGGAGAACTACACGACGGTGCTCCCCGCCACGGTGCAGGGCATCCGCCGCTACCTGGGATCGGGGCTGATCAAGGGCATCGGACCGCGCATCGCCGAACGGATCGTGGACCACTTCGGCCTGGACACCCTGGACGTCGTCGAGCAGGAGCCGCAGCGGCTGATCGAGGTGCCGGGCCTGGGGCCCAAGCGGACGAAGAAGATCGCCGCCGCCTGGGAGGAGCAGAAGGCCATCAAGGAGGTGATGGTCTTCCTCCAGGGCGTCGGCGTCTCCACCTCGCTCGCCGTCCGCATCTACAAGAAGTACGGCGACGCCTCCATCTCCGTGGTGAAGAACCAGCCCTACCGGCTGGCCGCCGACGTCTGGGGCATCGGCTTCCTCACCGCGGACCGGCTGGCGCAGGCGCTGGGCATCCCGCACGACAGTCCGGAGCGGGTCAAGGCCGGCCTCCAGCACGCCCTCTCGCAGTCCACCGACCAGGGCCACTGCTTCCTCCCCGAGGAGCAGCTGATCTCCGACGCGGTCAAGCTTCTCCAGGTCGACACCGGGCTCGTCATCGAATGCCTCACGGAGCTGGCGCAGGACGAGGAGGGCGTGGTGCGGGAGCAGGTGCCGGGGTCGGACGGGGAGCCGGTCACCGCGGTCTACCTGGTGCCCTTCCATCGGGCCGAGATCTCCCTCGCCGCGCAGCTGATGCGACTGCTGCGGACCGACGAGGACCGGCTGCCCGCCTTCGGCGACGTCGACTGGGAGGCGGCGCTGGGCTGGCTCGGCCGTCGCACCGGCACCGACCTCGCCCCGGAGCAGTCGCAGGCCGTCCGGCTCGCGCTGACGCAGAAGGTGGCCGTGCTCACCGGCGGCCCGGGCTGCGGAAAGTCCTTCACCGTGCGCTCCGTGGTGGAGCTGGCGCGCGCGAAGAAGGCGCGGGTGGTGCTGGCCGCGCCCACCGGCCGGGCCGCCAAGCGGCTGTCCGAGCTGACCGGTGCCGAGGCGTCCACCGTGCACCGGCTGCTCGAACTCAAGCCCGGCGGCGACGCCGCCTACGACCGGGACCGCCCCCTGGAAGCGGACCTGGTGGTGGTCGACGAGGCGTCGATGCTCGACCTGCTGGTGGCGAACAAGCTGATCAAAGCCGTGCCCCCGGGCGCCCACCTGCTGCTGGTCGGCGACGTCGACCAACTGCCCTCCGTCGGCGCGGGGGAGGTGCTGCGGGACCTGCTCGCCGAGGGCGGCCCGGTCCCGGCCGTGCGGCTCACGCGGATCTTCCGGCAGGCGCAGCAGTCCGGCGTCGTCACCAACGCGCACCGCATCAACTCCGGTGTGCCCCCGGTGACCCACGGCCTGCCGGACTTCTTCCACTTCGTCGAGGACGACACCGAGGAGACGGGCCGGCTCACCGTCGACGTCGTCTCCCGGCGCATCCCGGCGAAGTTCGGGCTCGACCCGCGACGGGACGTTCAGGTGCTCACCCCCATGCACCGGGGCCCGGCCGGCGCCGGCACGCTCAACGGGCTGCTCCAGCAGGCCGTCACGCCCGCCCGGCCGGACCTGCCGGAGAAGCGGTTCGGCGGCCGCGTCTTCCGGGTCGGTGACAAGGTCACGCAGATCCGCAACAACTACGACAAGGGGGCGAACGGCGTCTTCAACGGCACGGTCGGCGTCGTCACCGCGCTGGACGCCGAGGAGCAGCGCCTCACCGTGCGCACCGACGAGGACGAGGAGGTGGGGTACGACTTCGACGAACTGGACGAACTGGCCCACGCCTACGCCGTCACCATCCACCGCTCGCAGGGCAGCGAGTACCCGGCGGTGGTGATCCCCGTCACCACCAGTGCCTGGATGATGCTCCAGCGGAACCTCCTCTACACGGCGGTCACGCGGGCCAGGCGGCTGGTCGTTCTGGTGGGTGCACGCAGGGCGATCGCCCAGGCGGTGCGCACGGTGTCGGCCGGCCGCCGGTGCACGGCGCTGGACCACCGGCTGAGCGGGGCGGTGCCCGCTCCCCGGCCCGGCGGGGGAGGTGCCCGTGTCGGCGGGGGTGACCAGCGCCCCCGGGAGGGTGCAGGATGGTCCTGACGGCGGCACTCCGTGCCACCGTGGGGCCCGTTCGCCGACCCCGAGTGCACCGCACGGCACCGGATGGGGGACAGTGGAGAGAGTCAGGGCACCTCGAAGAAGAGGCACGACGTCGGTGAGGGAAGACGTGAGCGAGAACCGCGATGACAACGCCGTAGTACTGCGGTACGGGGACGGCGAGTACAGCTACCCGCTGGTGGACAGCACGGTCGGCGACCGTGGCGTCGACATCGGCAAGCTGCGCGCTCAGACCGGTCTGGTGACCCTGGACTCCGGTTACGGCAACACGGCGGCCTACAAGTCCGCCATCACCTACCTCGACGGTGAGCAGGGCATCCTGCGCTACCGCGGCTACCCGATCGAGCAGCTCGCGGAGCGCGGCTCCTTCATCGAGACCGCCTACCTGCTCATCAACGGCGAGCTGCCCACCGTCGACCAGCTGGCGAACTTCAAGAACGAGATCACCCAGCACACCCTGCTGCACGAGGACGTCAAGCGCTTCTACGACGGCTTCCCGCGCGACGCCCACCCGATGGCCATGCTGTCCTCGGTGGTCAGCGCGCTGTCGACGTTCTACCAGGACAGCCACAACCCGTTCGACGAGGAGCAGCGGCACCTCTCGACGATCCGGCTGCTCGCCAAGCTCCCGACCATCGCGGCCTACGCCTTCAAGAAGGCGATCGGCCACCCGGTCGTCTACCCGAGCAACGACCTCGGCTACGTCGAGAACTTCCTGCGGATGACGTTCTCCGTCCCCGCCGCGGAGTACGAGCTGGACCCGGTCGTGGTCAGCGCCCTGGACAAGCTGCTCATCCTGCACGCGGACCACGAGCAGAACTGCTCCACCTCCACCGTCCGCCTGGTCGGCTCCTCGCAGGCGAACATGTTCGCCTCCATCTCGGCCGGCATCAACGCCCTGTGGGGCCCGCTGCACGGCGGCGCCAACCAGAGCGTGCTGGAGATGCTGGAGCGCATCCAGCGCGAGGGCGGCGACGTCGACTCCTTCATCCGCCGCGTGAAGGACAAGGAGGACGGCGTCAAGCTGATGGGCTTCGGCCACCGGGTCTACAAGAACTTCGACCCGCGCGCGAAGATCATCAAGGCGGCCGCGCACGACGTGCTGTCCGCGCTGGGCAAGAGCGACGAGCTGCTGGACATCGCGCTCAAGCTGGAGGAGCACGCGCTCGCGGACGACTACTTCGTCGAGCGCAAGCTCTACCCGAACGTGGACTTCTACACCGGCCTGATCTACCGCGCGATGGGCTTCCCGACCAGCATGTTCACCGTGCTGTTCGCCATCGGCCGGCTGCCCGGCTGGATCGCCCAGTGGCACGAGATGATCAAGGAGCCGGGCTCCCGCATCGGCCGTCCGCGGCAGATCTACACGGGTGTCGTCGAGCGCGAGTACGTCCCCGTCGAGTCCCGCTGACGCGTTCCGCGCCCCGCGCCCCGCACCGCCCTTCGAGGCCCCGGTCCCCGGACCGGGGCCTCGGCTCGTTCTGTTCGCACGCGGTGTGCGGGTCTGGCGCCGGTGGTGAAGAGCGTGCAAAAATGTGACGCAGGTCACAGCAAGAAGAGTCCAACCCTTTGCAGGGGTCGTGGGTCTAAGGGGTGTGAGTCGACACCCGGCGGAGTCGGCCCACGGTGCAACCGGACCGAAAGAGCTTTGAGCGGCCCTCCCGGAACGGATGCACCCGAAGACACCCGGCCAGGATCCCGTGGGGGGAATCCATGACCGGGACATGGAAACGCCCCGCCGGTGGGCCCGTGGGGGGACCTGCCGGCCGGGGCGTTTTCCGTTGCGTGTCACCACACGCCGCGCCGCCCGTGGGGGCGGCGTGTCAGGCGCGCCCGACCAGTTCGTAGCCGGCCTCGTCCACGGCGACGCCGATCGCCGTGTCGTCCGGCTCGGCGGCGGAGGTCACCGTCACCAGACTGCTCTTCGCGTCGGCCTGCACGGCGGTCACGCCGGCGACGCCGCCGACCTCCTCGGTGACGGCCTTCTCGCAGTGGCCGCAGCTCATGCCGGTGACCTTGTAGGTGGTCGTGACGGTGCTCATCGCAGTGCTCCTCGCCCTCGGGTCGGTACTTCTCCGGTCGTCGCTGCCTCTCAATACCCCCCAAGGGTATCGCACCGCAGGGGGTCCTCCCGGGAGGCGGGGCGGGCGGGGATTCCCCCGCCCGCCCCGCCGGTCGCGCCACCGTGCCCCTCAGCGCCGTCCCCCGCGGTTTCCCGGGCGCCGGGCCACCCACTCCCGCACGGTGTCCGCGCACCAGAACGGCCTGCCGCCCTCCACCAGGTCCGGTGGCGGCAGCAGGCCGTGCTTGCGGTACGAGCGCACGGTGTCCGGCTGGACGCCGATGTGCGCGGCGATCTCCTTGTAGGACCAGAGCCGACGGTCGGTCAATGTCCCTGCACCTCCCAGTGGCGGCGGTATTGCCCGGGCCACCCTGTGACCGGAAGGCGACCTCCGGTCACCGCCGCGAGGCCCTGTAGCCGCCCCGTGACGCGGAACGCGCGAAACGGTGACCCCGGTGACCCCCAAGGAACCGGCCGAACGGCCGTCCGCACGGCGGGCCGTGAGGCGGTGTCCGGCCGGGTGCCGCCCCGCGACTTCACACGTACGGCGGGAGTCAGGCCCCGCAGCCCCGCAGGTACCGCCGGGTGCGCAAGGCGATCGGCATCGGCTGCTCCGGCGGGCACGGGTACATGTCCTGCTCCACGATCGCGAACATGTCGACGCCCAGCTTCTGCGCCGCCGCCAGCACCGGCTCCAGCGCCGGCACGCCGTGCGGCGGCTCGCACATCACGCCCTGCCGCACTGCCGGCCCGAACGGCGTCCCGTGCGCCCGGACGTCCGCCAGCACCTCCGGGTCGACCTGCTTCAGGTGCAGGTAGCCGATGCGCTCGCCGTAGGTCTCGATCAGTTTGACGCTGTCTCCGCCGCAGTACGCGTAGTGGCCGGTGTCCAGGCACAACCCGACCAGGTCCGGGTCGGTGGCGTCGAGGAACCTCTCGACGTGCTCCTCGGTGTCGATGTGCGTGTCCGCGTGCGGGTGCACCACGATGTCCAGGCCGTACCCGTCCCTCAGTTCGCGGCCGAGGCGTTCCATGCCGGACGCCAGGTGCCGCCACTGCCCGGCGGTGAGCTCCGGCGGTTCGATCTCCCGCGCGGTCCGGTCGTCCCGCCAGAACGACGGGATCACCACCACGTGCTCCGCACCCATGGCGCGGGTCAGCTCCGCGACGCGCTGCACGTGCGCCCAGGTCTCCTCCCACACGCCGGGCCCCCGGTGCAGGGCGGTGAAGACGGTGCCGGCCGAGACGCGCAGCCCCCGCCCACCCACCTCGTCCGCCAGCCGGGCCGGATCGACCGGCAGATAGCCGTACGGACCCAGCTCGATCCACTCGTAGCCCGACGCGGCGACCTCGTCCAGGAAGCGCTGCCAGGGGACCTGCCGCGGATCGTCGGGGAACCAGACACCCCACGAGTCGGGCGCGGAGCCGACGCGCAGGCGGTCGAGGGTGACGGTCATGGAGAGGACTCCTCACGTCGCTGTCGCCTCAAACTACCCATGCCACCACCGCCCAGGTCCACAATGGGACACCGAGCCGTGTGCGATCACCCCCGTTCACCGCCACAGGAGGGCCGATTCGATGACCGCCCCGCCCGCCGACCGCTTCGACGTCGTCACCATGGGACGGATCGGCGTGGACGTCTATCCGTTGCAGGCGGGCGTGTCGCTGAGCGACGTCGAGACGTTCGGCAAGTTCCTCGGCGGCTCCCCGACGAACGTGGCCGTCGCCGCCGCCCGGCTCGGCCGCCGCACCGCCGTGGTGACCCGCACCGGACAGGACCCGTTCGGCGACTACTGCCACCGCGCCCTGACCGACTTCGGCGTCGACGACCGCTGGGTCACGCCGGTGCCCGGCCTGGCCACGCCGGTGACCTTCTGCGAGATCTTCCCGCCCGACCACTTCCCGCTGTACTTCTACCGGCAGTCCGCCCCCGACCTCCGGATCGCCGCCGGCGAACTCGACCTGGCGGGCGTCCGGGCCGCCCGCGTCTTCTGGGCCACCGGCACCGGTCTGTGCGAGGAACCGAGCCGCGAAGCCACCCTGTCCGCCCTGGCGGCCCGCGGCGGCGGAGCGGACCGGGACCCCGGGACCGTCGCCACCGTCCTCGACCTGGACTGGCGTCCCATGTTCTGGCCCGACGGCCCGCAGGCCGCCCGCCCCGTCTACCGCGCCGCCCTCGCACACGCCACCGTGGCGGTCGGGAACCTCGACGAGTGCGAGGTCGCCACCGGCGTGCGCGACCCCGCCGCCTGCGCCGACGCCCTGCTGGACGGCGGCGCCGAACTCGCCGTCGTGAAACTCGGAGGCGACGGCGTCCTCGCCGCCCACCGCGACGGCACCCGGGTGCAGGTTCCGCCGCATCCGGTGGAGGTGCTCAACGGCCTGGGCGCCGGCGACGCGTTCGGCGGCGCGCTGTGCCACGGACTGCTCGCCGGCTGGGACCTCGAGCACACCGTGCGCCGCGCCAACGCGGCCGGCGCCCTCGTCGCCTCCCGCCTCGCCTGCTCCACCGCCATGCCGACCGACGCCGAGCTGGACGACTTCCTCGGCGCACCCGACGGGAACCCGCCCGCGCGCACGCCGACCGGCTGACACCCCGACCCGGGTTCACCGCGTCCGCGCGCGGGAAGTCATCACCACGCCCCTCCCGGGGGAGGCTGAACGACATGACTTCGCACCACGGCCACCACCACCGCACCCCGGCCGACGCCGCCCCCGGCCCGTACCGGCTGGACATCACGCCCGCTGACGCCGGATGGCGGCACTCCGCGCTGCGCGTGCTGGAACTCCCGCCACGCGGCAGCCACCGCTTCGACACCGAAGACAGCGAGTGGATCGTGCTGCCGCTGTCCGGCGGCTGCGGCGTGAACGCCGACGGGGAGACCTTCCTGCTCGACGGCCGCGCGTCCCCGTTCACCGCCGTCACCGACTTCGCCTACGTGCCCCGGGACGCCCACGTCCGCATCGACAGCTCCGCCGGCGGGCGCTTCGCCCTGGCCGGCGCACGCTGCACGGAGCGGCTGCCCGCCCGCTACGGGCCCGCGTCCGGCGTCCCCGTCGAACTGCGTGGGGCCGGGAACTGCTCCCGGCAGGTCAACAACTTCGCCGCCGCCGACGTCTTCGAGGCGGACCGGCTGATCGCCGTCGAGGTCCTCACCCCTGGAGGCAACTGGTCCTCCTACCCGCCGCACAAGCACGACGAGCACCGGCCCGGAGAGGAGAGCGAACTGGAGGAGATCTACTACTTCGAAATCGCCCCGCACGACGGAACCGAGGGCGTCGGCTACCAGCGCGTCACCCCCTCGGGGCGGGGAGCCGGCACCGACGTGCTGGCCGAGGTGCGCACCGGTGACGCGGTTCTCATCCCCGACGGCTGGCACGGACCCTCCATCGCCGCCCCCGGCCACCCGATGTACTACCTCAATGTGATGGCCGGCCCCGACACGGAACGCCGGTGGCTGATCCGCGACCACCCCGACCACGCCTGGATCCGGCGGAGCTGGCGCGACCAGGAGATCGACCCGCGGCTGCCGCTGACGACCGCCCGGGAGGAGACGCCCCGATGACCCCGACCCGGCGCCTCACCGTCGCCCAGGCCCTGCTCCGCTTCCTCACCGCCCAGCACACCGAACGGGACGGCGCCCGGCAGCGCCTCGTCACCGCCTGCTGGGGCGTCTTCGGCCACGGCAACGTGGCCGGTGTCGGACAGGCGCTGCTGGAGAGCGGCGACGCCCTGCCCTATCTCCAGGGCCGCAACGAACAGGCCATGGTGCACGCGGCCGTCGGCTACGCCCGGCAGAGCGACCGGCTGCGCACCCACGCGGTCACCACCTCCATCGGCCCCGGTGCCACCAACCTCGTCACCGGCGCCGCCCTGGCCACCGTCAACCGGCTGCCGGTACTGCTGCTGCCCGGCGACGTCTTCGCCGCCCGCCCCGCAGACCCCGTGCTCCAGCAGCTCCAGGTCCCCTACGCCGGCGACGTGTCCGTCAACGACGCGCTGCGGCCGGTCTCCCGCTACTTCGACCGGATCACCCGCCCCGAGGTGCTGATCCCCGCCGCGCTGGAGGCGATGCGGGTGCTCACCGACCCGGCGGAGACCGGCGCCGTCACCCTCGCCCTGCCGCAGGACGTGCAGGCCGAGGCGTACGACTGGCCGGAGGACTTCTTCGCGCCACGCGTCTGGCGGGTGCGCCGCCCGCTCCCCGACCCCGACGCCCTCGCCGAGGCGGCGGCCGTCCTCCGCGCGGCGGAACGCCCGCTGGTCGTCGCCGGCGGCGGCGTCCGCCACAGCGGGGCCGAAGCGGCCCTCGCCGCCTTCGCCGAGGCCACCGGCATCCCCGTCGCCTCCACCCAGGCCGGGAAGGGTTCGCTGCGCCACGACCACCCCTGCGACCTCGGAGGGATCGGCCACACCGGCACCCCGAACGCCGACGCCTGCGCCCGCGAGGCCGACGTGGTGCTCGGCGTCGGCACCCGCTGGACCGACTTCACCACCGCCTCGATGACGCTCTTCCGGCAGCCGGGAGTCCGCTTCGTCAACCTCAACATCGCGCCGTGCGACGGCGGCCGGATGAGCGGACTGCCCCTCGTCGCCGACGCCCGGGCCGGACTGGAGGCCCTCGCCGGGGCGCTGGACGGCCACCGGGTGCCGGCGCGGTACGAGACGGAGTACGCAGGGGCGAAGGCCCGCTGGGACCGCCTCGTGCAGATGGCGCTGGGAGCCGAGGACGGCGGGGTGCGGCCCACCCAGGTGCAGGTCCTCGGCGCGCTCGACTCCGTCGTCGGCGACGAGGACGTGGTGATCAACGCCGCGGGGTCGCTCCCCGGCGACCTGCACAAGCTGTGGCGCACCCGCTCCCGGCAGCAGTACCACGTGGAGTACGGGTACTCCTGCATGGGTTACGAGATCCCCGCCGCCCTCGGCGTCCGCCTCGCCGCTCCCGACCGCACGGTGTGGGCGCTGGTCGGCGACGGCACGTACCTGATGATGCCGACCGAACTGGTGACCGCCGTCCAGGAGAACCTGAACATCAACGTGGTGCTGCTGCAGAACCACGGATACGCCTCCATCGGGGGCCTGTCCGAGGCCACCGGCGGCGAACGCCTCGGCACCGCCTACCGTTTCCGCGACGCCGACGGCCGCTTCACCGGCGACCCGCTGCCCGTGGACCTCGCCGCCAACGCCGCCTCGCTGGGCCTGGAGGTGCTGCGCGCCGGAACGGTCGACGAACTGCGGGCCGCGCTGCGCGCGGCGCGCGCGTCCAGCCACCCCACCTGCGTGTACGTGGAGACGCGTGCCGCCGACGCGGACCAGCGCCCCCGGGTGCGGGAGGCGCTGGCGCCGCAGGCATGGTGGGACGTGCCCGTCGCCGAGACGGCGAGCCGGCCGGCCGCGGTCGAGGCGCGCCGGGAGTACGACCGGCACGCCTCCGACCGCCGTCGGCACCTCTGACCTTCGCGGGCTCCGACCGGCGGCGCCCCGGCACGAGCATGGCGGTGCGTCAGGCGACCGGAGGCGCGAACGCGGTCCCGGCGTACGGGGGTTGCCCGCGGTCGGGGCGGGGGTGGGAGGATGCAGCGGCCCCCCGCCCGGCCCGTCGCGACAAGGTGACCGCCCATGACACCCGCCACCCCCTGCCAGACCTGCGGGAGAACCCTCAACGGAGCGCTGTGCTGCCCCGACTGCGGCACGCCGGTGGAGCCGGCCCCCTCCGCAGCGGGGCCCGGGCAGGGACCCGGGCCGCTGCCGCCCGAGGCGGACGCCCGCGACACGACGCGGATACCCGCGGGCGTGCCGCCCGTCGGCCCGGGGCCGCTGCCACCTGCGGCGCCCGCCGCACCGGTGGGCGCCGCCCGTTCCGCCGAGCCGCCCGCGGTACCGGACCGGCGTCGCCGGGGCGGGCCGTTGGCCAAGGGCGCGGCTGCGGCGGTCCTGGTGGCCGCGCTCGCGTGCGGCGGCTTCCTGGTGTTCGCGCCCGCCGGTGATCAGGCCGGGGGCACGCCCGGGCCCCGCCGCACCGAACAGCCCCGCACGGACCGCCCGAGCGACTCCGCCCCGACGCCCTCCGGCACGCCCAGCCCGCGGCTCGCCGGCTCCGACCCCCGGCCCGCGCCCTCCACCAGGACGGCGGAACCGTCCCCGCCGCCCCCGTCGCCGACGCCGCCCGCCCCGACCCCGGGCGTACCGGAACCGGCCCCCACCACTCCCCGGCCCTCGTTCTCCTGGCCCTCCACCTGGCCCACGCCCTCCCGGTGCGCGGAGATCCCCTGGTGCTGACCGGCAGGTCCTACGCTGACGCGTGATGGAGCGACCGGCCGTACCACCCCAGGACCGCCGGCGGCGCGCGCCGCGCCCGCGGCACGCCGTGCTGCTCGTGCTGCTGCCGGTGGTGGTCGTCGCGCTGGTCGTCGCGCTGCCGGGTGACGACCAGCCGGGGCGTGACGAGGCCGCGGACTGCTCCGCCGTACGGGCCGAGCGGGTGCGGCCGGACCGCAAGATCACCGAGACCTTCGCCCGCTACGGCGACGACGGCAGCCGTACGGACGACTGGACCGGCGGCGACGGCACCCGGTCCGTGCGGCTGCCGGACGGCCGCACGCTGTGGCTGTTCGCCGACACCTTCCTCGACCGTGTCCACCCGGGCGGACGCCGTGTCCCGCAGCCCGTCTGGGTGCGCAACTCGGTCGTCGTGACGTCCCCGGCCGGCCGGCCGCGCAGCACCCTCACGGGCGATCTTCCGGCCGCCGACGGCCGCCCCACCGCCCTCTTCCCCGGCACGGCCACGCCGGACGGCCGCGAGGTGTGGCGGTGGCCGGCCGACGCGGTGGTGGAGCCGCGCCGGCCCGGTTCCGGCGAGCGGGTCGTCCGGGTGCTGCTGTGGCAGCGGGAGGCGGCCGGAGCGCCGTGGCTCTTCGGCGTCCCGCGAGCGACGGAGGTGGCCACGCTGTCCCTGCCCGGCCTGCGCCTGGAGAACCTCCGCGAGGTGCACCGGCCGCCGCCCTCGTCCCCGCCGGGGGACCGCGTCCTGTGGGGCACCTCGGCGGTACGGGACGGCGGCTGGACCTACGTCTTCGGGGCCGACGAGCGGGGTACGGAGGGCGGCGGCCCGTCCCGCACCTACGTGGCGCGGGCCCCGCGCGGCAGCCTCGACGACCCGGCGGCCTGGCGCTACCGGACGGGGGCCGGCTGGTCGCCGGACGGAACGGCCGCGCGGCCCATGGACGTCGCGACGCGGCGGCCGGACACCGCGGAGGGCGGCGCAGCGCGCGGAGCGGGCAGCGCCGTGACCAACACCTACACCGTGACCCGGCACGGCGGCACGTGGCTGCTGATCAGCATGGACGCGGGCGGGCCGGACGGACGCCCCTCGCAGACGGTCGTGTCGTACTGGTCGTGCACACCGCACGGGCCGTGGCACGGGCCGGACGCGGTGACCGTCCCCGGCCTGCCGCCGGGCGGCCGGCAGGCCGGGGCGACGGCGTACAACGTGCAGGCCCACGGGGACCACGACGGGCGTGGGCTGCTGCTCTCCTACGACGTCAACGTGCTCGGCGACCCGAGCGCCGTGCAGGCGGACGTGGCCCGGTACCGGCCGCGCTTCCTGCGTGTCGGCCTCGCCCCGGAGGACGGGGGCCGACCGGACCGACCGGGCTGACCCCGGACCGGGCCGCCCTACTCCTCCTGCTCCACGCGGCGCTGGGCCTCCGCCTCCAGGCGGGCCTTGGCGGCGGCCATCGCACGGCGCTTGTACTCCGTCGGCCGGTGCTCCAGGTCCTCCGGCTGGTCGATGTCCGGTATGCCGTCGAGGTCCTCGTCCCGGATCTCGTCCTCCCACAGCTTCGCGTACTGCGCGTCGCGCAGCTTCAGCAGCACGCAGGCCAGCACCGCGGAGATCAGCGAACCGATCAGCACCGCCGCCTTCGCGTGCTCCCGGGTGGCCGCGTCGGTGAAGGCCAGCTCGGCCACCAGCAGCGACACGGTGAAGCCGATGCCGGCGAGCAGGGAGAGACCCGCCACGTCGGTCCAGGACAGGCCGGGACTGAGCTTGGCCTTCGTGAAGCGGGCCGCGACATACGTGCCGCCGAAGATGCCCAGGAACTTGCCCGCGACCAGGCCGAGGATGATCCCGAGGGCCTCCGGCTCCCGGAAGGTCTCGGCCAGCGCCGACCCGGACACGCTCACCCCCGCCGCGAAGAGGGCGAAGAAGGGCACGGCGAAGCCCGCGGACAGCGGGCGCACCAGGTGTTCGATGTGCTCGGCCGGCGACGTCTCCTCGCCGTTGCGCGGGGTGCAGCGCAGCAGCATGCCCATCGCCACACCGGCGATGGTGGCGTGGACGCCGCTGTTGTACATCAGCGCCCAGATCACCACGGCGAGAGGCACGTACACGTACCAGCCGTGGACACGCAGCTTGTGGTGCAGCAGCCAGTAGAGGACCAGGCCGGCGACCGCTCCGGCGAAGGCGAAGAGGTTCAGCGTCGAGGTGAAGAAGACGGCGATGACCAGGATGGCGCCCAGGTCGTCCGCGATCGCCAGCGTCAGCAGGAAGGCGCGGATGCCGGACGGCAGGTTGGTGCCGATCACGGCCAGCACGCCGAGCGCGAAGGCGATGTCGGTGGCCATCGGCACCGCCCAGCCGTCCAGCTGCCCGCCGCCCGCGACGTTGACCCCCACGTAGAACAGCGCGGGCACGACCATGCCGCACACGGCCGCCACGATCGGCAGCGCGGCGGCGGCGGGCCGGCGCAGCTCGCCCACCACCAGTTCGCGCTTGAGCTCGATGCCCGCGGCGAAGAAGAAGATGGTGAGGACGCCGTCCGAGGCCCAGTGGCCGACGGACAGGTCCAGGCCCAGAGCCGGGATGCCGAAGTGGAAGTCGCGGACGGTCTCGTACACGTCGCCCAGCGGACTGTTCGCCCAGACCAGTGCCACCACCGCGGCTATCAGCAGCAGGAGGCCGCCGGCCGTCTCGGTGCGCAGCGCGTCGGTGAGCAGCTTCCGTTCACGGGGGGAGGGCAGCCCGAACAGGGCTGTGGGCTGCTTGTCGGAAAAGAGGCGCATCAGGGACTCCGGAGTGCGTCTGGGCAGGGCGAAGCGCTGCCGACCAGACTTCCCGGCTCACCTGTGTGCGATCTTGACGTTGTTCCTCCACCGTATACGCATCACCCGAGGTCGGCACAGTGGTCGCCGTCACAGTCGCCGGCACCTCGGTCCCCGTCGGGCTCGCCGTCCGGGGCCGCGACGCGCCGTGCCGTGCCGGGCCCCGTCCGTGGCCCCGGAGACCCCGCTCGCCTACGCTGAGCCCCCGAACAGGGCCGGAGCACGGCCGAACGACGCCAGGGGGGCGGACGCCACGGTGCAGGACGACGCGATCTCCGACGAGTTCCTCGGTCCCTACCCGGAGCTGCTCACGGAGGTCTCCGAGACCGGCCGCCTGCCGCGCCGGGACGAACTGGACGCGTTCCGCGAACTCGGCGAACGCGCCGCCGAGCGCGGGTACGGCCTGCGGCGCCTCGCCGGTCTGTACATCGGCTCGACGCGCGCGCTCTGGGGCTCGCTGCCCGGCATCGCCCGCTCCGCGACCGGCGCCGAGCGGGCCCGTACCGGCGATGCCCTGCTCGCCGCGCTCGACGCCGCGGTCGCCGCGCTCGGCGAGGGGCACGAGCGGGCGCTGCGTTTCGCCATGCGGCAGGAGGAGGGCGAGCGCCGCGAGTTCATCGACGACCTGCTGTACGGGCGCAGCGACCTGGGCCGCCTCGCGGAACGCGCGCAGCGCTTCGGGCTGCGGCTGGCGGGCGCGCACGCGGTGGCGGTGGCGTGCGGGCCGGAGAAGTACGACGACGTGCACCCCAAGGTGCGCTGGATCGAGCGCGAGCTGCTGGGCCGGTTCGGCGAGCGGGACGTGCTGCTGTCCACCAAGGACGGCCGGCTGGTGTGCATCGCGCCCAGCACCGAGGCCACCGTGCTGGAGGCGTTCGCCGCGCACGCGCAGGCGGGCGGGCCCGCCTACGCCCCGGCCCGGCGGGTCGCGTTCGGGCGGCAGCACAGCGGCGCGAGCGGGGTGGTCCGCTCCTACGAGGAGGCGCTGAACGCCCTCGACCTCGCGGACCGCCTGGGTCTGGACGGCGTGCGGCTGCACGCGTCGGAACTCCTGGTCTTTCCGGTGCTGCTGCGCGACCGGGAGGCGATGGCCGACCTGGTCCGCACCGTGCTCGGCCCGCTGACGGAGGCGCGCGGCGGTGCCGAGCCCCTGCTCGAGACCCTGTCCGAGTGCGCCGCCGCCGGTTACGTGAACGCCGAGGCCGCGCGCCGGCTGGGCGTCAGCGTGCGCACCCTGTCGTACCGGCTGGAGCGCATCCGCAGCCTCACGGGGTACGACCCCGGCGACGCCCTGCACCGCTACACCCTGGAGACCGCCGCGATGGGTGCGCGCCTGCTGAACTGGCCCGCCGACGGGCTGTGACGAGGCCGCCTTCCCCGAAAAGCCGGGGCCGGGGCCGGGGAAGGCCCGGGAGCCGGGGTCCCTACCGCTGCGCCAGAGCCTGGGCCACGTGGTCGCCGAGCGCGGTGAGCCGGTCCAGTCCGGACGGGCCGGTGCCCGTGCGCATGCCGTGGCGGCGCCCGTGGAACGCGTCCTGGACGGCGTGCAGCTGGGCCCAGCGACGGGCCCGTTCACGGTCGAGTCCCGCGGCGTCCGCGAACACGTTCAGCGCCCTGAGCAGGGCGGTCTTCGGCACCTCGCCGGCCGTCAGGAACGTCAGGGCGCGGGACTTGAGCAGCGTCCCGGCGTCGAACGCGGGGTCCCCCGCCCAGCCCTCGGGGTCGATGGCCAGCCACGGCTCCCGGTCGGCGCGCAGGATGTTGCGCTCGTGCAGGTCGCCGTGGAACAGCGTGTCCGGCTGGTCCCGGCCGAGCTCGCGGACGGTCGCCAGGGCGGCGTCCACCAGGTGACCCGGTAGCCGCGGCTCCAGTTCCGCGGCGTCCTTGAGCAGCTGCTCCTCCCAGGCGTCGGCCCGGTCCCGCAGCCTCGGCAGGCCGGGCGGAGCCGGCGGCTGAGCCGTCCGGCGACCTCCATCACCTCGTCGCCGTCCGCGACGTCGGCCAGCGTCGAGGGGCGGGCGCGCTCGAGGAGCATCGCGCACCGGTCGTCGTCGCGTTCGTGCAGCAGGACGGCTCCACGCCCGGCCCATACCGCGAACGCGTCCGGCTCGTGGACGCGGTCGGGGTGGGGGAACGACACCTTCAGCACGCAGCGCCGCCCGGCGGGTCCGGACACCGGGAGGACCACCCCGATGCCGCCGTGCGCCGCCTCGCCGTCCGGTACGCAGTCCCACTGGTCCAGCAGGGCCTCCACGAGGCCCGGCAGGTCCGCCAGCCATCTTCTGCCGGAGGCTCCCTCGCGGTCGACGATGCTCCGCGCGAACAGCAGCGGGATTTCACGTGCCATCGGGGCAACGTACGGCCGCGCGCGGAGGGGAGGCGCTCCGTCGTCGTGGATGTAGGAGGACCACTGAGCGCCCCGCCGGGGCGGAACGGGGGGCGTGCTCGCTGGAGTCGGACGTCAACGCGCCGTGAACTTTGCCGGGTTCTGGCAATGTGCGAGTCCTGCGCTGCGTGTCACGATGAGGCCCGCAAGGCAGCCGGCACGGGGGTGCGGCGCAGGAGTCCTCGGCGCGTCAAGCGTCGGGTTTCCCTCGCCGGTCCGATCGGGCCCGCCCGCGGGAGGGGATCGGACACCGGCTGTCTGTGCAGGTGACGGGCATGGTCGCCGATACCTCCCACGGGGGTGGGGGTATCGGCGCCGCCACGCCGGAGTCACCTGCGGCCCGAGGGCGGGCCGTGCCGGGGAGATCCCCGGCACGCCCGGTCGGGGGGAGGGTGACTGCCGGGCCAGGTTGCCCGGTTCTTGCCTCGGGGGAGGAGACGGGGGGAGGAGACGGGGGAGCGGTCCGCGCCTGCGCCGGAGGGGGAGCCGGGCGGGCGCGGACCGCGGAGCCGGAAGGGTCGTGCGTGCGGCCTGACGGCGGGTCAGCGGATCACGAGCTGCTGACCGGGAAGGATGAAATCGGGGTCGTCGCCGACGACCGAGCGGTTGTCCTGGTAGATCTGCTGCCAGGTGGTGCCGTACGCGACGGCGATGGCGCCGAGGGTGTCACCCGAGCGGACGGTGTAGTCCGACCCGGTCGGCTGCACCGGTTGCACGGGCTGGGACTGCTGCTGGGGAGCCGACGGTGCCGCAGGCGCAGGCTCCGGCGCCTGCTGCTCCGGCACGCCGGTGTCGGGGGCCACCTGAGCAGGGGGAGCCCCTGCGGTCAGCCCGCCTTCGCTGCCGCAGACCGGCCAGGCACCCGGGCCCTGCATCTCCAGCAGCTTCTCGGCCACGGCGATCTGCTCCTGCTTGCTGGCCAGGTCCGCACGCGGGGCGTACTGCGTGCCGCCTGCGGCCTCCCAGCTGGACTGGGAGAACTGCAGCCCGCCGTAGTAGCCGTTGCCGGTGTTGATGCGCCAGTTTCCGCTGGACTCGCATGCGGCGACCTGTTCCCAGGTGTCGACGGAAGCGGCTCTGGCGTTCGACGCCGACATCAGCGGAAGCGCGACCGCGGCTCCCGCCGTGCTCACCAGGGCCGCGACGCGTGCGCGGGTGCTGGACAGGTGTGCCCGGTACTTGCCAGTGAACAGCATGTTCGTCTCCTCACCGACGCCTGCGAGGTGAGCTGTCGGGCTCGGGCCGGAGAGTGCCCGTCCGTCCGCTGACGCGGGCGGATACGCCCCGAGCCGCTCCCTCCTTCGGGTGCGGCGGCCTACCTGGGTCCCCCGCTCCTGCCTACGGCGCTCACGCGACGAAGTGTCCCCGGCCGCCGGCAGGATTCGGCGTGACGACCGCGGTGCCCGTCAGGCGACGAGCGATGCGACGGTAAGCACATCGCACCGGCGTGTTCAAAAACCGACATACAGGGCGTCCGGGTGTTCCGGTGTTGCGCCGAACCGGTGATTCCGCAGGTGGTGACGGTGTGTCGGACGTGCATGCCGCCCCGCGAGCGTCACTCCTCTGGAGGGAGGCCGAACGCGCCGCCGCAGGGCTTCTCCTGACGTGGCGTCGAGCCGGCCGATCGCCTGCGGGGAGCGGTTCGCCGGGACGAAGGGGCCGGACGTTCACCTTGTGAAGAGACGGAGTGTGACCGTGGAAGCGCCGGGCCGGAGTCGTGGGTGTTACAGCTGATGCTCACGTGTCGGCTACGCGTGACTAGCACACCCGAGAAGCTCAGGTCCAGCTCAAATCGACATCGGCCTTCCCGGCATAGCGGGAGGTAGACCGACATCCTGGGCGCCTTCTCTTTGTGAAGGACCATTGACCGGTCTCAAGTCGGTCTGTAACTCTACGGAACGCAGGCGGTGCGGTCGACCGCCTTGGGCATCCACCCTGGAGCAACGCCGAACGGGGGTGAACCGACAGGGGTGGAGCACGGCAGAGCGTCCGAGAGGATTCTGCTGTTCGTTTGAATTTGTGCCGACACTGGGGTTGGAGGGGTGGCACCCTCCGGGGCGTTTTCGCGGTACGGGCCAGTGTATGTTCACATTCAAGCTGGGACTTCGGCGTGCCTGGAAACCACGGGCTCACCGGGTCCACGCGGGGAGTTCAAGCAGTGACAATTCGCATCCTAGTGGCCGACGAACGTCGCCTGATCTCGGAGACCCTGGCCGAAACCCTCAAGCAGGTACGGGACTTCGACGTCGTGGAGACCGTCAACGACAGCCGGCAGATCGTCCCGGCGGTGCTGCGCGTACGTCCCACCGTCGCCGTCCTCGGCGCGACCACCACGGGTCGCGACGAGCTCCACCTCGCCGACGAACTGCGCGCCGCCGCACCCGACTGCGGCATCGCCGTCATCGCGGCCGAGCCCAGCAGAGCGGTCCTGGACCGCGCCATGGCCGGTGTCTTCAGCGTCATTCCGCACCACGCCCGTTTAACTCATCTGGTGCATGCCATCCGGGGCATCGTGGCGGGTTGTCCGACGATCGACCCGTCCCTGCTCCGTCCTCCCTCCCGCAACAGCCGCCAGTTGAACGACCGGGAGAGAGAAGTGCTGAGACTGACGGCCGGCGGAGCACCGATCAAGGAGATCGCCGCGGAGCTCTATCTGTCACCCGGCACGGTCCGCAACGTCACCTCCAGCGCCATCAAGAAGCTGGAGGGGCGCAACAGGTTCGACGCCGCCCGGATAGCGAACAGCCGCGGCTGGCTCTGACCACGCCATCGCCTCAGCCCCTCTCCTCGGTCCTCCACGTCCGGCGCCCCGCCGCGACGCACGCCCGGATGACTCCGGACGCCGCCGGTGCGCCGCTGCGGTGACGTCAGCTTGCGGCGACCCCCGGCCGGGAGGCGACCGGAACGGACGGGACGGTGACCGATGTCATGCCACACGCGACAGAAGTCAGCAGCCTCCCGGGTGGCGTTGTGCCCGCCCCACGGCGTGGACATCCTCTGTGCCTGAGATGTGGAGAGAAGGCAGAGCGGTGCGCGTTGCAGGAGTGGAGGACCGGCCGCGCATCGTTGTGGTCGGTGCCGGTATCGGCGGACTGGCACTGGCGGCCGCACTCACCGCGTCCGGTACGCGGTGCGAGGTCTTCGAGCGGGAGCGGGAGTCGGCCGGGGACGGCGCGGGTGAGGAACTCGCGCCGAACGCGGTCCGGCCTCTGCGCCGGCTCGGCCTCGGACCCGTACTGAGGGCCTGCGCCGTCCGCGTGGAAGGGACCGAGATCCGCGGATGGGACGGCCGCCCCGTCGCCCGGATCCCCCACGGCGTCCCCTGCGAACGGCTCTTCGGCGCGCCCTACTACACCGTCCGGCACACCGACCTTCGCGCCGCCCTGCGCGAAGGCGTCCCCGCCGGGGCGCTGCACACCGGCAGGACCGTGACCGGACTGACCGAGGACGCCGACGGCGTGACCCTGCACTGCGCGGACGGCGGCACGCACCGCGCCCACGCGGTCGTCGGCGCCGATGGCGCGCGGTCCGCGGTGCGCGCCGCGATCAGCCCGGAGACACCTGCGCCCAGGCCGACCGGACTCACCGTTCACCAGGGCCTGTTGCCCGTCGAACGCCTCCCTCGGGCGGTGGCGCGGGACGCCCTCGTCCGGCGCTGGCTCGGCCCCGGCGCCCATCTCGTCTGCTACCCCGTCGCCGGGGGCGCCCAGGTCGCCTTCACCGCCACCGCGCTCCGTCCGGACGACCCGGACGCGGCGGACGCCCCCAGGCCGGCCGATCAGCCGGCCGATCAGGGGACCGCGGTCGCCGAACCCAAGGATCTCGTCCAGGACTTCGGGCACTGGCGCGGCATCCCCGCGCAGCTCGCCACCGCGGCCGCCCGCGGCGCGGGAACCGTGCGACGCCTCGTCCCGCAGGAGTGGGAACCGCCGGCCCGCTGGAACACCCGGCGGACGGCGCTGCTGGGCGACGCGGCGCACCCCGCGCTGCACCTCGTCCCGCAGGGCGCCGCGCAGGCGCTGGAGGACGCCTTCGACCTCGCCGCATGCCTGGCCGGGGCGCCGCGCGACGGACTGCCCGAGGCGCTGGCCCGCTACGCGTCGTTGCGCGCGCCGCGCGTGGCCGCGGTGGAAGCAGCCGCACGCGAGGAGCGCGCGGGCCTGCTGCTGCCCGACGGGCCGGAACAGCGGGCCAGGGACCTGGCGCTGCGAGGCCGTTCCACCCTCCAGCACCTCGCCCCGCTCTACGCCTACGACACCGGCCGCCCCGGACAGGGGTACGCGACCGTCGGTTAGGGGTTGTCGCACTCCGGGGCCTGCGATGGAGTGGACGTGTGTCTGAGAACCGGCCGGGAGGGCTCTTCGCCGTCAGCGACCTGCACGTCCGTTACGCCGAGAACCGGCGGATCGTCGACGAGATCAGGCCGCAGTCGGACGCGGACTGGCTCATCGTGGCCGGAGACGTCGGCGAGACGGCGGCCGACGTGGAAGAGGCGCTGCGCACGCTGAGCCGTCGCTTCGCCAAGGTGGTGTGGACGCCGGGCAACCACGAGCTGTGGACCGTCCCCGACGATCCGCTGCAGCTGCGCGGCGAGAAGCGGTACCGGCATCTGGTCGAGATGTGCCGGGCCCTCGGCGTGGTCACGCCCGAGGACCCGTACCCGCTGTGGGAGGGCCGCGGCGGGCCCGTCGTCGTGGCTCCGCTGTTCCTGCTCTACGACTACACCTTCCGCCCGCACGGCACCGCCGACAAGACGGAGGCCCTGCGCGTCGCCGACGAGGCCGGAGTCATCTGCTCGGACGAGTTCATGCTGCACCCCGACCCGTACCCGAGCCGGGAGGCCTGGTGCCGCGCGCGCGTGGCGGCCACCGAGGCGCGCCTTGCGGAGATCCCCTCCGACCGGGACACCGTCCTGGTCAACCACTGGCCGCTGATCCGCGAACCCACACGCGTGCTGTGGCACCCGGAGTTCGCGTTGTGGTGCGGAACGACCGCCACGGCCGACTGGCACCGGCGCTTCCGGGCCCGGACCGTCGTCTACGGACACCTGCACATCCCCCGAACCATCAGCCGGGACGGGGTGCCTCACCGGGAGGTCTCCCTGGGCTACCCGCGCGAGTGGCAGCGGCGGCAGGGCGTGCCCGGCCGGCTGGTGCCCGTCCTGCCCGAGGCCGAACCCGCGCGTTCCCCTTCCTGACCCGATCCGGCTCGGGGCCGGGCCGTCGCAGAGTTGGAGTGGTGTGAGATGAGCGTCCCGCACGGCGGCACCGAGGATGCGCCGCCCGCCGCCACCACACGGCGCCTGGTCACCGAACTGGGGGCGATGCGGGCGCAGGCTCATGCCGGGCCGAGTGAGCGGGCGACGGAGGCGCAGCATGCGAAGGGCAAGCTGACGGCTCGGGAGCGGATCGATCTGCTGATGGATGCGGGGTCGTTCCGTGAGGTGGAGACGTTGCGGCGGCATCGTGCGTCGGGGTTCGGGCTGGAGGCGAAGCGGCCGTACACCGATGGTGTGGTGACGGGGTGGGGTGAGGTCGAGGGGCGGACGGTGTTCGTGTACGCCCACGATTTCCGGATCTTCGGTGGTGCGCTGGGGGAAGCGCATGCGGCGAAGATTCACAAGATCATGGATATGGCGATTGCGGCGGGTGCGCCGTTGGTGTCGTTGAACGACGGTGCGGGGGCGCGGATTCAGGAGGGTGTTTCGGCGCTGGCGGGGTATGGGGGGATTTTTCAGCGGAACACGCGGGCGTCGGGGGTGATTCCGCAGATCAGTGTGATGCTGGGGCCGTGTG
>NZ_AUFD01000012.1:0-208264 GCF_000426325.1 Streptomyces sp. CNS606
AACCGACGAAGCAGCGGAAGCAGCAGCCGGCGCGGCAGCGGCCGGAGCGGCGACAGGTGCGGCGGCGGGCAGCGCCGCCGGGGCGACGGCGGGCTGCGGCACGGCGGGGGTGAACTCCCCGGCGCCCAGGTAGCCGAGCAGGACGTCACGCTGGGCGCTGACCATCTCCCGGCTGGTGCGCAGGAACTCGGCGATCAGCGCGTCCGGACCGGACTGGGGGGCGCCGGTGGTGGCGGGGGTCTCCGACACGATCACTCCCGTGATGGGGCGGGCGGGTTGCAGGGCGTTGGGCGGGTAGGTGCCGTCGGCGCGGCGGACGAGGTGGCCGTCGACCGTCCAGCCCGCCGGGGGAAGGGCGGTCTCCGTCTCGGGGTCACGGGTGTCGCGCCCCTGGAACAGCCGCCCGGTCCGCACGTCGGTCCCGGCGACGGCCAGCTGGGCCAGAGCGGTGAGGAAGTCGGTCAGCCCCGAGTTCGGGGAGCCCTGGAGGGGGACGGTGCGGTGCGGCCGGTCTCCGAGCACGTCGTCGACCAGGCGGGAGAGCACGCGCCCGGGGCCCACTTCGAGGAACGTCCGTGCTCCGGCGGCGTACATGGCCTCGACCTGGTCGGCGAACCGCACCGGCGCGCCGATCTGGGCGGCGAGCCCGGCCCGTACCGCGTCCGCGTCGGCCGCGTAGGGCTCGGCGGTGCGGTTGGCGAAGACGTCGAGGCCGGGCGCGCGGACCGTCAGCGCGTCCAGCCGCTCGGCGAAGGCGGCTCCCGCACCGGCCACGAGCGGGCTGTGGAAGGCGCAGGCCACCTGGAGCTGCTTCACGGAGTAGCCGGCGTCCCGCAGCCGGCCGACTGCGGCGGCCACCGGCTCCGACGGCCCGGAGATCACGGTCTGCCGGGGGGAGTTGCGGTTGGCGGCGACGACGTCCCCGTCCAGCTCCGACAGCCGCAGCACCTCGGTGACCTGCTCCGGTGTGGCGGTGACGGCCGCCATCGACCCCGGATCGCCCTCGCGGACCTCCGCCAGTATGGCCTCCGCCCGCTGGGCGCTGGCCGTCAGCAGGTCCTGCGGCGACAGCGCGCCGGAGACGGCGAGCGCGACCAGTTCGCCGTAGCTGTGGCCGGCCGCCATGCCGGGACGCACCCCGACGCCCGACAGCAGTTCCGCCGCGGCGAGTTCGACGATGCCGAGCGCGGGCTGGGCGACGGCGGTGTCGGTGATCCGGGCGAGCTGCTCGGCGCGCGCCCGCTCGTCGAAGGCCGCCGGCGGATAGAGCGCCTCCGCCCAGTCCGCACCCAGGTGGAGGTAGCGCTGGAGTTCGGGGAAGGAGACGAACAACTCCGCGAGCATGCCGGGACGCTGGCTGCCCTGCCCGGGGAACAGGAAGGCGAGCGGCCCGGCGCCCGTCGTGTCCCCCTCCGGGGTGAGGTCCGCGGTGAACACGCCCTCGGGCGGGGTCCCGGAGCCGTCGCCCGCCGCGTGGCGCAGCTGCGCGGCCAGCATGTCCAGGTCCTTCGCGACCAGGGCGATCCGTACCTGCTCGCCGCGAGCGGCCGCCAGGTCGCTGCGCCGGGAGGCGCAGCGTGCGTAGTCCCGCAGCCGCCAGGTGCCGCCGCGCTCCGTCAGGGAGAGCAGCGCCTTGGCGGCGCGGCGGGCCCCCGCCGTGTCCTGGCCGCGGAAGGTGAACAGTTCGGCGGGCCACTCGTCGCGGGAGTGCGCGGGCGGCACGTCGTCGTACGCGCGCAGCACCACGTGGAAGTTGGTGCCGCCGAATCCGAAGGCGCTCACGCCCGCGATGCGTTCGGCCGCGTCGGCGGCCCAGGGGCGTGCGGCGTCGTGGAACACGAACGGGCTGCGGTCTCCCTCCCAGGCCGCATTGGGCTGCCGGATGTGCAGCGTCGGCGGCTTGACCCCGTGGTACAGGGCCAGGGTGGTCTTGATCAGGCCCGCCAGTCCGGCGGCGCACTTGGTGTGGCCGATCTGCGACTTCACCGAGCCGACGGCGCAGGTGCCCGGCGCGGCACCGGCTTCGGTGAACACCTCGGTCAGGGTGGTCAGTTCGGTCCGGTCGCCGACGACCGTCCCGGTGCCGTGCGCTTCCAGCAGGCCCACGTCGGCCGGGGAGACCCCGGCGTTGCGGTAGGCGCGGGTGAGCGCGGACCGCTGACCTTCGGGACGGGGCGCGGTCAGCCCGAGGGCGCGGCCGTCGCTGGCGCTGCCGACGCCGTCGATCACGGCGTAGATCCGGTCGCCGTCGCGCTCCGCGTCGGAGAGCCGCTTGAGGACCACGCAGGCCACGCCCTCGCCGAGGGCGATGCCGTCCGCGTCGCCGTCGAAGGTGGCGGAGCGGCCGGACGGGGAGAGGGCGTGCACCGAGGAGAAGAGCAGGTAGTCGTTGATGCCGTTGTGCAGGTCGGCGCCGCCGCAGAGCACCATGTCGCTGGTGCCGGTGATCAGTTCCTTGCACGCCACGTCGACGGCGGTGAGCGAGGACGCGCAGGCGGCGTCGACGGTGTAGTTGGCACCGCCGAGGTTGAGCCGGTTGGCGATCCGGCCCGCGATGACGTTGGCCAGCACGCCGGGGAAGGAGTCCTCGGTGAGCCGGGGCAGCTGGGCGTCCAGTTCGGCGGGGAGCGTGCCGACGTACGAGGGCAGCACGGTGCGCAGCACGCTCGCGTTGGACAGGTCGCTGCCGGCCTCGGCTCCGAACACCACCGAGGTGCGTGCATGGTCCATGGGCGCCTCGTAGCCGGCGTCCGCCAGGGCGCGGCGGGCCGCTTCCAGTGCGAGGAGCTGCACCGGCTCGACGCTGGTGAGGGAGGCCGGCGGGATGCCGAACCGCAGCGGGTCGAAGGGGATCTCCGGGAGGAAGCCTCCCCACCGGGACGGCGTCTGCTCGCCGTCGCCGTCCGGCGCGTAGTAGAGGTCGGTGTCCCAGCGCTCGCCGGGGACCTCGGTCACGCAGTCGCGGCCCGCCAGCACGTTGGTCCAGAAGGCGGCGGTGTCCGGGGCGCCGGGGAACATCCCGGCCATGCCGACGACGGCGATCCGCAGCGGCTCGGGGGCGGTGTCCTCCGCCGGGGCGATGCCCAGTTCCTCGCGCAGCCGTGCGGCCCGGTCGCGCAGCCAGCGGGCGGCGCCGTCCCCGACACACTCGTGCAGCGCGGCGACGGTGGTGACCTCGCTGCGCAGCACGCAGACCTCGCCGGCCATGAACATGCCTTCGCCGGCCTGCCGGTCCTCGTCGACGGGGCGCAGTTCGGCCCCGACCCGCTCGATGCCCTTGCTGGCCAGCCGGAGCCTGCCGACGTTGAACCGCTCGAGCTGTTCCCACGCCTCCCGGTCGGGGACTCCTCCGGCGCTCAGTTCCTCCTTGAGCCCGGCGAAGTCGGCGGTGAAGCCGCTGTGGGCGCAGCGGGTGGCGTGCCCGGGCGCGGTCTCGAGCAGGTCGGTGCGCTCCGCGGCGAGGATCTGCCGCTGGAACAGGGGCCGGATCGCGCCGGCCGCCACCGCCTCCTCGGTGAAGAGGTAGGCGGTGCCCATCAGCAGCCCGCAGGCGACGCCGGCGCGGGTCAGCGGTGCGGAGAGCGCCGCGACCATCGCCGCGGACCGCTCGTCGTGCACGCCGCCGGCGAACAGCACGGTCAGCCGGGCGGCTTCGTCCGGGCGCGCGGTCTCCAGGTACTCCAGCAGGACGCCGACCTGCGCCTCCCAGAGCGGGAAGCTGTTCCGCGGCCCGACGTGCCCGCCGCACTCCGCTCCCTCGAAGATGAACCGGCGTGCGCCGGCGGCGAGGAACTGGCGCAGCAGGCCGGGGGACGGCACGTGGAGGAACGCGGCGATGCCGTCCTCCTCCAGTGCGGCGGCCTGTGCGGGGCGGCCGCCGGCGATGATCGCGTGGGTCGGGCGCAGTTCGCGCACGATCTCCAGCTGGGCGGAGCGGATCTCTTCGTCGGCGAATCCGAGGATGCCGACGCCCCAGGGCGCGTCGCCCAGTGCGTCGCGGGTGCGTTCCAGCAGGGTGCGGGTCTGCTCCGGGCCGGAGAGGGCCAGGGCGAGGAACGGCAGCGCGCCCTGGCCGGCCACGGCCTCGGCGAACTCCGCCTGGTCGCTGACGCGGGTCATGGGGCCCTGGGCGAGGGGCAGCGCGGTGCCGAGGGCGCGCGCCCCCGGTGAGCCGGCGCCCAGCGCTCCGGCCGGTGCGTCGTCCTCCAGCGCCGCGGTGAGCGCCGCGCGCATGCCCCGTGCGACCTCGCCGACGGTGGACCAGCGCGCGGCGAACTCGGAGGCGAGGAAGACGTCCTGTCCGACCGGCAGGAACTGCTCCCGGAGGTCGTCGCCGCCGACCCGGGACAGGAACTCCGCCCGGTCGCGGGGCAGTTCCGGGGCGCCGGGGCCGCGGCGCAGCAGGACACGCGTCCCGTGGTGCAGGGTGGTCTCCGAGCCGTCCCGCCTGCTCACCGCGTCGGTGACCTCGGCCGGCAGCGCGGCGTCGTCGAGCAGTGCGAGCTGGGTGTCGAGGACGACGCCTGCGGCGCCGCCCGCGAGAGCGGCGGCGGCCGTGCACGGGCCGATGCCGCCCCAGGCCCAGACGGGCAGCGTCAGCCCGGTGTCGGCCAGGACGTGCTGGAGCAGCACGAAGGTGCTCAACTCGCCGACGCGACCGCCTGCTTCGGCGCCGCGGACGATCAGGCCGTCGGCTCCCGCCGCTGCGGCCCGCCGTGCCTCGTCCCGGTCGACGACCTCGACGAGCACCCGGCGTCCGGCGAACTCCGACGGAGAGCGCTCCGGGTCGGCGAGCAGCACCGTCTCGGCGGGGCCGGGCAGGTCGTCGCCCGTCACGGTGCAGCCGGGGCGCACCCGCACGCCGAACGGGGAGGGAGCCCATCGGGTCGTGAGGTCGAGCACCTCGCGTGCTGCGCCCGCACCGCCGAGGGGCAGTTCGAGGACGCCGAGGGCACCCGCGCGGGCTGCGGCGGCGGTGAGGCGCGGCGAGGGCCGCTGCACTGGATTCACGGCGATGAGCACACTCGCTCGCGACGACGCGACGGAGGTGCCTGACTCATGCGTCCGCATGAATGCTCCCGTACTACACGAATCGACGAAACTGACGCTTGCCTGAAGTTCCCCCGGCGAGGCGCAGCCCGGTGCGGACCGGCTGACTACTCGTGGGTACTGACCCTCCGTCATGCACTCCCGGGTGGTCGAACCAGGAGGGCGCACAGCCGGAAAGACCAGGGTCCCCACTAGGACTCTTCTGCCACGCTTCTGACTGGCTGTCAGTGAACAGGTCCGGCACGGATTGTCATGTGCATGGAATCACAGAGTGACGACCGGCGGGTAACTTTGTGGCCAACGTCACAGCAACCTTTTCCGAGATCGTTCGTCCGCGCGCGAGGGCGCGTCTTGCCGTCTCCGCCGTGTGCCGGCCGTGGGAGTACGCTGAGCGGGCCCGGTCACGGCCACGACGAACGGACCCACCATGGACGTCTCCTTCGCCGGCCGTGTCGTCGAATGGCGGGGGCCCGCGCCGTTCTTCTTCGTCCCGGTGCCCGAGGAGCAGTCCGCCGACATCCGGGAGGTGGCGGCGGCCGCCACGTACGGCTGGGGCGTCATCCCCGTCGAGGCCCGGATCGGCACCGTCGACTTCACCACTTCGCTGTTCCCCAAGGACGGCGGCTATCTGCTGCCGCTCAAGAAGGCCGTGCGCGCACCGCAGGGCCTCGCACCGGGGGACGAGGTCTCCGTGGAGATGACGGTCCGCCTGGGACCCTGACCGCGCGACTCCGGCGTGACCCGCCCGGGGCGTGCGCCCCGGGGGCGTCACCAGGCCTCGGACTCCCCGGGAGCCTGCGACTCCGGCCGGGCTTTCTTCCCGGACCGCAGCCCCATCGCCGACAGGGGGAGCAGGAGCACGGAAAGCATCGCCGCGCCCACCAGCGCGGCCGCCTCCGGCGTGCCGATGACCTTCTGGTCCGTGCCGATGGTCGTGAGGGCGACGACGAGGGGCAGGCAGGTCGAGGCGAACAGCGCGAGGGCGGCCCGGTCGGCCGTGCCGAGGTCGCGTGGCGCGAGGAGGTACACCGGCGCCCCGCGGACCAGCAGGAAGAGCACCAGGAAGACCGGCACCAGCAGCAGGGCGCCCAGGTCGTCGAGCAGCGCCTGGAGGTCGAACTCGATGCCGGTCACCACGTAGAACAGCGGGACGAGGAAGCCGAACCCCATCGCCTCCACCTTGCCGAGCACCTCGGCGCTGCTCGCGGGTGCGGCGTCGTGCATCACGAGGCGGGTGAGGACGCCCGCGGCGAAGGCGCCCAGCAGCACGTCGAGGCCGAAGACCTCGGCGAGGCCCAGCATGCACGCCAGCAGGAGCATGACGAAGCGGACCGCGAACTGGCCGCTGCCGTGCAGGGTGACCTCCGTCAACCGGGCGAACCAGGCGGGCCGCGGTCGCAGCGCCCAGAGCACGGCGACGGCCGTGATCGCCCCGAACGCGACGAGCAGCAGGGCAGACTCGGCCGGCCGTCGTCCGCTGAGCAGGAGCGCGATGGCGATGACGGGTCCGAACTCGCCCACCGCGCCGAAGCCGGACATCACCGTTCCGAACCGGCCGTGCAGCTGACCCCGGTCCCGGAGGATCGGCAGGACCGTACCGAGCGCCGTGCTGGTCAGCGCGGTGCCGATGACGAAGCTCTCGAACGTCTCGCCGCCGCTCATCAGCAGGGCGATCCCGAGGGCGAGGACGAGGGAGATCAGCCAGGCGCAGGTGGAGCGGCGCAGGGTGTCGCCGCGCACGGCCGTGAAGTCGATCTCGTACCCGGCAAGGAAGATCAGCATCGCCAGTCCGAGATCCGCCAGCGTGTCCAGGACCTGGCCCGTACGCGCCCAGCCGAGCACCTGCGGCCCGACGAGGATGCCGAGGGCGATCTCGAAGATGACCAGCGGCACGGGCACGCGCCGTCCCACGCCGTGCGCGAGAAGCGGCGCCAGCACGGCGACGGCCATGATCAGGATCAGCGTCCCCGGGTGCGTCACGGGCCGCGGCCGTCCCGCCGCGCCGGGGCACGGCCGGGTGCCCGTCGGCCGTACCGCGGGCGGTGACCGGGCACAGGGCGTCTCCCTCCAGGGCGGCGTGGGGGGCCGTGGCACAGCGGCTCCACCCGTGCCACTCTCGCCCCGCAGCGCGTGGAGCGGCCACCGGTTCTAACCCGTCCGGGGGACCGGTACGTGGCGGACGCCTGCGTCCTCCGGGCCGGCGGGAGCCGCCCTCAGCACGTCGCGGACCATGCGCTCCGGCGCGGTGGCGAAGGCCCGCAGGACGTCCTCCAGGTCGGCGGCCAGCGTCTCGACGCGGGCCCGGGGGACGACGTCGGGACGGTGGTCGAACCGGAGCGCCAGGCCGCCCTCGCCGGCGAAGGCGACCAGCGTGAGGGGGTAGTGCGCGGCGTCCCGCC
Source organism: Streptomyces sp. CNS606 (assembly GCF_000426325.1). Taxonomy (NCBI): domain Bacteria; kingdom Bacillati; phylum Actinomycetota; class Actinomycetes; order Kitasatosporales; family Streptomycetaceae; genus Streptomyces; species Streptomyces sp. CNS606. The sequence continues at coordinate 7,449 of NZ_AUFD01000012.1, forward strand.
CTTCGATCGCCTGGACGCGGAGGCCCGGAGCACCGTCGTGCAGCCCGGCCTCGTCCAGGGGGTAGTTCTCGAAGACCACATGGGTGTCGAACAGCTCGCGTCCCGCCAGCCGCTGGATGTCGCTCAGCCCCAGATGGTGATGGGGCAGCATGCGGGTCTGCTCCCGCTGGAAGCGCTGGAGCAGGCCGGAGACCGTCTCCTCCGCATCGAGCGCCACCCGTACCGGGACCGTGTTGATGAACAGCCCGATCATCGCGTCCATGCCGGGCACTTCGGGCCGGCGGCCGGAGACGGTGACGCCGAAGGTCACGTCGTGTGCCTCGGCACGGCGGGCCAGGACCATCGCCCAGGCGGCCAGCAGCAGGTTCCCGAGGGTGAGGCCCTCCCGGGACGCTGCACGTCGCAGGGCGTCCGCCGGCGGATCGGCGAGGACGAGGGGCATCGACCGGGGCGGGAGCGTCCCCACGCCGGCCGCGCCGGAGGTCAGCCCGGCCGACTCCGCGATGCCGGACAGCTCCTCCCGCCAGGCCTCGCGCGCCGCGTCCCGGTCCAGCTCCGCGAGGGCGGCCAGGTGGTACCGGTAGGGCGTGACCGGGGGCAGCGCGCCGGCGTCGCCGCGGTGGGCGTACAGGGTGAACAGTTCGCGCAGCAGCAGCGGCATCGACCAGCCGTCCAGCAGCAGGTGGTGGTTGGTCAGCACGATCCGGTGGTCGTCGGCGCCGCAGGCGAACAGGGTGAACCGGAGCAGCGGTGGCCGGTCCAGGGGGAAGCGGCGGCGCAGGTCGGCGTGCGCCAGACGGGCGAAGACGCGTTCCCGCCGGCCGGGTGCCACGCCGGTCAGGTCGACCTCCCGCCAGGGCGGTTCGACGTCGCCGGAGACCACCTGCACCGGCCGGCTCGTGCCGTCGTACACGAACGCCGCGCCGAGGTGGGGGTGGCGTGCCAGGAGGGCGCGCGAGGCGGCGCGCAGCCGGTCCGGATCGGGTCGCTCTCCGAGCCGGACGACGAACTGGGCCTGGTAGACGTCGGGGCTCTGCGGTGCGAACAGCGCGTGGAAGAGCAGCCCCTCCTGGAGCGGCGTCAGGGGCAGGACGTCGGTCACCGGCGGGTACGCCGCCTCCAGCCGCTCGATCTCCGCCTGCCGCAGCCGCACGAGGGGCAGGTCGGAGGGCGTGAGTCCGCCGGCGTGCGGGCCGGCGGCCAGGGCGACGAGCCCGTCCAGGGCGGCGAACCACAGTTCCGCCAGCTCCCGGATCTCGCTCGTCCGGAAGAGTCCGGCCGTCCAGGACCACTCCGCGCTGAGCACCGGCCCGTCGGGGCCGTCGGCCGTCAGCGCGTTGAGGTCGAGGCAGTGGCCGCCGGGCAGCGCGGACGCGTCCGGCGGCGGGGCGTCGCCGGCGGGTGCGGGGACGTCGTCGCCGGGGGCGTCGTCGCCGGGGCCGAGGGCGTCGCCGGTGACCGACCAGTCCTCCTCGGCGGACGCGGCGAAGCGGCCGAGGTAGTTGAAGCCCAGCTTCGGGCTCGGCAGGCCGGCGAGCCGGGGTCCGGTCCGCGGGTCGAGATAGCGCAGCACGCCGTAGCCGACTCCCCGTTCGGGGACGGCCAGCAGCCTCTCCTTCACCTCCTTCAGTGCGCGGCCGAGGGCCGGCCCGGCGCCCAGCACGTCGCTCCAGGCGCATCCCGTCCGCGGCAGCCGTACCGGGTGGACGCTGGTGAACCAGCCGACCGTGCGGGAGAGGTCGACGCCGTCCGTTTCGGGACGGCCGTGGGACTCGCGGTCGAGGAGGACGTCCCCCTCGGCGAGTCCGCGGCGGCGGCGCCACTCCTCCACGGCGAGGGCGAAGCCGGTGAGGAGGACCGGTTCGACACCGCAGCGGAAGGCGGCCCCGACCTCGGTCAGCAGGGCACGGGTCCGCTCGGGTGGCAGGTGTGCGCGCAGCCGGCCCACACCGCCGCCGTGCGCGGGGGTGTCGGCCCATTCCGCGGCGCCGCCCGCGAGGGCGGCGGTCCACAGGGCCGTCTCCCGCGCGCGCGAGCCGTTCTCGCCCTGGGAGGCGAGGAGGCGTGCCCACCGGGTGAGGGAGGTGCCGGCCGGGGGCGGTTCGGGGCGCCGCCCGGAGATGAGGGCGGCGTCGGCCGCAGCCAGATCCGGCAGCAGGATGCGCCACGACACCCCGTCCACGGCGAAGTGGTGGACGGCGAGCACGACGCGCCCGTGCCGGTGCGGCCCCCCGTCGACGTACACCGCCCGCACCATGCGCCCGGCCCGCGAGTCGAGCGCCTGCTGCACCTCGTGCGTGGCCCGGGCGAGTACGGCCGCGGGCAGCCGTTCGCCGTCCTCCGCACCGGTGGTGAGCGTCGGGGCGACGCAGTCCTCGGCCCGTACGGCGCCTGCCGGCTGGACGTGGAGGCTCCACGGCGCGGTCCGCTCCGCAGGCCCTTCGGGGGCGTCGAAGCGCAGCCGCAGCGCCGGGTGGTGGTCGAGGACCACCTGGAGGGCGGAGACGAGCCGGTCGCGGTCGAGCCCGAGGGGTGCCCGCAGCGTCATGCACTGGCTGAACCGCACGGTCTCGCCGCCGTGTTCGCGCCACCAGCTCATCACCGGGGTGAGCGGAACCGGCCCGCCTTCCTCGGGGCCGGGCGCCGCCGGACCGCCGTCCGCGCTGCGCGCGTTCCGCCCCCCGGACGCAACGGCCCGTGCGACGGTGGCGAGTTCGGCCACGGTGGGGTGCTTGAAGACGTCCCGGACGGTGAACCGCAGTCCTGCGGCGCGCGCCCGGCTGACCAGCTGGATGGCGGTGATGCTGTCGCCGCCGAGGTCGAAGAAGCGGTCGGTGACGCCCGGCTCGGGGACGCGCAGCAGGTCGGCGACGAGGTCGCAGAGCACCTTCTCGCGGTCCGTGGCCGGGGCCGTGCCGGTGGGCTGGGGCGCGGCCGGGTGGGGCGCGGGGAGCGCAGCCCGGTCCAGCTTGCCGTTGCGGGTCAACGGCAGCCGGTCCAGCGTCACGTGGGCCGCGGGCACCATGTAGTCGGGCAGCAGCCGTTCGGCGTGGCTCCGCAGGGCGGGCCAGTCCACCGCCTCTCCCTCGGCCGGGACGACGTACGCGACCAGGCGCCGCTCCCCCGGCCGGTCCTCCCGGACCACGACAGCCACCTGGCCGGCGCCGCCGTGGCCGGTCAGCGCGGTGGCCACCTCGTCCGGTTCGATGCGGAACCCGCGCAGCTTCACCTGGTCGTCGGCGCGGCCGAGGAACGCCAGGGCGCCGCTCGGGAGCCACTTGACCAGGTCGCCGGTGCGGTACATCCGCGCCCCGGGCGGCCCGCAGGGGTCGGCGACGAACCGTTCCGCGGTGAGGCCGGGCCGGTGCAGGTAGCCGCGGGCCACCCCGGCGCCCGCCACGTACAGTTCGCCCGCCACACCGGCGGGGACGGGCCGCAGCGTGTCGTCCAGCACGTGGACCCGGGTGCCGTCCAGGGGGCGCCCGACGGGAATCCCGGATCCGCCGTGCGGCTGCTCCACGTCGCCGGCGGCGAGGGTGTGCCGGGTGGCGAACGTGGTGGTCTCCGTGGGGCCGTAGCCGTTGACCAGGCGCGTGGACGGGCAGTGCCGACGCACTGCGCGGACCGCGGGCGGGGAGACCACGTCGCCGCCGGTCCACATCTCCTCGAGGGTGCGCAGCGCGCCGGGCTTCTCCTGCGCGACCAGGTGGAAGAGTCCGGCCGTCAGCCACAGGGTGGTGACCTTCTCCTCGGTGACGACCCGTTCCAGCCGTTCCACGTCCAGGTCGCCCGGTGGAGCCACCACGACGGTGCCGCCGGTCAGCAGCGGTCCCCAGAGTTCGAAGGTGGCGGCGTCGAAGGAGTGCGGGGAGTGCAGGAGGGTACGCCGCGGCGTCCGGTCCGGTGCGGCGCCGTCGAGGGCGAGGGCGACGATGTCGGCGTGGGTGACGGCGACGCCTTTCGGAGTGCCCGTCGAGCCGGAGGTGTACATCACGTAGGCCAGCGCGGCGGGGTCCGGTACGGGCGCCGGGTCCGGCTCCGTCGCAGTCCCGGCTTCGGGGTGCGCCGGGTCCGTCGCGGCGCTCACGGCGACGACGCGGGGCCCGCCCGGCCACGCCCGGTCGCCGTCGCGCCCCTCCCGGGTGACCAGCAGCGCGGCCGCCGACTCGGCGACGACCCGTTCCCTCCGGGCGCGGGGCGCCCGCGGGTCGAGCGGCACGTAGGCTCCCCCGGCCCCGAGGACGGCCAGCAGGGCGACCACCAGGTCCGTGGAACGTTCCAGGTCGACGGCCACCGGCGTCTCGGCCGCCACTCCGCAGCCCGTCAGCCGCCGGGTGAACTCCGCCGCGCGCGCCTCCAGTTGCCGGTAGGTCAGGGTCGTGCCGGCGGCGCGCACCGCGACGGCGTCCGGGGTCGCGCGCACCTGTGCGGCGAAGCGCTCGGGAACGGAGCACCGGGCGGAGCCCGGCAGGGGCGCGCCGGTGCCCCACGCGGCCAGGAGGCGGCGCTCGTCGGCGTCCCGCACGTCGAGGCGGTGGACCGGCCCGTCGGGATCGGCCGACGCCTGGTCCAGCAGCAGCCCCAGCCGTCGGCTGATCGCCGCGGCCGTGGCCCGGTCGAACAGGGCGCTGCGGTATTCCAGCCGGCCGTCCAGCCCGCGGCACCGCCCGTCGGGGTCGCGGTGTTCGTGGACGCTGAGGCACAGGTCGAACTTGGCGGTGCCGGTGGCGAGGGCGCTCACGGAGGTGTCCAGCCCGGGCAGGGACAGGTGCTCGGGCAGAGCAGGCGTCAGGGTGAGCATCACCTGGAAGAGCGGCTGTCCCGCCGCGCTGCGTTCCGGGTCGACGGCGTCCACCACCAGGTCGAAGGGCACCTCCTGGTGGGCGAAGGCGGCGAGGTCGGACGCGCGTACGCGGGCGAGGAGTTCGCGGAAGGTGACGGCTCCGGAGGTGTCCGTGCGGAGGACGACGGTGTTGACGAAGCATCCGACGAGGCGGTCCGTGCCGACATCGCCGCGGCCCTCCACGGCGGTGCCCACGGGGATGTCCGTGCCGGCGCCGAGGCGGGTCAGCAGGGCGGCCAGGCCGGCGTGCACCACCATGAACAGGCTGGCTCCCCCGGCGGCGGCGAGGTCGGCGAGGCGCTGGTGCACCCCGGCGGGCACCTGGAAGGGCACGCCGTCGCCGGCTCCGTCGTCGCCGTCGGGGGACGGGGCGCGGTCGGTGGGCAGCGGGAGCCGCCGCGGCAGGTTCTCGAGGGCGGCGGTCCAGTGGTCCAGGCCGGCGGCGGGCTCCGGTGGGGGGAGCTGCCGCCGCGTGTGGTCGCCGTAGTGCACGGGCAGCGGAGGCCAGTCCGGCTGCCGGCCGGCGCGGCGTGCGGTGTAGGCGGTGGCCAGGTCGGCCAGCAGCGGTTCGAGCGAGGCCGCGTCGCAGGCGATGTGGTGGAGCAGCAGAAGCAGGGCGTGTCGCCGGGGGCCGCGGGCGAACAGCTGGGCCCGCAGAGGCGGTTCCTTCTCCAGGTCGAACGCGTGGCGGGCGGCCGCTGCCAGCGCGTCGTCCAGCTCTTCGGGGCCGGTGACGGCCTCGGGCTGCCACAGGGCCGCGGTCGAGGGGTCGAGCACGTGCTGCTCGGGGTGGTCGCCGCGGGTGGTGACGACGGTGCGCAGCGGTTCGTGGCGGGTGGCCACGTCGAGCACCGCGCGGCGCAGCGCGGCCTCGTCGAGAGGGCCCGATGTGCGCAGCACGAGCGGGATGTTGTAGGCCGGGTCGGGGCCGGTGAGCGACTGCTGGGCCCAGAGGCGGCGCTGCGCGGGGGACAGCGGGGCGCGGCGCGGTCGGGGGCCTGCGGCGGGCGCCGGCCGCTGCTCGGCCGGGGCGGCCGGGCGGGGGCGGAGGCGGAGGCGGGCGGCGAGTGCGGCGACCGTCGGGTGGGCGAACACGTCGCGCACGTCGATGTCGGCGTTCATCTCGGCGCGCACGCGGGCGACCAGGCGGGTCGCGCGGAGGCTGTCGCCGCCGAGGTCGAAGAAGCCGTCCTCCGGTCCGGCCCGCTCCACCTCGAGCACCTGCGCGTACAGCGCCGCCAGTTGCCGTTCCCCGGCCGTCGCCGCGCGCTGCGGTGCCGGGTGGGCGGAGGGGCGCACGCCGGGGTCGGGCAGTGCCGCACGGTCCAGCTTGCCGTTGGGGGTCAGCGGCAGACGTCCGGTCCGGACGAAGACGGTGGGCACGAGGTGGTCGGGAAGCCGGTCGCGGAGGTGGGCGCGCAGCCGGGCCTCCCAGCCGCCGGGCTCCGTGACGGCGCCGGGCTCGCCGACGCCGCCGGGCTCGCCGCGGTCCCCCGGCACGACGTAGGCCACCAGCCGGGCCTCCTCCCCCGTGCGGCCGGTCTTCGCGGCGACCGCGGCCTGTGCCACGCCGGGCGCGTCCGCGAGCGCGGCTTCCACCTCGCCGGGTTCGATGCGGAAGCCGCGCACCTTGACCTGGGCGTCGGCCCGCCCCGCGTATTCCAGTCCGCCGTCGGCACGCCACCGGGCCAGGTCGCCGGAGCGGTACAGCCGCGTGCCCGGAGGGCCGAAGGGGTCGGCGACGAACCGGGCGGCGGTCAGCCCGGGCCGGCCGAGGTAGCCGCGTGCCACGCCGGTGCCCGCCACGTACAACTCGCCCGTCGTGCCGGGTGGTACGGGTCGCAGCCGGTGGTCGAGGAGGTGGAGCCGCAGTCCCGGCAGGGCGGTTCCCATCGGGCTGCCGCGCCCTGCGAGGTGGTGCGGTGCGAGGTCGAGCCGGGTCGCGTGGACGGTGGTCTCGGTGATGCCGTACATGTTGGTCATGGCGGGCGCGGCGTCGCCGTGCCGTCGCCGCCAGGCCCGCAGGCGTTCGGGGTGCAGGGGCTCGCCGCCGAAGATCACCTGACGGAGCGCCAGGCCACGTTCCGGGCCGGCGTCCTCGGCGTCGGCGCGGTCGAGCGAGTGGAAGGCGGACGGCGTCAGGTTGAGCACGGTCACGCGCTCGCGGGCGAGCAGGTCCAGCAGCGCGCGGGGCGAGCGGGCGTCGTCGTGGTCCACCACGACGACGCGGCCGCCGTGGGCGAGGGCGCCCCACATCTCCCAGACGGAGAAGTCGAACGCGCAGGAGTGGAAGAGCGTCCACACGTCCTCGGGGCCGAAGCGGAAGGAGGCCGCCGCGTCCCGGAGGAGCGACACGACGGCGTGGTGCGGGACGACCACGCCCTTCGGGCGTCCGGTGGAGCCGGAGGTGTAGATCACGTACGCGGGATGCGCGGGGGCCGGCGGGTCTGGGCGGCGGTCCGCGTCCGTGGGGCCGGCCGGGCCCGCCGGGGCCGGCTCGCGGTCCAGTACGGCGAGGTCGTCCGGCGTGAGGGTGTGGACGGGGCGTGCGTCGTTCAGGATCGTGCGGAGGCGTTCGGCGGGCCAGCGGGGGTCGAGCGGCAGGTAGGCGGCGCCGGTCTTGGCCACGGCGAGGAGCGCGGTGACCAGGTCGGCGGAGCGCGGCAGCCGGACGGCGACGGTCCGTTCCGGTCCGGCTCCCCGGTCCAGCAGCGACCTGGCGAGCCGGTTGGCGCGGTCGTTGAGCCGACCGTAGGACAGCACGGTCCGCCCCGCGGTGACCGCCGGGGCCTCCGGGGTGCGCGCGGCCCACTGCTCGACGAGCTGAGGGAGCGTGGCGGGAGAGGGCGGGGGCGGGGCGGGAGAGGGCGCGGCGGGGCGCGGCACGAACAGCCGCCGTTCGCCGGGGGTGAGCGGATCGATCCCGTCGGCGGGCAGGTCGGGGGCGCAGGCCAGCCGGCGCAGCAGGTGGGCGAACCGGCGTGCTTCACCGGCGGCTTCGCCGCCGGTGAAGCCGGCCGGGTCCGCGTCGAGGACGACGCGCAGTCCGCCGCCCAGCCCGTCGCGGTGGACGGTGAGGGACAGGTCCTCGACCGGGCCGACGGCGATGTTGCGCATGACCATGGGCCGTCCGGCGAACGTCCCGCCGTAGTCGAAGGGCAGGACGTTGACCGTCATGGCGAACAGACGCCGTCCGCCCGGCCCCCGGCGCGGTCCCGCACCGGTCAGGCCGAGGTCGCGGCGCAGGTCCTCGATGCGGTACCGCTGGTGGTCGAGGGCTGCGGACAGTTCGGCGTCGGTCGCGCGCACCAGGTCGGGCACGGGCAGGCCGGCCTCGGCCGGCAGGCGCAGCGGCACCACGTTCGAGAGCATGCCGGGGGCCGTGCGGACGGCTTCGCCCGCCCGGCAGGTCACGGGCAGACCCACCGTCACCTCACCGTGGCCGTCCGCGCCGTGACCGTGGCCGCCGGGGTCGGCGTGCGTGCGGGCGCGCAGGTGGAGGGCTGCCGCGGCAGCGACCAGCGCGGGCCAGCGCACGTCGAGCCGCCGGGCCCGCTGCCGCACCTCCCGCCAGGCGGCCGCCGGGAGCACGGCGTCGCGGCGCAGCGCGAGACCGGACGCGTCGCCCTCCCCGTGACCGGACGGGGTGCTCCAGCGCAGGTCGCCGGCGTCGGGCCGGTCGGCGGTACGCCGCAGCCAGTACGCGCGGTCGGCGGTGTACGCGGGCGAGTCGCGGTAGGCGGCCTCCTCTTCGAGCAGTGTCGTCAGCGGCGCCAGGTGGCCCGCCGACGGTGGCGGCCGTCCTGCCTCCAGGGCGGCGTAGACCTCGCCGAGCCTGCGGGCGAAGAGGGACGAGCTGAAGCCGTCGAGCACCAGGTGATGCGCGCCCAGATACCAGCAGGAGCGGGTGCCGGAGAGCTTCAGCAGCGCGCCGCGGAACAGCGGCCCCCGCTCCAGGTCGAAGGGGCGCGCCAGGTCGGCGCGCATCCATGCGCCGGCGGCGCGCCGGGGGTCCGGCTCGCCGCCGACGTCCACGCACGGAACGTCCCAGCCGGGCAACGGGCCGAGGTGCTGGCGGGGTTCGCCGTCGGTCGCGACGGCGAACCGGACGCGCAGTCCCTCGGCTTCGGCGATCGTCCACTGGAACGCCGTGCGGAACGTGCCGGCGTCGAGCGGTCCGTCGACCTCGACGCCGATCCCCACGTGATAGCGGGCGGAGTGCGGCGCGAGCGCCTGGCCCAGCCACACGCCGGACTGTGCCGTGGTGAGGGGCACCCCTGGGTGCCCCTCCCGTGCGGCGCCCGGGGAGGGGAGCACGCTCATGCGCCCGTCCCTCGCAGGCGCGGCAGCAGTGCCCGGCCGATCCCGGCCAGGGCGTCGGCCCGTCCCATCCGGCCGTGGGTGTGGTCGACGGGGACGACCTCGGGTTTGCCGCCGTCCAGGTACGGCAGCCACAGGTCGGCCGCCACCTGCGGGTCGGTCTCGCTGGCCGTGAAGACCAGCGCGTCACCGGCGAACCGCCCGGGGGTGTGGGAGCGGGCCAGGATGCCGTTGTTGAGGGAGATGCGGCAGATGGCCTCGATGCGCGCCTCGTCGAACAGGGCGAGCTGACCGGTGCGGTCACGGGTGATCTCCATGAACCGCGGGTAGGTCAGCGTCTCGCCCGCCCAGGTCGCCTGGTCGTAGCCGAAGAGTTCCAGGACCATGCTCAGCACCGCGCCGACCCCGCCGTCCGCGGGTGCGGCGCCGTCCTCGGCCCGGCACGCGTCCCGGTCCTCGGCCCCGCCTTCGCCGGAGCCGGCCGGCGGACCGGCCGGGTAGGCGTCGAGCAGCGACAGCAGGCCGACGCGCGCGCCGTCGCGCTGGAGCTGCACGGCCATCTCGTGGGCGACCAGCCCTCCGAACGACCAGCCCAGGAGGTGGTACGGGCCCTCCGGTTGCACGCGCCGCACCTGGGCCAGGTAGTCGGCGGCCATGTCCGTCAGCGTCGCGGGCAGCACCTCCGGCGCCTCCAGTCCGCGCGCCTGGAGTCCGTAGAGCGGCTGGTCCTCGCCCAGCGAGGTGGTGAGCCCGGCGTACGACCAGGCGATCCCGCCCGCGGGGTGCACGCAGAACAGCGGTGCCCTGCTCCCGGACTCGCGCAGCGGCAGCAGCACTCCGGTGCCGCCGGCGTCTCCCCCGGCGGGCTCCGGAGCCGTCCGCCGGGCGTCGCCGCGCCCGGTCCGTGGCGGCTGCCCGCCGCCGGTGCGGGCGGTCTTCGCCCCGGCCTCCTCGTCCCGTACGTCGCCCAGGCTCCGCGCCGGGTCGGTGGCCGCCGTGGTCAGCAGACGCACGAAGCGGTCGGCGAGGTCCTTGACCCGGTCGCGTTCGATCAGGTGCGGGCGGTGGTCGAAGCGGAGGAAGAGGCGCTCGCTCCGCGCCGAGACGATGAGCCCGAGCGGGTAGTGCGGGGCGTCGTCGCCGCTGGCGCCGGTGAGGGTGAGCCCGGGCGCCGGGTCGGCCAGCACGCCTTCGATGGGGTAGTTCTCGAAGGCCATCACCGTGTCGAACATGTCACCCATGTCCGTGATACGCCTGATGTCGCCGAGCCCGATGTGGTGGTACGGCATCAGCCGGGTCTGCTCCTGCTGGAGCCGCACGAAGAGGGTGCCCAGCGAGTCCCGCGCGTTCAGCCGTACGCGGGTCGGCACGGTGTTGATGAAGAGTCCCACCATCGTCTCGACGCCGGGCAGTTCGGCGGGCCGTCCGGACACCACGGAGCCGAACACCACGTCGTCGCCGCCGGTCGTCCCGCCCAGCAGGACGCCCCAGCACGCCTGGAGCACGGTGTTGAGGGTCACGCCGTGCCGGCGGCTCATGTCGACCAGGGCGGTGGTGGTCTCCTCGGTGAGTTCGGCCGTCACGTGGGACGGCGGCAGCGGCCTGGTGCCGCCCTCGTCCGCCGCGAGACGGGTCGGCGTGGTCAGCCCGTCCAGCGCCTCGCGCCAGCTGGCCTCCGCCTGGGCGGTGTCCACCTGCTGGAGCCAGGCGAGGTACTCGCGGAAGGGGGTGACGGCGGGCAGGCCGGCGGCGGTGTCCCCGGCGGGCTCCAGGGCGTTGCGGTAGAGCGCGAACAGCTCGCGCACCAGCACCGGCAACGACCAGCCGTCCAGCAGGATGTGGTGGGTGCTGAGCACCAGCGTCCAGCTCCGCTCGCCCGTGGTGACGAGCATCATGCGCAGCATCGGCGGCGTGGCCGGGTCGAACGGGCGGCCCCGCTCGACCCGCATCAGCCGCCGCACCTCGCGCTCCCGCTCGTCCGCGGACAGCGCGCTGACGTCCTCCTCCCGCCAGGGCAGCCGGGTCCCCCCGCAGATCACCTGCACGGGCTGGCGCAGCCCCTCGTGGGCGAACGCCGCCCGGAGGTTGCCGTGGCGCCGCAGCAGCGCCTGACCGGCGTCGCGCATGCGTGCCGCGTCCACCGCGCCCTCCAGGTCGAGCGCCAGCTGCACCGTGTACAGGTGGACCCCGTCGTCCCCGGGGCTCTCGTCGTCCGCGGCGTCCGTCCCGTCCCAGCCGTCGGTCTCGTCCCGGCCGTCGGTCTCGTCGGCCATCTCGCCGAGCAGGACGTGGTAGAGCATGCCGGCCTGCAGCGTGGACAGCGGCAGCACCTCCTCCAGGTCGGGGTGCGCCTGCTCCAGCGCGTCGACCTCCCGCTGTTCGAGGGTCACCAGCGGGAAGTCGGACGGCGTGCGCCCGCCCGCGCCGGGCTGCGCCGCGTACGCCGACAGCGCGTCCAGGGCCGCGAACCAGGCGTCGGCGATGCGCCGCACGACCGGTTCCTCGACGACGCCGTCCGGCCACACGAACGAGACGGCCAGTTCCGTGCCGTCGGCGGCGTCCTGGGTGAGGACGTTGATGGACAGCGGGTGGGTGAGCGGCATCTCGGCGTCGGCGCCGGCGCTCATGGTGGTCTCCGGCGCGGGAGCCCAGTCCCTCTCCCCCGCGGCGGCGGGCAGCATGAAGCGCCCGAAGTAGTTGAAGCCGATGTCCCTCGGGGGCGCGGCGGCGAGGCGGCCGGAGGTCCGCTCGTTGAGGTAGCGCAGCATGCCGAAGCCGATCCCCTTGTCCGGGATGGCCCGCAGCTGCTCCTTGATGCGCCGGAGCGCCGCTCCCAGCGCGGGTCCGTCGTCCGGCGCGGCCTCGCCGGGCGCGAGCCGCACGGGGTACATGCTGGTGAACCAGCCGACGGTGCGCGAGAGGTCCGCGCCGGGGACGACCGGTTCCCGGCCGTGCCCCTCCACGTCGATCAGCACGTCGCCCTCGGTGCCCAGGGTGTGGCGCACGGCCAGGCTGAGCGCGGTGAGCAGCACGTCGTTGATCTCGCAGTGGAAGGCCGCCGGGAGGGTGGTGAACAGGTGCCGGGCGCGTTCGGCACCGAAGGTGAGCACGTGGGAACGCGCATGGGCGGTGGTGTCCCGCGCCGGGTCCAGCGGACGCTTCGCGAGCTCGGGCCCGGAGGCCGCCAGCATGTCGGTCCACAGCGGCAGTTCGGCGAGCCGCTCCTCTTCGTTGGCCTGCGCGGAGAGCGCACGGCTCCACTGCCGCAGCGAGGTCTCGACCGGCTGGAGCCGCGGCTCGTCCCCGGCCTCGAACGCCTCGTAGGCGGAGGACAGGTCCGGGACCAGGATGCGCCAGGACACGCCGTCGACGCTGAGGTGGTTGCCCATGAGCATCAGCCGGCCCGGGGTGTCCTGGCCGGCGTCCAGCCACAGCAGCCGCACCATCGTGCCGGCGCGGACGTCCAGCTCCCGCTTGGCCCGTGCCGCCTCCCGGCCGATCGTCGCGGCGAAGTCGCCGTCCAGCCCCGACACGTCGATCCGCCGGAGGCAGGCCGTGGCGCGTACCGAGCCGGGCGGCCGGACGACGAGACGCCAGGCGCCGTCGTCGGAGACGTGCAGCCGCATCCGCAGCGCGTCGTGGTGGTCCAGGAGCGTCTGCAGCGCCTTCGTCAGCAGGTCCTCCCGGAGCCCGCCGGGGACCTGGAGCAGGGCGGCCTGGTGGAAGCCGTCGACGGGGCCGCCGAGTTCCCGCAGCCAGTGCACGATCGGGGTGAGCGGCACGTCGCCCGTACCGGACGAACCGCGGCCTCCCGTCGAGCGGGCGGTCTCGCGGGCGACCGCCGCGAGGGCGCGAACGGTCTTGTGCTCGAACACGTCCTGCGGGGTGAGGACCAGACCGGCCTTCCGGAGCTGGCTGACCAGCTGGATGGAGACGATGCTGTCGCCGCCGAGGTCGAAGAAGCCGTCGTCGGAACCGACTTCGGCGACGCGCAGCACCGAGGCGAACGCGGCCGCGACCATCTCCTCACGGGAGGTGGGCGCCGGGGCGGGCTTCTCGACAGGGGTCCCGGCGGTGGTCTCGGCCGAGGTCCCGGCCGGGACCTCGGCAGGAGTCCGGGCGCCGGTCTCGGTCTGGGGCTGGGTCTGCGGCTGGGTCTGGGGCTGGGTCTGGGCGGATGCCGTCGCCCGCTCCGGCGGGTCGGGCGTCCACCGCAGTTCGGGCTGCTCGGGCCGCTCCGGCTGCTCCGGCTCGGTCCGGCGGTCCTCCGCAGGCGTCGGGAGGGCGGCGGGGGCCGTACCGGCCGCCGCGGCGGCGTCGGCGCCGGCGCCGGGGCCGGGGCCGGGGTCGGGGCCGGGGTCGGGAAGGGCCTGGCGGTCGAGCTTGCCACTGGGCGTGCGCGGCAGGGTGTCGAGAACCGAGACGTGGGCGGGGACCAGGTGGGCGGGGAGCCGGTCGGCCAACCAGGCCCGCAGCGCGGCCGGCTCCGCACCGGCCGGCCCGGCGGGTACCGCGTAGGCGACGAGGCGGGCTTCGCCGGCCGCGTCGTCCCGTACCACGCAGACCGCCTCGGCCACGTCGGCGTGGCGGCCCAGCACGGCCTCCACCTCGCCCAGTTCGATCCGGAAGCCGCGGACCTTGACCTGCCCGTCCATCCGGCCGAGGAAGTCGAGCCGGCCGTCCTCCCGCCGGCACACGAGGTCGCCGGTGCGGTACATGCGCTCGCCCGCGGGGCCGAACGGGTCGGCGACGAAGCGGCCGGCCGTCATCCCGGGACGGTGCAGGTAACCGCGGGCCAGCCCGGCACCCGCCAGATACAGCTCCCCGGGCCGTCCGGCCTCGACCGGCTGCAGCGCGGTGTCGAGCACGTAGGCGCGCACGTGGCCCAGCGGGTGGCCGACGGGCGGGGTCAGCCCGTCGGGGTCGGGCCCGTCGGTCCACGCGGTGGCGTACACCGTCGCCTCGGTCGGCCCGTACACGTTCATCAGCCGGGTGCCGGGCAGGGTGGCGCGGACCCGGTCGGCCAGCGGGGCCGGCAGCGCCTCGCCCCCCAGCGCGAGCGTCGCGGCGGACAGGTCGAGGTCGCCGCCGTCCAGCAGCTTGGCGAGGACGGACGGGATCGCGCACACCAGCCCGCCCGACCAGCGCGGCGGGTCGCCGTCCATGAGCGACAGCAGGTTCCGGACGACCTCGACCCGGCCGCCGTGCGCCAGGGTGGGGAAGATCTCGGCGACCGACACGTCGAAGCTGAACGACGTGGCCGCGAGGGTGTGTGCGAGGCTCCGGGGCCCGAACTCCGCGAGGCCCCATGCGACCAGGGCGGCGGCGTTGCGGTGGGCGACGACCACGCCCTTGGGCGTGCCGCTGGAGCCGGAGGTGTAGATCACGTACGCGGGGTGCGCGGGCAGCAGCGGGGCGCGGCGGTCGGCGTCGGCGAGCGGCGCCGGGGAGGCGTCGCGCAGCTCGGCGGCGGTGCCCGGCGCGTCGAGGGTGAGGACCGGCGCGCCGGAGAGCGCCTCGTCGTGGCCGGCTGCGGTGTCCGTCACCACGCAGCAGGGCCGCGCGTCGCGGAGCATGAACCGCAGCCGTTCGGCGGGGTAGGACGGATCGAGCGGCAGGTAGGCGGCGCCGGCCTTGAGCACGGCGAGCATCGCCACGACGGTCCGGGCCGAGCGGGGCAGCAGCAGCCCCACGGTCCGCTCGGGTCCCGCGCCGCGGGCCACGAGCAGCCGGGCCAGCCGATTGGCCTGCTCGTGCAGTTCGCGGTAGGTGAGGCTGCCGGAAACGTCGCTGACGGCCACGGCGTCCGCGTGCCGGGCGGCCGCGGAGTCGAGGAGTTCGAGCAGGGTGCGGGGGCGCTGCGTGCGGCCGCCGCCGTCGCTCAGGGTCAGTGCGGAGCGCCGCTCGTCGGCGCCGAGCAGGTCGAACGCGGCCACGGCGCGCCCGGGTTCGGCGGCGGCACCGGTCAGCAGCCGTGCGAACCGCTCGCGGTGGGCGTCGGCCTCGGCGGCGGTGTAGCGGTCGGCGGCCCCGACGAAAGCGACGGACAGCGTCCTCTCCGCGGTGTCCTCGTCGACGACGATGCGCAGGTCCGGAGCGTGCGGGCCGCCGAGACGGCGTACGCGGGCCGGGTGGTCGCCGAAGCGCACCTCCTGGGCGTGCAGGCGGACGTCGACGACGGGCCCGTACAGCGGACCGCCCGTGACGCCGAGTTCGCGGCACAGCTCCGCGTGACGGAACCGCTGGTGCCGGCGGACGTCGGCGATCTCCCGGGCGGCCTGCCGCGCCAGGCGCGTGAACGACGTGCCGGGGCGCACGGTCAGGCGCAGCGGTGCGACGTCTCCCGCGGCGCCGGGGACGCGCCGGGACGCGCGGGTGGTGCGGCCGTCCACGGGCAGGCCGAGGACGACGTCGGTGCTGCCGGTGAGGCGGTGCACGTACGCGGCGACGGCCGCGACCAGCACCGCGACGGCGTCGGTGCCGGTGCTCCGGGTGGCCGCCCGCACCCGGGTGCTCTCCTCGGCGGAGAGGGGCGCGGGGCGGGACGTGACGGGCTCGCCGTCGGCCGCACCGGATCCGGCCGGCCCGGTGGCCGGGGACGCCGGCTCGGGGCGGTCGGCGTACCGCGCCAGCCAGTGGTCGCGGTCCGCGTCCCGCAGGTCGGAGGCGCGGTACGCCCGCTCCTCGTCCCGCAGCAGGGACAGCGGGGGGAGGGCGTGCTCCTGGTGCGGCCATCCCTCGGTCCGGGCGGTGTGGACCTCGGCCACGCGGCGGGTGACCAGGTGGCAGCCGAAGCGGTCCAGCACGGCCGGGTGGTGGCGGTGGAACCAGTGGAAGCGGTCCGGGCCGAGCCGGAGCAGGGCCTGCCGCGACAGCGCCTCCCCATCCCCCGGGGGCCGGGCCGTCTCGGCGCGCACCCACTCCGCGGCGGCGGACTCCGGGTCGGGGTCGGCGCCGAAGTCGATCACGGGGAGCGGGAGGTCGGCGTCGGGGTCGGGCCGGAGAGCGGCGTGACGTCCGTCGCCGGGGCCGTCGGCGTCGTCGGCTTGCCCGGCCCGGCGCATGCGCAGCGCGTCGCTCTCGCGCACCACGGTGCGTACGGACTCCTCGAAGGCCGCCGTGTCGAGCGGTCCGCGTATCTCCACGACCTCGGCGACGTGGCCGCCGCCGTCGGCGGACGGAGTCCACGCCTCCCGGCCGGCCTCGGACATCGCGGTGCGCGCAGTGTGGTGGTCAGCCATGGCTGGTCTCTCCCCGTGCGACAAGAGGGCTCTGCGGATAGGAGTGGAAGCCGCGGCCGGCCTTGCGGCCGACGCGTCCTTCGGCGACGAGCCCGGCCAGCAGCGGGTAGGGCCGGAAGCGTGCGTCCCCGGTGTGCGTGCGGAGGACGTCGAGCGTGTCGACGACGGTGTCCAGGCCGATGAGGTCGCCGGTGCGCAGCGGCCCCATCGGGTGGCCGAAGCACTCGCGGAAGACGCGGTCGACCGTCTCCGCGTCCGCGGTTCCCTGGTCCAGGACCGCGGCGGCTTCGTTGATGGTCAGCATGAGGACGCGGTTGGTGACGAACCCGGGCCCGTCCCCGACGACGACGGGCTTCTTGCCGATCGCCGCCAGCAGGTCCCGGGTGCGCCCCAGCGTCTCCTCACTCGTGCGGGCCGAACACGCCACCTCGACCGCGTCCTTGACCGGTGCGGGGTTCATGAAGTGGGTGCCGATCACCCGGTCGGGGCGGCCGGTGAAGGACGCCAGCCGGGCGATGGGGATGGCCGAGGTGCAGGACGCGAGGATGGTGTCGGGCCCGCACACCCGGTCCAGCTCGCGCAGGATCTCCTCCTTCAGCGGCTCGCGTTCGCGCGCGCACTCGACGACGAAGGACGCCTGCGCGAGATCGCCCGGGTCGGCCGAGAACTCGACCGGGGCGGCGTCGGCCGGGGCCGCGTCCCCGCCGCCGCCCAGAAGCCGCCGCAGCCGCATCCCGGAGCGCAGCCGGGCCGCTCCGTCGCGGCGGGCCGCCTCGTGGGGGTCGACGACGACCACGGGCCGGCCGGCCTGTGCGAAGCACTGGGCCACGCCGGCGCCCATGGTCCCCGCGCCGACGACGCCGATCGGTGCAGGCGCCTCGATGTCTTGGTGTTCGCCCACGGTCGCGGGCCTCCTTCTGGTCCGTCGGGCAGGTCAGTCGGCGAACGCGGTGTCGTCGGCGAGCCAGAGGGCGCTCAGCGGCACCTCCGGCTCGCGGCACCCCCGGCGCAGCAGCGCCGTCAGGTCGGCCGCCGTGGCGACCACCGTCTCCTCGTCGAAGAGTTCGGTGCGGTAGGTGACGGAGACGGTGAGGGCGCCGGGCTCGGGCCCTTCCAGCACCGACCAGGCGAGGTCGTGCCCGGCGGTGGCCGCGGGCAGCAGCAGACGCCCGTCGCCCGCGCCGGGCCGTACCTCCAGGCCGGCCGCAGCGCCGAGGTCGCTCGGCAGCCGGTGGTGGGCGTAGGTGAGGTCGAACAGCGGCGCGCGCCCGGGCTCGCGGGGCGGCCGCAGCGCGTGCACGACGTCCTCGAACGGCACGTCGGCGTGCGCGGAGGCTTCCTCGACGACGGCGCGTACCCGCCGGGTCAGCGTCGCCAGGCCGGGGTCGTCCGCCGTGCTGATGCGCAGCGCGAGCGGGTTGGCGAACGGGCCGACGGCCTCGCCGGGGCGGGGGCGGCCCGGGCCCTCGGAGGTGGAGTCGGTGTCGGGGGCCGCCTCCGCCAGCCCGACGACCGTCTCGTGGGTGCCGGAGCGCCAGGCGGTGATCGCCGCGATGCCCGCGAGCAGGCGTTCCCGGGTGCCGGCGCGTGCCAGCGCGTGGGCGAGGTCGGAGGGAATCCGGAGGGTGTGGGTGGCGCAGGCGTGGGTGCCGGACGTCGGGCGTGGCCGGTCGGTCGGCAGCCCGCCGGAGGGAAGCGCAGCCAGGGTCCGTCGCCAGTGGGCGAGTTGTCCGTCCAGCAGGCCGTCGGCGCGCAGGTCGCGCTGCCACCGGGAGTAGTCGCCGTAGGAGACGGGGAGCGCGGGCGGCGCGGGCTCCCGGCCGCAGCGCGCGGCGTAGAGGGCCAGCAGGTCGCCGAAGAGCAGGCCGGGCTGGGCGCCGTCGTACGCGTCGCGGTGGGTGGTGACCACCAGCAGATGGCTGTCCGGGCCGGTGGTGACGAGCAGGGCCCGCGCGGGTGCGCCGGTGTCCGGGTCGGTCGCCGTGCGGCCGTGCGTGCGGGCCAGTTCCCGGGCCGCGGCGGCGGGGCGCGGGCGGTGGGAGACGTCGAGCGTGCGGAAGCGGCCCTCGCCGCTCCGCGGTGCTGCGAGCTGCTCCTGCTGCTCCTGCTGCTCCTGCGCCGGGAGGCGGGTGCGCAGCACCTCATGGCGTTCGGTGAGGTCGTCGAACGCCGCCCGCAGGGCGTCCTCGTCGACGACACCGCGCAGCTCCAGGCACGAGGAGACGGCGTGGTCGTCGGGGAGGGAGACCGGCCGTGACGCCCGCTCGGGACGGGCCGCCGCAGGGGCGGTCCGGTCGCCGACGGTGGCGGGGCGGCGGTCCGGTGGGCCGGCGGGCAACCGGTCGTAGCCGGTGTCCTCGTTCTCGGCCGCGGCCCACAGCAGGTCCAGCAGCGACTGCGCCATGGCGGCCACCGTGTCGCCGTCGAAGAGCCGGGTGCTGTACTCCACGGCGACCTCCAGCTCCTCGTGGTCGGGCCGTTCCGCCATGACCACGGTGAGGTCGAACTTGGCGGTGCCCGCCGGGAGTCCGGGGAACTGGGGGGTCTCGTCGTCCCCGCCGCCGGGCCGGCCCGGGTTGAACGTGGTCTTCTCCCCCAGGGCGAAGTCCGGCGGCAGCGTCTGGTGCACGTACATCACGTCGAAGATCGGATTGCGGCTCGGGTCGCGGTCCGGGGCGACCTCGCGCACCACCCGGTCGAAGGGGATCTCCTGGTGCTCCATGGCCTCCAGCACCACGGTGCGCACCCGGCGCAGCAGGTCGCGGAAGGTGACGTCGCCGGAGAGGTCGGAGCGCAGGGCGATGGTGTTGTTGAAGAAGCCCAGCAGCCCCCAGAGTTCCGGGCGGCTGCGGCCGATCGTCGGGGTGCCGACGACGACGTCGCGCTGCCCTGACCAGCGGGAGAGCAGCACCTTCAGTCCGGTCAGCAGGACCATGAACAGGGTGGCGGTCTCCCGGCTTCCCACCGCGCGGAGCCGGCGCACCAGCTCGGCGGGGACGGTGAAGCCGTAGGTGGCGCCCGCGTAGTCCATCCGTGCCGGGCGGGGCCGGTCCGTGGCCAGTTCGAGGGCGGGCGGGTCGGCCAGCTTGCGGCGCCAGTAGTCGAGTTCGCCGTCGAGCAGGGCGCCTTCGAGCAGGTCGCGCTGCCAGCGTGCATAGTCGCGGTACTGCACGGGCAGCGGCTCCGGGCGGTGCTCACGGCCCTGGCAGCGGGCCTCGTAGAACCGGATCAGCTCGCCCATGAGGATCTGCGGGGCCCACCCGTCGTTGACGCCGTGGTGCATCGTCCAGCAGAAGAGGTGGTCGCCGGGGGCGATGCGGACGACGGCGACCCTGACCAGCGGGTCGTGCGCCACGTCGAACACCCAGTCGGTCTCGTCGCGGACGGCGGCCCGGGCCGCGGCTTCCGGATCGGGTTCCGCGGAGACGTCCAGCACGTGGAAGAAGTCGCCCAGTTCGGGGCGGATGGCCAGGCCGGGGCGGCCGTCGGACTCGACGAAGTTGGAGCGGAGCACCTCGTGGCGCCGGGCGAGGTCCTCCCATGCCAGCCGCATGGCTTCCAGGTCGAGTTCGCCGCGCATGCGCGTGGCGCCGGGCAGGTTGTAGAGCCGGGTGTCCGGGTCCAGCTGGTGGTGGAACCACATCCGCTCCTGGCCGTAGGAGAGGGTGGGTTCCTGGCCGGGCCGGATCGGCGGCAGCCGGTGGAGTCCGTCCGCGTCGGCCGCCGTCGAGGCCGTGGTGCGGCCACCGGGGGCGGCAGGCTCGACGGCGGCGCCGGAGGGCTCGGGAAGGCGTGCGGCGATGGAGTCGGCGAGGTCGGAGACCACGGGGTGGGTGTAGATGTCGACCAGCCTGAGCGCCACGGCGTACCGGCTGATCACCCGCTCGACGAGCTGGAGGGCGATCACCGAGTTGCCGCCGATGGAGAAGTAGTCGGCGTCGGCGGCCACGTCGTCGGCGTACAGCAGCGCGGCCATGGCTTCACGCAGCCACGGCAGCACCGTGGCACCGGTCTCGGCCGCCCGGCCGGGAACGGCGGACTCCGCCTCCGGTTGCGGTTCCGGTTGCAGTTCCGCCGGTGGCTCCGCTGTTGGTTCCGGTGCGGCCGCGGTCCGGGCCGGTTCCGGTACGGTCTCGGCCCTGCGGAGGTCGGCCGGCTCGCGGCCGGGCGAGTCGGAGGCGGGGGCCAGCACGGAGACGGTACGGCCCGGCGCGGCCGCGGCGGGCCGTGGCGGCGGGACCGCCTCGGCCGGTGCGGACGCCGCCGGGGTCGGCTGTGCGGGCGGTTCGAAGCGGATGACGTCGCCCTCCTGGCGGGCCCAGCAGCGCACGCCGCGGAAGGGATGGCCGGGAAGCGGTACCAGTCCCGGCCCGGGCCGCCCGTACCCGGTGTCCGGCCGGAGCGCGGACCAGTCGAGTGCGACGCCGCTCTCGTAGAGGCTGCCGAGCACGCCCAGGACGTCCTCGGCGTCCGCACCGAGCCGGACCACCCGTGCGTCGGCCCGGCCGGCGAGGTGGTCGCGGAGCAGGTCGCTGATCTCGCCGCGCGCCGCCGGCTCCACGAAGACCACCGGACCCGCGGCGAGTTGCTCCTCGACCGCGGCGCGCAGCCGCTCCGGCCGCACCGGGCCGCCGAAGGCGTCGCCGTACTCGCCGGACCCGTCGCCGGACCCGGTGTCGCGGGCACGCCGCAGCGCGGCGGTGTCCTCGGCCGTGAGCCTGCCCTGGAGGTGGCGCGCCGCGTACCGGGAGACGCCCGAACTCATCAGCCCGGCCGGCCGCACACCGGCCGCGGTCAGCGCGGCGTGGGCGGCGAGCTGGCCGCGCACGCGGTCCGCCGGGCCGGGCGGCAGCGGCAGTCCGTCCGGCAGCGCTGTCCCGGGACCGTCGGGCAGGCCGGTGGCGTCGCCGGAGAGGAGCAGCACCACGCGGGGCGGGCCGGAGGGTCCGGAACCGTCGGCCCGCCCCCCGGTGCCGCTCCCCGGCTCACGTCCGTCACCCGGCGCGCCCTCGTCCTCCGTCGCGTCCAGACGCGTCCAGAGGGCGTGCGCGGCGAGCTGCGTCGCCAGTTCGGCGGTCGTGCCCGCCACCACGCTCCGGCGGTGAGGGTGGTGGTCGCGCCCCTCGTTGAGGGTGCGCGCCACGTCGTCCAGCGGCGGGTTCTCGTCGCGCAGCACGAGCGACAGGCGCTCGCAGAGGAGCACGAGGTCGTCGGCGGTGCGGGCGGACACGCCGACGAGTCGCCGTGCGCGGTCCGCCCGCGACGGCCGGGACGGGCCGCCTGCGCCGGTCGCCGCGGGCGGCTGCTCCACGACGCAGTGCGCGTTGATGCCGCCGAGGCTGAAGGAGCTGACACCCGCGCGTCGGACGTCCGCCTGCCAGCTGCGCGTGCCCGTGACCACCTCGAGGCGGGCGGCGCGCAGGTCGACGTCCTCGGCGGGGCGGTCGAAGTGCAGCGAGGGATACAGCTCGCCGTGGCGGACGCTCAGGACCGTCTTGACGAGTCCCGCGATGCCGGCCGCGTGGTCGAGGTGCCCGAGGTTGGTCTTGACCGAGCCGACCGGAAGGTCGCCGGCTCCTTCGGGGACGCCGGTACGGGCGAGCGCCAGCCCTTCCACTTCGACGGCGTCGCCGAGGCGGGTCCCCGAACCGTGCGTCTCCAGGTAGCCGGCGGTGCCGATGTCGGCTCCCGCGTGCTGCCAGGCCCGGCGGATCACCTCTGCCTGGGACCGGGCGGAGGGGGTCGCGATGGTGGCCGAGTGGCGTCCGTTGTGCACGACGGCGGTGCCGCGGATCACCGCGTGGATGAAGGCGCCCTCGCGCAGAGCGCGGTCCACGGTGGTGAGCAGCAGCACGGCGCCGCCCTCGCCGGCGCCGGCGCCGTCGGCCTTCTCGTCGAACGCCCGGCACCTCGCGGTGGGCGAGGCGATGCCGGGGAAGGCGGCCACGGCGGCTTCGGGCGCGATCACGTGGCGCACGCTGACGCCGCCCACCACGGCGTAGTCGGCGTCTCCGTCGCGCAGTTCGCGGGAGGCCTGGTGCACGGCGACCAGCGAGCCGTTGCACCCGGTGTCGACGCCGTAGCAGGGGCCGGTGAAGCCGAACAGGTGCGAGACGCGGGCCGGCAGCCCGCAGGGGATGTTGCCGATCATGCTGAGGGTGCCGACCTCGCGCACCAGCGGCAGGTAGCCGTTGCTGGGCGAGCTGAAGACGACGGCCGTGCGCGAGTCGCGCATGCGGGAGGCGGCGTAGCCGGCGTTCTCGAGTGCCTCGCGGGTCAGTTGCAGCGCGATGCGGTGCTGGGGGTCCGTCACCTCGGCCTCGCGCCGGGACAGGCCGAAGTACGCGTGGTCGAACAGGTCGATCCGGTCCAGGTAGCCCATCTGCGGGTACACCGCGTCGGGGTCCAGACAGGTCGCCTCCCTGCGCTCCGGCGGCATCGGGCGCACGGAGTCGCGGCCGGCGCGCAGGTTGGCCCGGAACCGGGTGATGCCGTCGGCCTGCGGAAACCGGGCGGAGATGCCGATCACCGCGATGCCGGGCCGGCCGCGTGTCGCGCTTGTCCCGCTCATATCGCCTTCCCGTTCGCTCGTCGCCTGGGGTGCCACGGGTGGGTCCGCCTCACAGCTCATAGGCGGTGGGGGTGTCGTCGTCCGGCTCGGACGTCCCGCCGAGCCGTGCCGTGAGGGCTTCCGCCTGGGCCGTGATGGTGGTGAGGTCGAACAGCTCCCCGACGCGCACCGCGCCGGGCCAGTGCTGCTCCAGGCGCTTGTGGAGTTCGAGCACCTTCAGCGAACTGCCGCCGACCGCGAAGAAGTTGTCGCGGGGGCCGGTCTGCTCGTGCTGGAGCACCTCGGCCCAGACCCGTGCCACCTCCCGCACCCGGTCGTCGGGGGCGTCCACGCCGTCCGCCGCGCCCCCGGTCTGCTCGCCGTCCGGTGCGGCGGGATCACCGCGGAGCAGCGCCTGGAGTTCCGAACGATCGGCCTTGCCACTGGAGTTGAGGGGCATGCGGGCGAGCTCCCGGAAGACGGCGGGGACGGCCTGGGCGACGAGGTACTCGGCGCAGTGCGTGCGCAGGTCGGGCCACGACGGCAGCGGGGCGTCGGCCGACGCGGGCGCCAGGAAGGCGACGAGCCGTGGTTCGTCGGCGCCGGAGGTGTCGTGCAGGACGACGGCCTGACCGACCCGCGGGTGACGTTCGAGAGCGGCCTCGACCTCGCCGAGCTCGATCCGGGTGCCGCGGAGTTTCACCTGGTCGTCCGTCCTGCCGTGGTAGTGGAGGGCCCCGGACGCGTCGGCCTGCGCGACGTCGCCCGTGCGGTACAGGCGCGCGCCGGGGCGGCCGAACGGGTCGGCGACGAACCGCTCCGCGGTCCTGCCCGGCTGCCCGGCGTATCCGAGCGCCACGAAGGTGCCGCCGATGTACAGCTCGCCGCGTTCCCCGGCGGGCACCGGCCGCAGCCGGTCGTCCAGGACGTGTGCCTCGGCCCCGGCCCAGGGCATGCCGATCGGGATGCGCGGCCAGGAGGGGTCGGGGTCGGGCTGAACCGTGCAGGAGATGGTGGTCTCGGTGGGGCCGTACTCGTTGACGAGGCGGGTGCCGGGCAGCAACCGGTGGTGGCGGCGCACGAGTTCCGGGGTGCACGCCTCGCCGGCGACCACGACCAGCCGCAACGTCTCCGGCAGCAGCCGGCTCTCCTCCAGCAGCGCGCGGTAGTAGGAGGGGACCACGATGAGGTGGGTGGCCGCGTGCCGGCGGGCCAGCCCGGCGAGTTCGTGGACCTGCCGGAGTTCCTTCTCGTCGGGGAGCACCAGGGTGTGGCCGCCGGTGAACGACCAGAACATGCCGCCGAGCATGCCGTCGAAGGACAGGCGCATCGCCATGACGAACGTGGAGGGCTCGGTGCCGTACACGCGGTACCGCGGGTGGATGGACGCGGCCAGCTGCGCCCGGCTCACCATCACCCCCTTGGGCGCGCCGGTCGACCCGGAGGTGCAGACGACGTACACGGGCGCCGACTCGGGGACCTCGGCGTCCCCGGACTCCCCCGCGTCCACCGGCCCGGCGGACGCGCGGTCGCCCAGGTCGCTCAGGTCGCTCAGGTCGCTCAGGTCGAGGATGCCGGGCGGCTGCGGCAGGCCGGCCGGGAGGGGGTCCGGGCCGGCGGTGACCAGGACGGCGCAGTCGGTGTCCGCGAGGAGCGCGCGGAGCCGGTGGGGCGGCTGGTCCGGCTCGACGACGGCCCAGGCGGCCCCGGCCCGCAGGGCGCCGAGCATGGCGATCACGGCCGTGGCGGTCTGCCGCATCCGTACGCACACCAGCCGGCCCGGGCCGGCGCCTCGTCGGCGCAGGCGCCCGGCCAGGGCCGCCGACGCCCGGTCGAGCGCGCCGTACGTCAGCCGTGTGCCGCCGACGATCAGCGCGGTCGCGGAGGGGTTTCGCGCCACCTGCCGCCGGAACCCCTCCAGCACGCCGGGCACGCCGGTGCCGGCAGGGTCGGCCGGGGCCGGGCCCCGGCCGGGCTCGTTCGTGCTCTGCACGGTCTGCTCGCGCATGGTCGCCGCCTCCCCTCAGTCCGTACCGCGGACGACGTGGACGTGGCTCGGCTTCGACGGCCCCAACTGCTCCGGGTCGACGGCGAGAACGAGCGGACTGCCCTCGGTGGTGACCGGCGTGTAGCCGGCGAAGCGCAGCGTCACCAGCATCGTGCGGTTGACGTCGGTGGGCGCGAAGTGCGCGACGGGACGGCGTCCGGCCGCCACCGCCTCCCGCGTCAGGTGGTCCAGGAGCACGCTGCCGACGCCGCGTGAGGCGACCCGGCAGGACATCAGCAACAGCAGCAGCACGGACTCGTCGGCCGTGCGTTCCGTGACGGCGAGGCCGATGATGCCGTAGTCGCCGTAGTCGTCGCGGAGCCTGGCCACCTGCACGCGGTGGTGGGGCGAGGCCGCGAGCGCACGCAGTTCGGCGGCGTCGTAGGTGACCCCCGAGGTGTTGAGCTGGTGGGTGCGCACCGTCAGTTCGCTGGCGCGGGCCAGGTCCTGCTCGGTCGCGTCCCCGACGGTCATCACCAGGTTCAGCGAGGCGAGGAAGCCCTGCCGGTCGCCGCCGAAGGACTCCTCGGCGGCCTGCCGGCGGTGCTCGGTGCGGTAGAGCAGCCTCCTGCCGCCGGCCTCCTCGGTGACGCACTCCGGCTGGAACTCGGGCAGCCCGGCCAGCTCCTGGACCTGGTCGGCGCGGTAGCAGCGGACGACGGGGAGGGCGGAGGCGACCTCGGCCCGCTCCACCGGGTCGTTGTCGACGAACGCGATCGTGTCCAGGCCGATGTTCAGCCTCTCGGCGATGCGCCGCACCGCGTCCGACTTCGCTCCCCAGCCGACCTGGAGGTCGCAGAACCACTCCTCCAGGTCGTGGTGTTCGAGGTGGCGGCGGCTGACGTCGTACTCGCCGCGGCTGGCGGCGGCGTGCAGGATGCCGCGCTCGTCCAGCGTGCGCAGCGTCTTCAGGGCGGCGGGGAAGGGAACGGGCTCGTCGTTCTCCAGGACGACCCCGTCCCACAGGGTGTCGTCCAGGTCCCAGACCAGGCACTTGACGACGGCCGCGGCGCCCTCGGCGGTGTTCCCGGTGGTGTCCTTCGCCGTGGTCATCGCGCCACCGCCCCGCCGGCGGCGCCGGCCGGCGTGCCGTTCGCCCGGGGCGGCGTGCACCGGCGCATCACGTGTTCGGCGATGTGCTGTTCGGCCACCTGCTGCGCTCCTTCGATGATCTCCATGACCTTGGCGTCCCGGAAGTGGCGGGCGACGCGGCTGTCGGGCTCGCAGCCCGCCGAGCCGAGGATCTGGACGGCGTCCCGGCCGGCGGCTGCGGCGGCGTCGGCGGCCGCGTACTTGGCGAGGACGGTCTCGGGGATGCCGCGCCGGGTGTTACCGCTGCGGGCCTCCGCCGCGCGGCGGCACAGGGCGCGCGCGCCCGCGGCCCGGACGGCCGCGCGGGCGAGCAGCGCCCGTACCGACTGGTGGTCGGCCAGGACCGCATCCCCCTGCGCGCGGGTGGCGGCGTGGGTGGCGGCGTCCTCGACGCACGCCTCCGCCATGCCGACGCAGCCCCAGGCGACGGTGAAGCGCCCGTGGTCGAGCGCCGTGGCCGCGACGTGGGAGAGCCCCAGACCGGCCGGGGCGACGAGGTTGCCCGGCGGTATCCGGACGGACCGGAAGTCGACGTGGGCGATGCGGGCGGCGCGCATCCCCAGCTGGTCGCGGACCGGTTCCCGGCCGACGCCGTCGCGCCACCCCTCCACGAGCGCCGTGACGGGCCTGCCGCCGTCCTGACCGAGGACGAGGAACACGTCGGCGACCTGCCCGAAGGTGATCCACTTCTTGCGGCCGGTGACCACCACGTCGGCGCCGTCCCGCTCGATCCGGGTGGTCACGGCCGACAGCGCGCTTCCGGCGGCCTGTTCGGTGGCGGCGAACCCGGCGGTCAGCTCGCCGTCGGCCAGTCGCGGCAGCCACCGGGCCCGCTGCTCCCGGGTGCCCCACCGGTGCAGTGCCGCGCCCACCATGCCCTGCACGGTCACCAGGCCCCGCAGCGCGCTGCACACGCCGCCCAGGTGGGCGCAGAGCTCGCCCAGTTCGGCCGGGGTCGCGCCGGCGCCGCCGTACTCCTCGGGCAGATCGGCCGCCAGCAGACCGGCGGCGGCGACCTCGTCGCGCACGGTGTCCGGCAGGCCGCCGTCGCGGTCCCAGACGGCGGCCCGGTCGCGTACGTCCGCGGCCAGGCCGGCCGCCGCCGCGACCGGCGAGCTCAGCCGTCCGGTCCGGGTGCTCACGGCGCCTCCGGGTGGGCTGCCGCCCCGGACTTGCGCTGCACGAAGCCGGTGATGCGGTCGGCCGTCCGGAAGCTGTCGAGGTCGAGGTCCTCGACCTCGACGGTGAGCGAGAAGCGCTCCTCGACGAAGGTCACCAGCTCGAGGGCGAAGAGGGAGTCGGCCAGGCCCAGGGCGAAGTAGTCGTCCTCCGGCCCGACCTCGCAGCGGAGCGCGTCGGAGAGGAAGGCGGTGATCTCCGAAGTGATCAGGTTCATGACATCTTCTCCTGCGGTCCCAGTTCGACCAGCAGCACGCTCCACGCGGCCACCGGACTCACGTTGATCAGTACGGCACGGTCGCCCTCGACGAGCTGCCCGCGCTCCCTCGCCGTGTAGAGGTTGAGGAACACGTCGTTGGGGCCCAGGTGGCCGAAGCGGCGGAGGTTGTCCCGGCAGACCGGCAGCAGCTCGATCCCGAGCGACTCCTCGGTGAACCGGAAGCCGGCCGCCGACAGGTTCTGGCTGACGTAACCGCGGACGTCCCCGGGCCCGAGGCCGTTGCGCTCCAGGAGGGAGGACAGCAGGGCGGAGAGTCTGCCGCGGGTCTCCATGGCGAGGCGGAACGAGTACGTGGGGAGGTCCCGGCACTCCTCGCGCCACTGGTCGGCGGGCCGGTCCCGGTAGGCGACGCGGAACAGGTCCCAGTGGTCACCGTTGGTCTCCTGGACGATGTCGAGCAGCCGTACCGGGCCGCGGCGGGACACCAGCAGCGCCTGCCCGCCGTCGCCGTTGACCGTCACCGGATGCCGGTAGCGGCCCGCACCGGCCGGCTTGCTCCCGTGGACGACGAGCACGTCGCCCAGGCCCGCGTCGGCGCACAGCAGTCCGCGCGCGGCGAGCAGCGCCGGGGTGACCGAGACGCAGCCGAGGCCGCCCACGGTGAAGGTGATCGCCGCGTCGGCGCCGAGCCGCCGCTGCAGCCTGGTCGCCTCCGAGCTGAGCAGCGTCTCCGGCGCCCGCGACTCCACGACGATCAGGCCGCCGAGGTCCCCGGGCGGCAACCCCGCCTGGTCCAGCACCTGCCGCGCGGCTCCTTCGGCCAGCGCGGTGGCGTCGAGGGCGTCGTCCGTGTGGACACGGTCGACGCCGAGCGCCAGGCAAGCCCGGCGCTCGTCCTCGTTCAGCGACGCGAGCTCGGGCAGCTCGGGGACCGGCGTGGCCGCTTCGGGCACATGCCAGGCCGCTCCGCGCACGGCTGCCGGGCAGGCCCGTGCCGCGTCGCCGGTGACGTCCGGTGCCACGTGTTCCCCCCTTCGAAGGTCGGTGCACTTCCCCGCGGTCGGCGCGCGGACGTTCCCGGCCGCGCGCCGACCGCGTACTGCTCCCCCGCCGTGCCGCCGCCGCGGCGGCGGCACCGCGTCACAGCGTCACAGCGTCACGCCTGCGGCTGCTCCATCTGCCGGGCGAGGCTCGCCGGACGCATGTCGGTCCAGTTCTCCTCGACGAACTCCAGGCACCTCGGGCGGCTTTCCGGTCCGAGGGCGACGGTCCACCCCTCGGGCACCTCCGCGAAGGCCGGCCACAGCGAATGCTGGTGCTCGTCGTTGACGAGCACCAAGAACTCGCCGTCCTCGTCGTCGAACGGGTTACTCATCTGTTCCCCTCCGCTGGTGGGTTCGCGGGTGCACGGCACACGCCTCCTACTGCGCGCCGTACGCCGGTTCGCGGAGCAGGCGCACCTCGCACACCCGGCCGTCGGTGGCGAACCGGCCGAAGACGAAGAGCTCCTCGCGCTTGCGCTCCTGCCGCTCGTCGTCGGGCCAGGTGCTGTAGCGGGCGGCGAAGCGGTCGCCGTCGCGCAGCGCCTCGTGGACCTCCACCGGCCAGGTCCGGCCCTTGCGCCGCGCCTTCTCCATGTCCTGCACGATGTCGGCGCGCCCCAGTGAGCGGCGGCCGGCGTGGTGGACGGCGTCGGGCGCGTGGAAGCGGTCGTGGACCTCGCCGGCCGGTTCCTCCGAGCGGAAGGCGGCCTCGGCGTAGGCGCGCAGGTAGTCGGCCGGGTCGGGGGCGGAGGCGGGCGCGGGTGCCGACGGGCGGGCGTCGCCCTCGGCGGGACGCTCCCCGAGGCCGTTCCAGCCGGGCCGGCTCGCGGAGAACGTCGTGGTCGAGGCGACGCGCCCGTCCTGGGCCAGCTCGGCGAAGAGGTTCGTCTCGGCCGCGGTCTCGAGCTTGCCCAGCATGGTGTGGTGGAGGGTGAACCGGGCCGCGGCGCGGCCGCCTTCGACGAGCACCTCGTGCACGTGCACGGCCGTCGGGGAGTCGGCCTCCCGGCGCTGCCGCACGCTCTTGATGATCTCGTCGCGGTCCCAGGGGCGGCCGTTGACCGTGTGGGTTCCCCCAGGGGTGTGGTAGCGGTCCCACACCTCCTCGGGACTGCCGGGGCCGTCGGCGGCCTCGGCGTAGTAGGCCCGCAGGTATCCGGCGAAGTCCTGGGCGGCGTCGGGTCGGTGGGCGGTGCTCATACGGTTTCCCTTCCTGCGTGATCTCGCGCTCCGGCGGGCGGACCCAGCGGCGGAGCGGAACGGACGCCGAACTCCCGGCGCAGGACGTCCAGAGCGGCCAGATGACCGCACATGCCGTGGACGCTCGGCCCCGGAGGAGTGGAGGCTGAGCAGAGGTATACCCCCCGCAGCGGCGTGCGGTACGGATGCCGGCGCGGCACGGGCCGCAGCAGCGACTGGCGCAGCGTGATGGCGCCCGATCCGATGTCTCCGCCGACGTAGTTGGGGTTGTAGTGCTCGTAGGCGGCGGCGGAGACCCCGCGGGCGGCGAGCACGGTGTCGGCGAAGCCCGGCGCGTACCGCTCGATGCGGCGGGTCAGGAGCGGCACCGGGTCGCGCGTGTCGCCGTTGGGCACGTGGGCGTACGCCCACACGGGGCGCCTGCCGTCCGCGGCGGCCCGCGACGGGTCGGTGACGGCCGGGTCGACGACCAGGGCGAAGGGTTCGTCGGTGGCCTCGCCCGCCGAGGCGGCCCGCTCCACCGCGAGGGTGTGGGCGTGGGTGCCGCCGAGGTGGACGGTTCCCGCCCTGCCCACCTCGGGGTGCGCCCACGGGATCGGTCCGGACACCAGGAAGTCGGCCTTGGCCGCCCCCGGCCCGTAGCGGAAGCGCAGGAGCGCGCGGCGGGCGCGCGGCGGCAGGCGGTCGCCGGCCAGGTCGACGAAGGCGCGGGGCGTGGTGTCGAGGAGGACGACGGGGGTGTCGAGTTCGGCGAGGTCGGTGACGTGGTGACCGGTCTGCACGGTGCCGCCGTGCGCGCGCAGGTCGTCCAGGAGGGCGTCGGCGATGCGGCCGCTGCCGCCCTGCGGGAGGGGCCAGCCGGTGGCGTGCGCGAGGTGCCCCAGCAGCACGGCGATCGCCGCCGACGGCAGGCTGGGGAGCGGCCCGACGGCGTGTGCCGCGACGCCGGAGAGCAGCGCCCGGGCCTCCTCGGTGCGCAGCCCGTTGCCGCGCAGCCGGTTGCCCAGGACGCGGGGGGCGAGCAGCGCGGCGATCACCGGGTTCGGCGGGGTGCGCTGCGTGGACAGCAGCAGGTCGGTGACGCCCTGGCTGCGGTGCACCAGCGGCTCCATCAGCCGCCGCCAGCGCGGGCCGTCGGTGCCGAGCCCGTCGCAGGTGCGCGCCAGGTCGCGGTGGGCGAGCGCGGCCCGGCCGTCGTCGAGGGGGTGCGCGTAGGTGAGGTCGGGGTGCAGCATGCGCACGCCCCGCGCCGGCAGGTCGAACGCGCGGAAGAAGGCCGAGGCGGCCGCCATCGGGTGGACGGCGGCGCACAGGTCGTGGGTGACGTCGCTGTCGAAGAGCGCGGCGCCGCGCAGTCCGCCGCCGACGGTGCCGGCCCGTTCGTGCACCCGCACGCGCAGGCCCGCCCGTGCGAGGGTGACGGCGGCGGCCAGCCCGTTGGGGCCGGCACCGACCACGGCGGCGTCTGCGGACGTCACGACAGCACGCTCTCCGGGCCGAGCTGACGGGTGGCCAGGCGCCGGTACACCTCGTCGTCGGCCATCAGCGCCTGATGGTCGCCGGTGGCGCGTACCCGTCCTTCCTCCAGGACGATGATGCGGTCGGCCTGCGCCACCGTGGAGATGCGGTGCGCGATGGCCAGGACGGCGCACTCGCGGGCCGCCTCGGTCACGGCGTCACGCAGGGCCGCCTCGGTGTCGGCGTCCAGGTGGGCGGTGACCTCGTCCAGCAGGATCACGCGGGGCCGTTGCAGCAGGGTCCGCGCGATGGCCAGACGCTGCCGCTGACCGCCGGAGAGCCCGGAGCCGCGTTCCCCCAGCACGGTGTCGAGGCCGTCCGGCAGACCGGCGACGACGTCCTCCAGGCAGGCCATGCGCAGGGCACGGGCGACCTCCGCCTCGTCCGCGTCGGGCTGGGCGTAGAGGAGGTTGTCACGGACGGTGCCGCTGAGCAGCGGGACGTCCTGCTCCACGTAACCGACCAGGGAGCGCAGGTCGTTCAGGCGGGTCGCGGTCACGTCGCGGCCGGCGACGCTCACCGTGCCGGAGTCGGCCTCGCGGAAGCGCTCGATGAGCTGGAAGAGGGTCGTCTTGCCCGCACCGGAGGGCCCGACGATCGCGGTCAGGCCGCGTTCGGGCACCGCCAGCGAGACGTCCCGCAGGACGGGCCCGCCGGCCCCGTAGCCGAAGGTGACGTTCTCGAACCGCACCGCGGACGCGGACGGCTCGGCCGCCGGGGACGGCTCGGGCAGGCGCCGGTCGTCCTCCTCCTGGGGGATCGCGGCCAGTTCGACCACACGCTGCACGGCGGCCCGGCCCTGCTGGATCTGGCCGACGGCCATGAACAGCATGACCAGCGGCGACACCAGGTAGAAGAGGTACATCACGAACGCGGTGAGATCCGCGGCCGAGAGGGATCCGGTGGCCACCCGCGCCATGCCCCAGGCGATGACGACCGCCAGCGACAGCTGCGTCCCGACGTTCATCACCGGCATCAGCAGCGCGTTCAGGCCGGTGACGCGGATGCCGCTGCGCCGCGCCCTGCCCGCCAGCCGGGCCAGTTCACCCGTCTCGCGTTCCTCGGCGCGCGACGCCTTGACCGTGGTCAGCGCGCCCAGCACGCGTTGCAGGCCGGTGCCGAAGGCGCCGACGTTGGCCCGGTTGGCCAGCGCGGCGAGGCGGACCTGACGGGCCACCAGCAGCGACACGATGCTGGCGGCCGCCAGGCAGCCGACCGTGGTCAGCAGCAGTCGCCAGTCGAGCCGCGCCATGAGCACCACGCAGCCCACCACCATGAAGAGCGAGGTGAAGACCTGCGCGAGTGCCTGGGCGATCACCAGGCAGGCGATCGAGGTGTCGGAGACGGTACGGGAGAAGACGTCGCCCTGCTGCAGCCGCTGGAAGTCCCGGATACGGCTGCGCAGCAGCCGGGCGCCCAGGATGCGGCGGGCGTCGAAGACGATGTTCTCTCCCGCCCGGCCGATGACGTAGGCGTGTCCGGCGCCCAGTGCCGCGTCGAGGAGGAACAGCGCAGCGATGGCGACGATCGTCCCCGCGATCGCCTCGCCCGCGGACACCGACTCGATGAGGCGGCCGATCAGCCAGGGTTGCGCGAGCGTGGCCGCCGTGCCGAACAGGCCCATCAGCACGCCGGTGATCAGCAGCCCGCGGTGGTCCGCCGCGATCCGTCGCAGGTTCATCGCGACGCCTTGGTGTAGGTGGTGACGAAGAGCGGGGCGGGCTCGGCGTAGGGCGCGCCGGACCAGCCGGAATGCCGGCCCTCGGGGGTGAGGCCGGCCGCCTCGGCGTAGGCGTCGACGTCGTCCGGGGTGAGCAGCGCCGCGGTCTCCGTGCCGATGCGGTGGGTGCCGTCCGACTCGAACCAGATCGTCGAGCAGTGCCAGATCCGCCCCTCGTCCAGCAGCGTGCCGTGCAGTTGCAGGCCGGTGTTCGGCT
Source organism: Streptomyces sp. CNS606 (assembly GCF_000426325.1). NCBI lineage: Bacteria > Bacillati > Actinomycetota > Actinomycetes > Kitasatosporales > Streptomycetaceae > Streptomyces > Streptomyces sp. CNS606. The sequence continues at coordinate 40,639 of NZ_AUFD01000012.1, forward strand.
CGGGGTAGGGAGCGAACACGGTGGCGTGCGCGCGGCCCTCGTGCAGGGCGTGGACGCCGGGACGGTTGTGCGTCTCGACGACCAGGCGGCCACCGGGGGCGAGCGCCTCCGCGGCACGGGCGACGGCTTCGCGCCGGCCGTCGGCGTCCAGGATCTGGGAGAGCGTCGAGCAGACGCAGTAGACCAGGCCGTAGGTGCGCTCGGGCCGGTGTGCGCGGATGTCGGCGTGCTCGGCGGTCACCTCGCCCTGGTCGCTCTTCTTGTCCAGAGCGGCGAGCATCTCGGGAGACGAGTCGAGGCCGTGTATCGCTCCGACGCGGTGGGACAGCGGCAGCGCGATCCTCCCGGTGCCGACCCCGAGTTCGAGCGTCCCCGCGGACGGGTCGGGGTGAAGGGAGGTCAGGGCGTCGACGGCCTCCGCCACACCGGCGTCGCCGCGGAAGACGCGGTCGTACCAGCCGTCGAACTGTTTGCCGTAGCCGATGTCGGCGATGCTCATGAGTCCTCCGATGTCGTGGATCCACCCGGTCCGGGGCGCCTGGGGGCGGGCCCCGGACCAGGTGGGTTCAGGCGGCCGCCGGTACGGGCTTCGCGGCGGCCGAGTCCAGCGGCTGGTAGGCGGAGACGTACAGGACCTCGGGCTCCTCGCCCTCGTCGTGACCGGACGCCCGGACGATCGCGAACTGGTAGCCGCGGACGTGGGAGGCGTTGGGCGCGTCCAGGATGAGCTTGGAGAAGAACGCGGCGAGCACCCGGAACGGCGCGGTGGGGGTGGGGTCTTCACCCTTGCCGATGCCCTTGAGGATGGCGCTGCAGATGTCGAACACCGCCTTCTCCCGCCGCCGGGAGGCGAACCAGAACGCCTGGCTCATGCGCCGGTCCTTGATGAGTTCCAGTTCCACCCACTCCGACGTCTCCCGGTTCTCGTCGAGCGTCCGGTAGAGGTAGTGGAAGTCGTGGGTGGCCGGATTGGGCGCGAAGAACTTCCAGTTGGGGATGAAGGAGAACAGGTCCCTGTCCCGGGCCCGCTCGAAGGCGGGGTGGGGGTGCTGGGACGCCAGCGTGGTCACCAGCAGCGCCGCGCCGGCCAGCCGGGTCACGGTGCCGTGGCCGGTGAAGGCGTCCCTGATCAGAGTGCGCGGGCTCATTCGGTCTCACTCCCCGTCGGCAGCTTCGCGGACTGCAGCTTCTCGTTGGTCCCCTGCGCGCCCCCGGGGACGTGGTCCCGGACGAACGCCGCGATGTGGTCGGCCACGGTGCGGGCCTGGCGGGCGTCGGTGAGCATCGTGTCGTGACCCGCGCCCTCGAGCACGGTGACCTCGCCGCTCTCACCGGCGGCCTGATGGGTCTTGGCGATGTCGTGGTACATGAGCAGCTGCTCGGGGTCGACGTCCACGGTCATCTGGGCGGCGAGCACCAGGCCGGGGGCCTGCAGCGGCCCGAGGTTCTCCGACCAGCCGTCGAACTCGGCCTGGACGGTGTTCCACTCGCGGGACGCCGCGCTCCACATCCGGGAGTCGGTGTACATCGCGAACACCTTCTCGCGGTACGGGCGGGGGAGGTCGTCCACCCACTTGGGCCGGGCCATCAGCGCGCCGAAGCCCATCCGCGTCCACCGCGCCAGCTCCTGGATGGAGTCGGTGAAGAGCTCTCCACCCTTGCGCTGCTTGTCGGACCGCACGAGCTGCGCGGGGTGGGTCGGGTCGAGGTGGACGACGCCGGCCACGCGGTCACCGAGCTGCGCCACGGCGCGCCGGTTGAACTCCGCGCCCAGGGAGTGGCCGACGAGGACCACGGGACGCCCGGCGGGTACGGCGGCCTCGACGAGGTCGACGATGTCGTCGGCGGACTCCTGCAGCGTGTAGCCGGCGGTCCGGTGCCGGCGGCTGGGGCCGTAGCCGGCGCGCGAGTACGTCACCAGCGGCAGGTCGAGGTCGAAGGTCAGGCGCTCGGCCATCCAGGAGAAGTGCTCGGCCGTGGACGCGAGTCCGTGGTTGAAGACGATGACCGGGCCGTGGTCGGCCTTGCTGCCTCCGGCGTCGTAGCTGAGCACGTTGCCGTGCCGGGTGGTGACGGTGCGCGAGTGCGGCCAGCCGCTCACGACGCGGGCGCGGCGCGCGGCCATCAGGGCGGACGCCGCCGTCACACCGCCGGCGAGGAGCACCAGAGCGGTCTTGGCCATGCGGTCGTCCCGGCCGGCCACGGCGGGGTGGCTGCGGGGCGCCGTCGTGTAGGCGAGCACCGGGTGCATCGCCGGAAAGGCCGTCATGAACCGGCCCAGGCCCATGACGAAGGCGTTGGCGACGTGGAAACTGCCCGCGGCGGCGACCAGCGGACGGGTGAGGCGCCCGCCGAAGAGATAGATGACGGGGAATCCGCATTCCATGGCCAGCACACCGTGCTGGACCAGCTTGCTCGTGCGGGGGTATTTGCGAAGGAGTTCGTACGCGGTCCCGAATCCGTAGGTGCGGGTGCGCATCACTCCGGGAAGTGCCGAACCGTCACGCCACTTCTCACCGGCCAGCTTCGCCCAGCCGGAGCAGGCGTAGGACATCGTCGCCTGCAGCGCCAGGTACCACATCAGCGCGTCCTTGGTCTCCGGGCGCGACACCAGACGCGCCAGCCCGGTGACCGTCTGCACCTGGGTCGCCACCTGGTCCGAACCGTCGGTGCCGTACCTGTGGCGGGCCTGGAGGAGGGTGGTGCTCGCCGCCAGGAACAGGCTGCCGACCGCACGCCGGCGATGGTCGCCGGGCAGCAGCATGGCGGTGCTCGCGGCGACGCGCGCGGCATGGATGGCCAGGGTCGTCCGGCGACCGCTCACCGCGTGGGTGGCGCGCTGGATCAACGGAGACTTGCTCTCGGGCCTCCTCCGCATGATCTCCCAGTCATTGAGGCCACCGGGCTCGAGGCTCTTGTACTGGGAGAGGTATTCCAGCGAGGAGGAGAGACTCGAGAGTGCAGCAAGACGTTCCGCGACACCTATTGCCTGGTCTCGACTCACCGGTACCGGCGAGAACACAGAGGAAGCTATCTTCTTGACCAACTTCATACCGATGGTTTCCTTCGCACTGCAGCAGGCCGACGCACGTGGGCGTACGATGACGAATGGGCTGCCGGGCCGCGATTGCGGCGCGGCCCGGCAGCTTTCCTCCGTGTCCGGCCCTCGCAATGTGTTACGAAATACCGACGGAGTTTCTCAGTGCTGAACCGTCAAAGGGGACGGGTCAGTCGTTGACGCCGGCCTCGTAGGCCTGCACGCCCAGCCAGGCGACGCCCGCGCCACCGGCGAAGCCGACGCCGAAGGCCACGAAGCCCGGGGTCGCCTGCACCGGCGCCATGGCGCCCAGCTCGGTGGTGGCACCGTCGTCCAGCTTCTCCGGGGTGACGGCGATCACGCTCTCGGTGATACGGCTCATTGCACTCTCCTCTGCTTGATGCGGTTCACGAAGGTGATGGTGCGGGGGTCGAGCAGACCGGCGGGGGCCGGTCAGCCGTTGGCGACGCCCCAGGTGTAGGCGCCGACGACGGCGCCCGCGCCGGCCACGCCGCCGGCGACGTACCAGCAGGTGGCGACGGCGGCCACGGGGGTACCCATGACCGGGGCGGGCGCGGTCTCGTGGAAGCCGTTCTCGAGCGAGCCGAACTCCTGCCCGTTCATGAACGTGGCGATCTTCTGCTCCATGCGGAGCCTCCTGTGTCTCGGTGGAACGCGATCACCGGGACGGCTCGGTGCCGCCTCGGCCACACCCGGCGATTACCGCCGGGCAGCTCTGGGGTTCGGCCATCAGTTCCGGGTGGCGGTGGTCCGCTCTTCGAGAGGGAGCCGGACGCAAAGTCCGGACCTTTTCCCACCGCGCAGGGACATGAATCCACGATCGCCGGGCGTCGCCTCGTCGTTGAATCCTGGACAGCCCTTAACCTGCGCGTAAGCCATGAGAAGAATCCCCCAACCAATCGGAGAAAGATCATCACCTTGGGTGCCCTGGTCGAGGGACACCGTGAAGTCGAACTCATTTCTGATGGCGCGCAGTTGACGATAAGCGCAGTTAAAGACCCGGCCAAGGGGGCCCTCTGTGATCTGTATCACACTAGGGAAATTACTAGCTCTTCCTGTGGGCACACAATTTGCGCCGCAAAATAAGATTCTGCTGGCGGATCTGGGAACACTGCGGGCATGTATCTCAGGAAGACACAGCGAAAGAACCGTGACGGCCGCGTCGTGCGCTACCTCCAGATCGCGAGGAATCAGCGCGTGGGCGGCACGACGCGAGCCGAGATCCTGCTCAGCTTCGGCCGCGAGGACGCCCTGGATCCCGGGGTGCTGCGGCGCCTGGCCGACTCCATCCACCGCTACCTCGGCGAGACGTCGGACGCGACACGGCCGCTCTCCGAGAACCTGCCGCAAGTCGAGGCCGCGCGCCCGGTCGGCGCCGCCTGGCTGCTGGACGGTCTGTGGCGGGCCCTGGGCATCGGGCCGGCACTGACCCGCCTGCTGGGCGACGCCGACACGGAGCGCGTCGTCTTCGCCCTGGTCGCCAACCGCGCCCTCGCCCCGGAGTCTCCGAGACCCCTGGACCGGTGGGCCGCGGAGGAGGTGGTGGTTCCGGGCCTGCCCGAACTGGGCGGCAACGGCGCCGCGCTGGCCGCCATGGACCTCCTCCTGGAACGCGAGGCGGACCTCCGTCGCACGGTGCGGGAGGGGATGGCACGGGCAGTTGGTGCGCCGAAGGCGTGGGCCTCGTCCCGGCAGCGGGACCTGGTGTTCTTCGACGTCCCGGGCACCGACGGGCTGCCCCCGCTCCTGGTGGGTCTCGCCGTCACCGACGAGGGACTGCCGGTCGGTTGCTGGTCGTGGCACGCGGAGGACGCGGCCTCCGCCCCGGGCGACTGCCTCGCGGACGACCCGGGCTCCGCGGCGGCGGACTCCCTGCGCACCGTCGTCGTGCGCAGCTCCAGACGCTCCCAGCTCCTCGCCTCCGAACCGGGTTTACGCCCCCTCGTGGTGACGGGCGAGAGCCTGCGGACGAGCCCCGAGGCGGGCGAGACCCTCCCCCATCTGGAGGGCCGCCACCGCCGCGTCGGGACGGACCTGACGGTCCGCGACCTGCGCCTGGGCGAGGACGGCCGGCGCCGCCGCGTGCTGTGGCGCAGTGCCCGGGAGGCCGAACACGAGGCTGTGCAGCGCGCCGCGCAGCTGGACCTCGTCGCAGCGGAGCTGGCCAGGACGACGGCTGACTCGTCCCGCCGGGGCGGCCCGGACTCCTCCGCACAACAGGAGCTCCTCGGACACCCGCTCCTGGGCCGGTGGCTCACCCGGTGTCCCGGCACGGGCTCGCTCGTCGTCGACCCGGACGCGATCGACGGGGACGCCCGGCTGGACGGCGCCCACCTGCTGACGCCCCTGACCTCCGACGTGGGGACGGAGCAGGCGGCAGCGGGCTACGCCGCCCTGCTCGGCACCGAGCGGGCCTTCTCCGCCATGGCCTCTCCCCGCTACTTCCAGCCGGTGTACCACCGCCTGGAGGACCGGGGCCGGGCACACGTCCTGCTGTGCTGGCTCGCTCTGCTCCTGACCAGCGTCGCGGAGCTCCGCACCGCCCGGCCGTGGGCGAGCATCGCCGGCGAGCTGAACCGCGTCCGGAAGCTGACCTTCCGCCATGACGGCGGACGCCGCCATCGCCTCTCGCGCGTGGACGCTGCGCAGGAACGGTTGTTCGCCGCCTGCGGGGTGCCGGTGCCGTCCCGCGCCGGGTAGCCCCGGCTCGCGCCGGGCCCCCGGCATGACATACCTCATGTGACGTCGTGACGACACGCACTGCTCCTCATCCTCCGAGAACGGAAAGCTGGAGACATGAACGCGATCGAAGTGGACGAACTGAAACGCAGTTACGCGGAAGGCTTCGAAGCCGTGCGCGGCATCAGCTTCTCCGTCCGTGCCGGCGAGGTCTTCGCCCTCCTCGGGGTGAACGGGGCGGGCAAGACCTCCACCGTCGAACTGCTCGAAGGGCTGGCCCGGCCGAGCGGTGGAAGCGTGCGCGTGCTGGGGCACGACCCCTACTCGGAGCGGGCGGCCGTCCGCCACCGGACCGGGGTGATGCTCCAGGAAGGCGGGTTCGCCTCGGAACTCACCGTCGCCGAGACCGCCCGCATGTGGGCGGGGTGCACCAGCGGCGCCCGTCCCGTCGAGGAGGCGCTCGGCCTGGTGGGTCTCGCCGGCCGGCGCGCCGACGTCCGCGTCAAGCAGCTCTCCGGCGGCGAACGGCGACGCCTGGACCTCGCGCTCGCCATGCTGGGCCGGCCGGAGGTGCTGTTCCTCGACGAGCCCACGACCGGCCTGGACGCCGAAGGGCGCCGTGACACCTGGGAGTTGGTCCGGGGGCTGCGCGACGAGGGCACCACGGTGCTGCTCACCACGCACTACCTCGAGGAGGCCGAGGAACTCGCCGACCGACTGGCGATCATGCGGGACGGCCGGATCGTCGCCGCGGGGACGCCCTCCGAGGTGACCGCCGCGCAGCCCGCCCACATCCGCTTCCTGCTGCCCGCGGGAGTCGAGGAGGACCGGCTGCCGCAGGCGCTGCGCGCGACGGTCGAGGGGCGCCGGGCCGAGATCCGCACCACGACGCTGCAGGAGACCCTGAGGGCGCTCCTGCAGTGGGCACACGAGCAGAACGTCACGCTGGAGGCGCTGGACGCCCGCTCCGGAACGCTCGAGGAAGCCTTCCTGGACATCGCACGCGCCGACGACGGCGAGTCGGGAACGGCCAAGGCGGAGGTCGCGCATGCGTAGGGCGCGCTGCCCCGTACCGGCACACCCCGAGACGGTGCCGGCCCAGTCCGACGCGGTGCCGGCACCGGACCGGCAGCCGCGCCCCGCTCCGAGCGTGCACAGGAAGCGCAGGCGGGGCCTCCCTGGAGAAGGTGGTATCGCATGAGCACGACGACTTCCCCCGCCCCGGCGGGCGTGGCCCGTACGACCAGCGGCGGCAGGCTGGGCGCCCTCAGCCGCGCCGAACTGACCCTGCTGCTGCGCAACAAGACCGCGCTCGTGGTCGCCCTGCTCCTCCCCGTCGCCCTGACCTTCCTCGTGCGCAGCACCGTGGAGAACGTCGACCTGGGCGGCACCGGGCTCTCCGTGGGCTCGGTGATCCTCGCAGCGTCCATCGGGTTCGTCCTGCTCTTCAGCGTGTACGCGAACCTCGTGGGCTTCTTCGTGGTGCGCCGGGAGGAACTGGTCCTCAAGCGGCTGCGCTGCGGCGAGCCCCGGGACGCGGAGATCCTCGCGGCGTGCGCGCTGCCGACCGTCGTCCTCGCGCTGGCGCAGATCACGCTGCTGACGGTGGGCGCGGTGATCGCCTTCGACGTCACCGCGCCGCAGCAGGTGGTGCTGTCCCTGCTGGGCCTGGTGATGGGGCTGGCACTGGCCGTGGCGGCGGCCGCGGTGACGGCCATGTGGAGCCGATCGGCGGAGGCGGCGCAGATCACGACGCTGCCGCTGATGCTGATCACCTTCATGGGATCCGGAGTGGTCATCCCGCTGGAGGTGCTGCCCGACACGTTCGAGACGGTGTGCGGCTTCCTGCCCTTCTCTCCGATCATGGAACTCGTCAGGGGAGGCTGGGCCGGCTCCCTGGACGTGGGCGAGTGGCTGCGCGCGGTGGCCGTGGGTGCGGCCTGGATCGCGCTGGCCGCGTGGCTGGTGTCGGCCAGGTTCCGCTGGGAGCCGCGCCGCTGAGGGCCCGGCCCGAGGACTGGACGAGGACAGGACGAGGAGACAGGCGTGTACGGGTGGGCTCAGGAGAGACACCGGCAGTGGCACGACCGCAGCAGGCATGCGCAGGTCGAGGCGTCGACGCGGTGGATGCTCGGCGCGATGCCGTGGCTCGTGTTCCTGGCCGGCGGTCCCCAGCTCCTCGCCCTCGCAGGCCGCTCCCCGCTGGCCGCCTCCCTGGCCTGGGGCGTCCTCGTCCTCGGCCTCGCCCAGTGCACCCTGGCGACCAGGCTCACGGGCCCCGCGCTGGACGTGTACCTGGGTCTCGGCTCCCTGGCGGGGATGCGCCTGTTCCCCCTGCTGGTGGTACTGGCGGTGAGCACGATCCTGGCCACCGGCCCCGTGACGGTCGCCGAGACCGGGGACGGAGTCCTGCACGGCCTGGTGTTCCTCAGCATGAGCGCCCCGGTGCTCTGCGTCCTCGCGCTGGTCGTCCGGATGCGCACCTACCTCCTGCTGCACGCCGGCTTCGTCGCCTTCGCCATGGCGTCGGCGGCGGCGGGCGGCCGGGCCTGGTCCGACCTGGCGACGACCACCGTCGTCGCCCTCGCGGTCGCGCCCGCGCTGCTGTTCACCCAGCGCTCCACCGGGTGGTACGTCGCCGTGCTGCGGGAACTGGCCGCCGCCCGGGAGGTGCAGACCCGACTCGCCGTGGCGGAGGAGCGCCTGCGCTTCGCACGCGACCTGCACGACGTGCTGGGACGCAATCTGGCCGTCATCGCGCTCAAGAGCGAACTGGCGGCGGAGCTGGCACGCCGCGGCGTCGAGGACAAGGCGACGCGACAACTGGACGAGGTGCAGCACCTGGCCCGCGACTCGCAGCGCGAAGTGCGCGACGTCGTACGTGCCTACCGCCGCGCCGACCTGTCGGCGGAACTCGCCGGAGCGCGCCGGGTGCTGAGCGCCGCCGGGGTGAAGTGCCGGGTCGCCACCGATGACGTCCCCGACGTCGAATCCCTCACCGAGCCGGTGCAGTCCGCGCTCGGCTGGGTGGTCAGGGAGGGCACGACGAACGTCCTGCGGCACGCGCACGGCTCGGCCGTCTGCACCGTCTCGCTGCGGATCACCGGCCACGAGGCGGTGCTCGTGCTGGAGAACGACACGGGCTCCCGCACCGACGCGGCCGGCGACGGTGGGGACGGGACGGGCCTCACCGGCCTCCGCGAGCGCCTGGCGGCACTCGGCGGCACGCTGGCCGTCCAGCGGCCCACCCGCTCCACCTTCCGCGTCACCGCCCGGGTGCCCGTGACCACCGCCCTTCCCTCCCCGTCCCCGGGCCCCGGCCCCCACCCCTCCCGCGCCTGACGCCGCGTCGCCCGCCGCACGCCGCTGTCGCGGGTCCGCGCGGTCAGTTGCTCGCGGCGAAGCGTTCGACGTCGTCGATGCGGCCGAGGACGAGGATGACGTCGGAGTAGTTCAGGACGGTGTCGGGCGCGGCGTGGCTGTACTCGCCGTCGGTGGTCTTCACCGACACCACCGTGAGCCCGTAACGGCTGCGGACACGGCTCTCCCGCAGGGTCACACCGACCAGGTCGCGTGGCGGTTTGAGTTTGACGATGGCGTGGTTGGGGTCGACCTCGACGTAGTCCAGCATGCGGCCGGAGACCAGGTGGGCGACGCGCTCGCCCATGTCGTGCTCGGGAAAGACGACGTGATGGGCACCGATGCGATCGAGGATACGGCCGTGCTGGCGGCTGATGGCCTTGGCCCAGATGTCCTCGATCTCCAGCTCCACCAGGAGGGAGGTGGCCAGGATGCTGGATTCGATGTCGGTGCCGATCCCCACCACGGCCTTGGAGAAGTCCGGCACGCCGAGCTGGCGCAGCGCCTCCATGTCGGTGCAGTCGGCCGCCACGGCGTGCGTGAGTTCACCGGACAGGGCCTGCACCACCTTGGGGCGACTGTCGACGGCCAGCACCTCCGTGCCGCGTTCCGTCAGTTCCAGGGCCAGGGCGCTGCCGAAGCGGCCCAGCCCGATCACGACGACGGGTTCGTCCCTGTGGTCAGCCAACGATGGTCCTCTCCTCGGGAAGTTCGTAGCGACGCGTGCGGTTCCGCAGCGCCAGGGCGGAAGCGAGGGTGAGCGGGCCGATGCGGCCGATGAACATCAGCGCGACGAGGACGCACTGCCCGGCACGCGGCAGGTCGGCGGTGATTCCCGTGGACAGGCCCACGGTCGCGAACGCCGAGACGGCCTCGAAGAGCAGCCGGTCGAGACCGTAGTCGCTCACTCCGAGCAGGACGAAGGTCGCGCAGACCACGACCCCGACGCTCATCAGCACGATGGCGAGGGCCTGACGCTGATTGGCGTCCGGGATGCGACGCCGCCCCACCGTCACCCCGGGCTCGCCCCGCATCTCCGCCCAGATCACGAAGGCCAGCACGCCGAACGTGGTGACCTTGATACCCCCGGCGGTGCCGGCGCTGCCTCCGCCGATGAACATCAGGATGTCCGTCGCGAGCAGGCTCTCCGGTCCCTGGGCCGCGACGTCGATGCTGTTGAATCCGGCGGTGCGGGCGTTGACGGAGGCGAAGAACCCCGCCAGCCACTTCTGGGGGGAGGACAGCGGCCCCAGGGTGCCCGGGTTGGTGTACTCCGCCAAGGTGATGACCAGGGTGCCCGCCACCAGCAGCGCGCCCGTCAGGCCCAGGGTGAGGCGCGTCAGCACCGACCACGTGCGCGGGCTGCGCCAGGACCGGAGCAGCTCGAAGATCACGGGGAAGCCGAGACCGCCGACGACGACGGCGACGCTGATGGTCAGGCTGACCCACGGATCGCCCACGTACCGCATGAGGCTGTCGCTGTTGAGGGAGAACCCGGCGTTGTTGAACGCCGAGATCGCATGGAACACCCCGTCGTAGAGCGCCCGGCCGGGCGGCTGGTCGTGGCCGGCCACGAACGCCGTGGTCAGGACGGTGGCGACCACGGCCTCGGTGCCCAGGCTGAACAGCACGATGTTGCGGACCACGCGGCGCAGGTCGCGCAGGGTGAGGGACTTGGTCTCCGCCTGCGCCAGCAACCGGGCACGCAGGCCCAGGCGCCGGGAGACCAGCACGGCGAACAGGGTGGCCAGCGTCATGATCCCGAGCCCTCCGGCCTGGATCAGCACCAGGATGACGACCTCCCCGAAGGTCGACCAGTAGGTGGGGGTGTCCACGGTGATCAGACCGGTCACGCACACCGCAGAGGTGGACGTGAACAGCGCGTCGACGTAATCCGCACGGGTGCCCGACTCCGTCGCCACCGGCAGCGAGAGCAGGACCGAACCGGCCAGCACCGCCGTGGCGAAAGCGGTGGCGATCATCTGGGTGGGGTGGCGCAGCCCGGCCATCCCCGGCGCCCGCCACGCGCGGCCCGCCTTCCGTTTCACCCTCGCTCCTCGTCCTGGCCCGTCACCGCCCCCGTTCACAGCACGGGAGAGGAGGCCAGCACACGCTACTCCCGCTCCGTGAGCCGGGCGCGGCGGAGGCCCCGGAGCGGAACGAACGCAGAACCGCCCACCACATTGATCGCCCGGCCCGGTGACCGCGGGGTTGCCAGGAGTCATCGTCTGTGGGCGAGACAGGCCACCGCGCTCACGTGGCTGCCGCCGCCCCGCCCGCACTCCTGCGGCCCACGGAGCGCTGCTCACCGCTGCCGTCTCCTCCCACATCGCGGTGGCCATCACCGCATACGCGCGGCGTCCCGCCCAGGACGTCGCCGCGTACGCCGGCACTCTGCCGGCCCAGCCGTGCTTCCGGCATGGGCCTCCCAGCGCGCCCGCAGCGCCAGGCCGGCGAGGTGACGGCTGATCTTTTACTCACGCCGCTGCGTCGCGACCTTCCGGGCGACGTGGCGGGCAGGCCCTTCGCAAAGAGAGGGCCTGCGGTCGTATCGAGGTTCACCGCCAGAGGGCTGTTGGGGCCGGCGCGCACACCACGCATGGACAAGACCGAACCCGGCGCCGTCGGCGTGCTCAACGGCTTCCGCGGCGTCGTCACCACCGTCAGCCCGGACGGGGAACGGATCCAGTGGCGCCGCAACGGCGACGACGGCCGCCCCCAGGTGTTCTCGGCGGAACTGAGCGCCGCCCAGATCGCCGCCGGCGCCCTCTCCCACGGCTACGCCATGACCATCGCCGCCGCCCGGGGCCTCACCACCCAGGTACGCGCTGGCGCACGGCGTGGGCACTGAGGCCAACACCCTGTATCCGGCGCTGTCCCGGGCGAAGGTCGAGACGCATCTGTGGCTGCCCGCCGACGTGGTCGAGGACGGCACCCACCCGCCGCCGACTCGGCCAGGCTCGCAGCGAGACCGAGTTGCTGCAGCGCGCCGTCGCCGCCTACGCCTCCTCCCTCGAGGGCGACCGTCCCGACCGGATGGTCCCCGACGCACTCGCACGTCCGCCCACATCACCCGTGCCCCACGAGGTGCCTGCACCTGCCGCCGGCGACAGCCTCAGCGCGCTGGAGCACCGCGCGGCCATCGCCCGCGCCACGTCCCGTCCCGTCCCTCGACCGCTCGCAGAACACACCGCCGCACGGCGAGACATCACCACCTCCGGTGGCCACACCGTGAGCCCCTCGACCCGCCCGTGCCGCCCTGGCTGCGGCGCCCGTTCGGCGACCTCGCCACCGGCCAGCTGCTCACCCGGACCCAGGCCACCGACCGCGACGCCGCACACGCCGACAAGCGCGCCGGGGAGACCGCCGCCCAAGTGACCGCGCTGCACCGCGAGCTCGGTGCTCTCCTGGTGTGCCGAGGCAGTCGGGACGGCGGACTTCATGTTCACGTTCAAGTACGTCGCGCGTTGCAGGGTTCAGAAGCGGCTCTCGTCAGGCCCTTTGTGGAACTTAGCTCCTGAGCGGCTGGATGCTCGTACGAGACAAAGAACACCTCCATGGGCTTGCGTGGTGTGATTTACACAACTCTTGCCTGTGCGCCTGGCACTGAGTCCCCGACAGCCCCATGGACCCCTCGGCAGGTCAACTGCATGACCTCCTGCCGGTTTTGGTGACGGGGCATCAGCTCCGCGGCACTCGGTGTCACTCTTCGTGCCGACTTCGCTTTGGGCTTCCGCTAGTTGGCGTGCCGAGCCTTCAACGCCCGGGCCGGTACTGTGTTGGGTCATCCACCACCTCCGGTGGGGCCTTCGGCTTCGTGGGTTACTCCATGGGGTCCACGAAGGGGCCCCATGGAAGGAGCCCGGAAGGGCTCCAGAAGGAGGTGACCCGATGGCTGCCAGGCCGGAGGGATGCCGCTGCGACGACAGCACGGCGGGCCGTTGGTACAACCGGATCCGTTGGCTGGGCCCGCTGTACACGGCCTACAGGGCCGGGCGGGAGTTCCTGGAGAGGATCTCTAGGGACTAGCAAAGCCCCGACCAGAGGTCGGGGCCTTGCCTGCAGACGGTATGGGAGAGAGGGCCTCGTCCTCTTGGTTGCTTGGCCGGCACCGAGGGCGGGGCTCTCGCCATGTCTGGGCGCTGAGCAACGGTGCTCCACGGAACGTGTGACGTGAATCACACCAGAAGCAATGCGCAAGGCCCATCTTGCACGCACGCAACCCCTCAAGTCGACCTCCCTGCTCGCTCGACCTAGAGAGACTGACAAACCGTCATGTGTATTTTTGCAGGTCAGGAGCAATGAGTGTGACTCACGCCATGACTCCTAATACTTCTTTCAGGGTGACGCATATGACACACGGGGGACCGAAAATGAGCGGTTCTAGTGCTCTTCTGAGGCGTACTGACGGCTTGACCGCGCCGCCTTCCTTGCCTCGTCAGGGCTCCTGACTGTAGAAGCGGGTGCGCGTGCACACGCACGTACGTAGGTGAGGCATCGAATTCGTGCTCGGCCGGGCCGGTCTGCGGGCCGGGGCATGCGATCAGGGACGGCTGGGGCTGCCTTCGAGCCGCGGCTTGGCGTACCCGGAGAAGCGGCGACCGCAGCCCGCGTCGTGCTCACACGAGCCGGCCACCGCAAAGTCGATGCTCACGGCAGCGCTCGTAGATCGGGTGCCTGTCCGATCCGAGCCGAGCGACCGCGTGGCTCGCGAGCGCCTGCGCATCGGCCGGAACATCGCCACCGCCCGCATGCTGGCGAATCTCACGCAAGAGGGCCTCGCCGCCGCGGCCGGGATCTCTTCCGACACGGTGTGGCGGATCGAAACCGGCAGCCGGTCCGCACGGCTGGACCACCTCATCCAGATCGCGGACGCACTCCGAGCTGACCTGGCGGACCTCGTCGGCCGGTGAGGCCCCGTCCATCCGCCACGGGGGAAGCAGACGGACGGGGCCGGTCTCGGGTCAGCCGCGACCGGCGTCGGGGAAGACGAAGCCGCGCACCGGGCGGCCGTCGTGCCATCCCGGCTCCAGCCGCTCGCCGCCCAGGCGGGCGATCAGCGCATCGAGGGAGGGCAATGTGACGTCCTGGCCGTCGTGCCAGATCCGCCACGCGCCGTCCGGCGTGGCTCCGTCGGCGGGCCCGGGCTCACCGGGCAGACCGATCAGCTCCAGGGCGCGGGCGACCTTGCGGGCTTCGTCTTCCGTCACGGTGTCTCCTCTGGTCAGCCCTTGGGCTTCGGCATGGTCACGATCGGCCCGCCGTCGTCGGAGTGCTGGCAGTCCGCCGCGACGGACACCAGCTCCTTGCCGGGCGCCGTCCACAGGTCGTAGTCGACGGTGAACCCGGCCTCCTCGATCAGGCTCGTGGTGCGGTCGATGACGCGCGGGTCCCAGCGCTCCGGGTCGGGACGCTCAGGGTAGTGGTGCACGAACCCGCCCAGCTGCTCGCACATCTGCGCGTACAGGGCGGTGTGGAGGATCAGGGCGTGCCAGCCCTCGTCCACGACGCGGGACGGGGCGATGCGCGCGTCCGGGAACTGGGCGCACGCGGCGACCCACTTCACGGCCTCGTCCACGATCCGCGTGGCCATGGGCATCTGCATGCCCTTGTTGTTGTCGAGCACGGTGGCGACGACGTCGACACGCTGCTCGGGGGTGAGAAGCTGGTGGATGTCCACTGGTCTCCCTTGGTCGGATGATCTGGTGGTCACCGCCCCCGGGGTCGTCTTGGCGGATGCGCCCCGGGGGCGGGGTCTATGGGCGGTAGCCGCGCAGGACGCGGCGGGGCCGGAGTTCGTAGGTGGTGCCGTCGCCGAGGTACAGGCGCCGGCCCCCGCCTCGTAGGGCGTGCAGGGCGGCCACCCGGAGTGGGGGCCGGTCGCGGCGGAGGTGTACGTGGTCGCCGACGCGGATGGTCGATGCGGTGATCCGGGCGGGCGGCACGGCCGCGGCCCGGCGCGGTGCCCGCTGCTGGCGGGTGGGTGCGGCCAGGGCGTGCCGTACCTGCACCCGGAGGCGGGCGACGCACGCCGCGCAGGCGAACGTCGGGAGCTCCTCGCCCTTCCAGGGGACGTACCCGATCGGCGTCACCAGGATGTCCCGCCGCTCGCACCAGAGCCAGCAGGCGCCGCGCACCCACGACAGCTGCGCGGTCATGTGGTTCGGCCCCACACGGCGAGCACGACGACGGCGACGCAGGCGGCGGTGATCGTGGCGGCGAGGAGCGGGCCGGCCGCGCTGGAGATGGCCTCTCGGGGCGTGCGCCTCATGCGACAACCCGGAGTGGGCGGGCCAGCCGCGCGGCCCACGCGGGGACGTGCGTGGCGTCCTCCCGCGTGAGGTGCGCCAGGCACGGCGGGCAGGCCCACGGGTCGTCGGCGCGGTGCTCGTGCGGCTCCAGCAGCGCAGGCAGCCCGCAGGTCCGGCAGATCCGTACTGTCGGCTCGGTGCTCACCGCCCGGCCTCCACGCAGCGGAGGAGTGCGCGGGCGTCGTAGGCGAGCTCGCGGACGTGAACCCGCGCGGACACCAGGCCCTCGCCCATCCCCTCCTTCAGGTGCACGCGGGTGGAGGCGAGCAGGTTCCGCGGCGCCCCGGCCTCCTGCGCCTCGGGCAGGAGGAGTTGCACGTGCCCGCGCAGCAGGCCCTCCAGCTCCTCCAGCGTGGCGTAGCGCGGCGCGGGCCCTTCGGCCAGGGCCCGGCTGATGGTGGCGCGGATGGTGTCGACATCCACCGGCAGCGCGTCGACCGGCGGGGTCGGATTGTGCCGGATCGGGTCCTTCGTCGCGGTCATGCGAGTAACGTCTCTCACCTGCACGGTCACGCACAGGAGTTGACCGTCCGCTGATGTCCGCTCCCTTGCGGACAGCGCGGACACTGCGGACAGAGAGGAGCAGGCCATGAGCCAGACGTTCGGAGACCGACTCCGGGAACTACGCGGCAGCCGCTCCCTGCGAGACGTCGCAGCCCTCGCCTCCGTCGGGAAGTCCTACGTCTCCGACCTGGAGCACGACCGGCGGCGACCGACCCGAGCCATCGCCGACGCACTCGACCACGCCCTCGACGCAGGCGGAGAACTCACCGCCCTGGCGTCCGTCGACCCGGCCGCGACCGTTCAGGCCCGCGCTGGCGCGCTGCAAAAAGGGCTCCACGACGCGCTCGCCGCCGGGCCGATGACCGATGCCGGCCTGGACGACTGGGAGTACACCGTCGCCCGGCACGGCCGCGCCACCCGTACCCGGCCAGAGGGCAACCTGCTCGCCGACCTGGTGGACGACTTCGCCGACCTGCGGCTGGTGCTCACCCACCGGCACCCCGCCCCCGTGCGGCGGCGCCTCACCCTCGCCAGCGCACACATGGCCGGCCTGATGGCCCTGACGCTGTTGAAGATGGGCGACCCGACGGCGCGGGACTGGTGGCGCACTGGGCGGGCCGCTGCTGCCGCCGCCGAGGACCGGGCTGCCATGTCGTGGATCTACGCCCACCAGGCGTACCAGGCGTACTACCTCGGCGACATGGACAGCGCCGTCGAACTCGCCGCGCGCGCCCAGCAGCTCGCCGGTGGCCTGCCGTGCGTCGGCCCCGCGCTGGCGGCGCCGCTGGAGGCCCGCGCCCTGGCCGTGCTCGGCCGCCCAGAAGCGGCGGCGGGTGCGCTGGAGCGCGCCGAAGTAGCGCTGGAACGGCTCCCCGAGCAGGGGCAGATCGGATCGGCGTTCGGCTACTCGGAGAACCAGCTCCGGTTCCACGCAGGGAACGCGTGGACCCACCTCGGGGACACCGCGCGGGCCGCCGAGAACCACGGGCAGGCGCTCGCCCTGTACCCGGCCGACGACCTCACCGACCGCACCCTGATCCGCCTGGACCAGGCCATGTGCATAGTGCAGGACGGCGACCTCGCCGGGGCAGCTATCACCGCGACCGCCGCCATCGAGGAACTGCCCCGGGAGCACCGCTCCGCCCTGATCATCTACCGTGCCGAACAGCTCGCGGATAGGGTTCCGCGGCAGGCACAGACGGTGCCGGAGGTGCGGGTGCTCCGCGAGACGCTGGCGCTGCCCTCCGGACGAGGGAGGGACTGGCCCACATGGTGACGATCGACCGGGCGACCGAGACGGACGCCGAGACGATCTCCACGCTGCTGGGGGAGATCGAGGCGTACTACGGCGGCGACAACGTGCCCGGCGATCTCGCGCAGGTACGGGCAGCGCTGTTCGGTGACCGGCCTGCCGCGACGGTGCTACTCGCCCGCGATCGTGGGCAGGTCCTAGGGATGGCGTCGTACACCTTCCTGTGGCCGGCCTCTGGCGCTGAGTCGTCGCTGTACTTGAAGGAGCTGTACGTGCGCGAGGGGGCACGGCGGCGCGGTATCGCACGTGCGCTCATGGACGCGCTTCGGGACGAGGCAACGGACACTGGCTGTTCCCGGGTGGAATGGACAGCGGACCGCGACAACCCGACGGCGCTGGCCTTCTACAAGGCGCTGGGCGCCGAGGAGAACCGGGGGAAGGTTTTCTACCGGTCGGAGAAGTAGCCGCGCGCGGGCATGACGAGAGCGCCCCCGCCCGGCCCGTGAGGGCCAGACGGGGGCGTGGTGCTCGAGACGGGGCCGGGCTGTGACGGCTGCGCGCCCTCGGGCAGCGATGTGACGCGCTGCGTGCCCGGCCCCGTGAGGAGGCGCCCGCGGCTGCGTGCGAACGGGCGCCCACTCCCCGGCCGGGACGCTAGTGGCATATGCCGGATTGTGCGGGACGGGCACGGCACGGTCGGCCAGGTTCACCCAGCCGGTCAAGCGTGCGACGGGAGCCCACCGGGGGCGCGCGGCAGGGAAAGGGCGCCCCCGACACGAAACGGCACCGACCGGCTCGAAGGCCAGGCGAGGGATGGCACGGGCGTGCCATCAGACGGTCGGGCTTGTTGAGTTCGCCCACGGCGGGTGGTTCTTCGCCCGTCTTCCGTTCGGGCTCTTCGGGTCGGCTCTTCGCGCCGTTCTCTCGGCGCGGCAAGGTGGAAGATCGGGCGGTTGCCGCTCGTCAGGGAGAAGAGGCTGGCGGAGGCGTACGGGAATCGAACCCGCCTGGCCGGGATGCCCGACCACATCGGTGTTGAAGACCGTGAGGGCCACCAGGCGCCTGCCCGCCTCCGCGCCGGAGTCTACGTCCGGCATGATCGTCATACCAGGGGTGTGGACAAGCGTGGGCACGACGCCGCTGGTCGCAAGTAGGTTACCGGGCATGGAAGGCTTGAGACTGACGGAGTACGCCGGTGGCGGCGGATGCGCGTGCAAGCTGCCGCCCGGCGAACTGGACGGGCTGGTCGGCGGGTTGGCCGAAGGGCCGGCGCGACCGGCGGCGGAGCTGCTGCTGGGGCTGGCCGGCGGCGGGGACGACGCCGCCGTGGTGGCGCTGGACGGCGAACGGGCGCTGGTGACGACGGCGGACTTCTTCACGCCCGTGGTGGACGATCCGTACGACTGGGGCCGGATCGCCGCCGCCAACGCGCTGTCGGACGTGTACGCGATGGGCGGCACGCCGTGGGCGGCCGTCAACCTGCTGGCGTGGCCGCGCGACCTGCTGCCGATGGAGGTCGCGGCCGAGGTGCTGCGCGGCGGGCGGGACGTGGCGCACGAGGCGGCGTGCCACGTGTCGGGCGGGCACAGCGTCACCGGGCCGGAGCCGTTGTACGGGATGTCCGTGGTCGGGGTGGTGGACCGTGCGCGGATGATGCGGCTGGACGCAGCGCGCCCGGGCATGCCGCTGACGCTGACGAAGCCGCTGGGCACGGGCGTGCTCAACGCCCGGCACAAGTCGACCGGCGAGGTCTTCGAGCAGGCGGTCACGTCGATGACGGCGCTGAACCGGGACGCCTCCGGGGCGGCCGTCGCGGCGGGCCTACAGGCGGGCACGGACGTGACCGGCTTCGGTCTGCTGGGTCACGCGTACAAGCTGGCGCGCGCGTCGGGGGTGACGGTCACGCTGGACGCGGGAGCGGTGCCGTACCTGCCGGGAGCGCGAGAGGCGGTGCGGGACGGGTTCGTCAGCGGCGGCACCCGGCGCAATCTGGAGTGGGTGGCGCCGCACACCGACTTCGCGGGAGTGCCGGAGGAGGCACGGTTGCTGCTGGCCGACGCGCAGACGTCCGGCGGGCTGCTGCTGGCGGGAGAGATACCGGGGCACCCCGTGGTCGGGGAGGTGACGGCCGCCGGGCCGACAGCGGTCGTGGTCCGTGGCTGAGGGGTGGCGATGCCCGGCTTCGGGGGTGCGGCCGAGCTCCGCGGCGACACGGCGGGGAACCGGGCGGAGGTTCTAGGACGATCACCGGAGCGCCGCAGCGTGTATTGACCGTACATGGTCAAGCTGCTGTGATGGGGGATCGTCCGAGTGGTCCAGACCCTTATGGCGACCACACGCCGGTCCTCCTGGAGGTCGCCATGGCTCCGTCCGCCGTCGCCCACCGCGCGCTCGACGGCGTGTCGTACCGCATCGAGGGCACCGACCTCGATCTGAGGTCCACCGCCACCTCCGCGGTCGAACTCGTCGTCGGAGGCCACCTCTTCGAGTTCACGGCCGGCCCGGCCGCGCTGGCCGAAGGGATGGCCGCCTCCCTCGGCATCGACGCGTTCGACACCGAACTCGCCTTCCAGGGCGGCACCCTGCGCACCGCCACCACCCGCGAGTACGACCCGCAGTCCCAGCTGGTCGAGACGCCCACACTGATCGCCTGGCAGGGCAGGAACCACAGCCTCGTCACGCGCCTGTACCGCTCCGGCATCGAGGACGTGCTCGCGCTGCTGCGCACCTTCCGCATCACCGAGCACGACGACGGCCTCTCCCTCGCCCCGGACGCCGGCTCCGACTGCCGGTTCGCCGGGCCGGCCGCCGTCCTCAAGGAGGTCCCCGGCCTCGGCCTGGTGGAGATGTCCCGCCGTACGAAGGAGCGCTCGGCCCAGCTCCCGCCGTGGCAGGGCGGCAAGGTGCCCACCGGCGAGCTGTACCGGGACACGCTCAGCGACGGACGCCCGTTCTTCGTGCTGTCCGGCTCCCGGCTGTGGGCCACCGTGGTCCCGCTCGCCGACACCACGGTGGACGACGTCCCGGGCCTGCTCGCACGCTGCACGCTGCGCGCGGTCTGAGGCGGCCGTTCCCGTGACCACGTTCCTCGCGACGGCCACCGCGGGCGCGGCGCTGCTCGCGCTGCTCGCCGGCTGTGCCGGGCACCTCTCCCGGCCCGCCGGGCTGCCCGACGCCCTGCACGCCCACGGCGTTCTGCCCGCGGGAGCCGTGCGTGCGGCCGCTGCCGCGGTCACCGTGGCCGAAGGGCTGCTCGGCCTCGCGGGCGCCACCGCACTGGTCGCCGGCGCCCGCGACGCGCTCGCCCTGGTGCTGGGCGCCGCGGCGCTGCTGTTCGCCGGGTACGCGGTCTACACCCGCCACGTCCTCGCCTCCGGCCGCGGCGGGCCGTGCGGTTGCGCCCGCAGCGAGCTGCCGCTCAGTGGCTGGGTGACGGTACGCGCCGCCGCGCTGGCCGCCCTCGCCGCCACCGGCGGGGTGCTCACCGGCCTCGCCGGTGCGCCGACGCTGCCGGGAACCACCGCCCAGACCGCCACCGCCGCGCTGGCCGCCGCCGCCTTCGCGCTGCTGCTGTGGACGCTGCCGGCCGCGCTGCACGACCCGGAGGCCCACCCCGCGTCCTCCCCCGCGTCCTCCCCCTCGGCCTCGCCCACTTCCGCCCCCGCTCCCCTTCCCGCCTCCGGAGGCCGCACGTGGACTTCATGACCAGCGCCCTGATCGCCTCCTGGGTGGCCATCCTGCTGCTCGCCCTGGTGGTCTCCGGGCTGGTGCGCCAGGTGCACCAGCTCTCCCGGGGCGCCACCTCCCCCGTACGGACCGCCGCCCCGCTGGGCCCGGCACCCGGGAGCGCCGCACCGGAGGCGGCCGAACTGCTCGGCCCGCAGGCGCAGCGGGACGGCGGCGTGCTGCTCTTCCTCAGCGCGAACTGCCGCACCTGCACGGGCGTGCTCGCCGAGGCGCGCAAGGCCGCCGGAAGCGAGGACGGCCCCGCTCTGGCGGCCCTCTACGCCGGCCCGGCCCCCGAGGACGCCGCACGCGAGGACCACGCCCGCGAGGACGGCAGCGCCCCCGGCACGACCGTGCCCGTGCACGCCGGGCGCGACGACCTGTTCGCCACGTACGACGCCGTCGCCACCCCGTTCGCGGTGGCCGTGGACGGCGCCGGACGCGTCCTGCGCGCCGTCCCCCTGGGCTCGGTGGCCGCGCTGTCCGAACTGCTCGACGAAACCTTCCCCCGCCGGCTGAGGAGCGCGCGATGACCACCCTCGAACAGGTACCGATGCTCCGCACCCCCGGCCCGGACGCCCGGCCCGCGCGCCGCCGCCGCGCCGGACGCGACCCGGAGACCGCCGCCTTCGCCGGGCTGGTGCCCACCCGCCGCCGCATCCTCCAGGCGGCCACCGCCGTCGGGTTCGCCGCGCTCGGCATGTTCCCCGCCGCCCGCAAGGCGTACGCCGACGGGTACGACATCTGGACCGGCTCCTGCCCCAGCTACGCCTCGGACCACAACTGCTCGCCCGGCTGCGGCCCGAGCACCGTCTTCGCCGCCGCGTGCGCCACCACCGGCGCGCACGCGGGCTTCCACAAGAACGACGGCGTGACCTGGACGCTGCGCCCCAACCAGTGCTACTCCGGCAGCTACGACGGCTGGCTGTGGCGGTACAGCAAGGAGTGCGGCACGTGCGGCTGCGGCATCGAGCGCCGCTGCCACGACGGCTACCACAACACCGGCTCCGGATGGGTGCGTTCCATCTGCCGGCACACCACCGACTGCGGATGCCCCGGTGCCGTCTCCTGGCCCTCCACCGGCAGCGGCACCACCGGCCCCGACGCCTACACCGTGCAGCACCTGGTCACCCACCACGGCTTCGCGACCGAGGCGGACGGCATCTACGGCCCGAACACCGAGGAGCAGGTCACCCTCTTCCAGGAGCAGGCCGGCCTCGACGCCACCGGCACCGTGGACGAGCAGACCTGGCCGGAGCTGGTGCTGACGGTGCGGCGCGGCGACATCGACGACGCCGTGCGCGGCGCCCAGCGCCAGCTGCGCAAGCACGGCCACGACCTCACCGTGGACGGCAACTTCGGGCCGCGCACCGAGCAGGCCGCACGGGCCTTCCAGACCGCGCACGACCTCACCGTGGACGGCGTGGTCGGCTCCGTCACCTGGCGGCACCTGACGGGGACGGTGTAGGTGGACCACTCCCCCACCGCACCCCCGGGGGCGCACGGACGAGGGCGGGCGCGGCTCACCGGCCCGCTGGTGCCCGTGCTGCTGCTGGCGGGCGCCGCGTCCGTCGCGGTGGCCACCGTGCCGCCGCTGACCTGGGCGGTGATCGGCGGCCTCGCGGGCTGGTCGCTCTCCGGCTCCGTTTGAACCCGCAACAGCGCCTACGCGCTGGCCTCGCCAGGTTGGCGAGCGATTCACCGGCAGGCCCTCATCCTGGGCACCCTGACGGCCGGGCTGCTGCTGGGCGGCCTTCTGTCGGCGACGGTGCTCTGGCTGGCGTCCGGCCTGCTCTCCCCCGCACCCGAGGTGGTGCGGCACGTCGCCGCGGTGCTCTGCGCGCTGCTGTGCGTCCTGCGCGACACCGGAGCCGTACGGCTGCCGCTGCCGCAGAACGCGCGGCAGATCCCGCAGGAGGTCCTGCAGCGCCATCTGCTGCGCGGCACCCTGCAGTTCGGCTTCGAGCTGGGCACCGGCGTGCGCACCTACGTGACGGCGAGCGCGCCGTACGCCCTGGCCGCCGGGCTCCTGCTGTGGGGCGGGCTCGGCACGGTCCTGCTCGCCGGCGCCGGCTTCGCCGCCGGACGCGCGCTGACGCCCGTGCTGCGGCTGCTCTCCGGCGACGTCGCCGACTGGGACGTGCGGCTGGAGGACAGGCGCCGCGCGCTGAAGGTCAGCACCTCGGTCACGGTGCTGCTCGCGGTGCTCGCCCTGACGGTGGTCACCTGGCCGTAGGCGGCCCGGCCGTGCGGGG
Source organism: Streptomyces sp. CNS606 (assembly GCF_000426325.1). NCBI lineage: Bacteria > Bacillati > Actinomycetota > Actinomycetes > Kitasatosporales > Streptomycetaceae > Streptomyces > Streptomyces sp. CNS606. The sequence goes on from NZ_AUFD01000012.1 coordinate 63,784, forward strand.
TGGCGCAGGACGTCCGGCGCCACCCCGCACGGGTGCGTTCAGCAGTCGTAGAGCGAACTGGGGTGCACCCGCTCGCAGTAGCGGACGTGCAGGTGGTTGTCGTGGTTGGGGTACTCGGTGGTGAGGCCCTCGGCGATCAGCTGCGGGTCGTTGAAGAAGATCAGCTTCACGTGCCCGGGCGCGGTGTTGCGGATCGCCTGCGCCAGCTTGCGGGTGGCCGCCCGGTCGTAGGCGGCGGAACGCCAGGTGATGCGGCCGGCGGAGCACTGCGCGGAGTCGGTGCGGATGGGCCACAGGTCGACGTCCATGCCCTGTTCGTGGCTGGCGTGGCCGGGGATGTCGCCGCCGTGCTCGAAGCCGGCGTCGCCCAGCGGGACCTGGCCGTTGCCGCCGCCGAACGCGGAGGCCGCGGCCTCCACCTGGCCGATCGCCGCGGCGGTGCCCCAGTTGGCGTTGCCGTTGCCGTCCGGGTCCTGGTCGCACAGCGGGCCGCCGAAGTCGGCGGCTTCGTAGTGCCAGAGCAGGTTGCGCCAGGTGGTCGGGCCGACGATGCCGTCCGCTCCGATGCCCGCGTGGCTCTGGAAGGTCCGCACGGCGCCGGCCGTACCGCCCCCGAAGATGCCGTCCACCGCGAGGCCGGAACCGCGTTTGGCGTTCAGCAGGTGCTGCACGGCCCTGACCGCCGGACCCCGGTCGCCCTGCCGCACGGTCACCTGGAGCGCGGACCAGGTGTTCGGACCGACGATGCCGTCGTCGGAGAGACCCTTGGAGCGCTGGAAGGACTTCACCGCGGCGTCGGTGCCGGAGCCGAAGACGCCGTCGGCGGACAGGCTCGCCCCGTGCGCGTTGAGCAGGTACTGCAGCGCGACGACGTCGGAGCCGCGGTTGCCGCGGTCCTGGGTCGGATTGAACGCCTGCGGGTACGCCTGGGCGGGCGCGGCGACGCCGAGCAGCAGGGTGAGCACCGCCGCCAGCAGCAGCCAGCCGCGGGGGCGGCCGCGGCGCTGCCCGCGGCGGTCACGGTGCGGGGGTCCGGCGGGGTGCGGGGGTCTGCCGCGCTCCGCGGTGGGGGTGCCGGATCGGCGCATGGGGGTCCTCCTCGGGTTCCGCCTCGGGGGGCGATCGGGCCGTGCCACCGCTGTCTTGTACCGCGCGGGGCGCCACGCGTACAGAACGTGCGGAATTCTCGGGGGACTTTCAATGGTCGGGCCTTTGAACGGTATTCCGCTTTCCCCGCGAATTTCGTTCTTCTCCAGGGGATTCACCAGGTCACCCGGCCGATCGTCCCGAGTCGTCTTGACACAGGAATGATTCCTCCTAATGTGCATGACAACCTGAAGACGGGTGTGCCGAGAAGCGCCCGTCCCCCTTGGAGGAGACATGACCCGACGCCATCGTGGCCTGCGTGCCGCTCTCGCCGCGGCCATGCTGGTGGCCGGCGGTGTCACGGTGAACGTGGCCACCGCGGAGCCCGCCGTCGCGGACAGCTGCTACACCTGGAACCGGAACCTCAGCAATGGAGCCAGCGGCAGCGACGTCGCCCAGCTTCAGGAGCGTATCGCCGGCTGGGCGGCGAGCGGCCAGAACATCGCCATCGACGGCGCCTTCGGCCCGGCCACCGAAGCCGCCCTCAAGCGCTTCCAGTCCGCCTACGGCCTTTCGGCCGACGGCGTCGCCGGCCCGAACACCTACAGCAAGATCTACTCGCTGCAGGACGGCGACTGCTCGCCGGCCCACTTCAACTTCAGTGAGTTCGACGACAGCTGCGGCGAGAACGACTTCACCGGCGGACGCGTCTCCGCTGCCGCCGCCAAGCAGAACATCCGCCGCATCATGTGGCAGCTGGAGGCCCTGCGCCACAAGCTCGGCGACCGGCCGATCGTCATCACCTCCGGTTTCCGCAGCGTCTCCTGCAACAGCAGCGTCGGCGGCTCGTCCAGCAGCCTCCACATGTCCGGACAGGCCGCGGACCTGGGCCTGGGCAGCGGCCCGTCCCAGTGCTCCATGTACAACACGGCCAAGACCTCCGGCTTCGAGGAGATCCTGAGCCAGGGCTACCCGGGACACAACGACCACACCCACGTGGGCAACAAGGGCAGCCGCTTCTGGAGCGCCCCCAACTGCTGACCCCTTGACGGGTCACGCGACGTCCACGGGGCGGGGTCCGTGACGGGTGCACCCGTCACGGACCCCGCCCCGTGCGTGCGTGTGCGAGGCGCCCCGGGGCGACCGCGGAAGCGGTGGCCCGGGCGGGCCGTCGAACCCCTACGCGAAGGGGTCGAACTCGTCGTAGGCGGACTGCGCCTCGTCGCGTTCGGCCTGGCGGTCGCGGCGGCGCTGGGCGGCGGGACGGGGCGTGTCCATGCGGTGGTCCTCGCCCCGGCGGCCGAGCATCTCCGCGCCGGAGGCCATCGCCGGCTCGAAGTCGAAGACGACCGCGTCGTCCTCGGGACCGATGGCGACACCGTCGCCCTCCCGGGCGCCCGCCTTGACGAGGGCGTCCTCGACGCCCAGGCGGTTGAGGCGGTCGGCGAGGTAGCCGACGGCCTCGTCGTTGTTGAAGTCGGTCTGCCGCACCCAGCGTTCCGGCTTCTCCCCGCGCACCCGGTACAGCGCGTCCGCCTCGCGGCTGACGGTGAAGCCGGCGTCGTCCACCGGCTTGGGACGGATGACGACGCGTGTCGCCTCCTGCTGCGGCTTGGCCGCACGGGCCTGCTCGACGATGCCGGCCAAGGCGAAGGACAGCTCCTTCAGGCCGCTGCGGGAGACCGCCGACACGTCGAACACCGAGTAGCCACGCGCCTCCAGGTCGGGGCGGATGATGTCGGCGAGATCCTTGCCGTCGGGGATGTCGGTCTTGTTGAGCGCGACCAGCCGCGGACGGTTGTCGAGGCCGCCGTACTGGGTCAGTTCCCGCTCGATGGCGTCCAGGTCGGAGAGCGGGTCGCGATGCGACTCGAGGGTGGCGCAGTCGAGCACGTGCACCAGCACCTCGCAGCGTTCGACGTGCCGGAGGAACTCCAGGCCGAGGCCACGGCCCTCGCTGGCGCCCTCGATCAGGCCGGGCACGTCGGCGACCGTGTAGACGGTGCCGCCGGCCGTGACCACGCCGAGGTTCGGCACCAGGGTCGTGAAGGGGTAGTCGGCGATCTTCGGCTTGGCCGCGGAGAGCACCGAGATCAGCGACGACTTGCCCGCCGACGGGTAGCCGACCAGCGCCACGTCCGCGACCGTCTTCAGCTCCAGCACGATGTCGCGGCTCTCGCCGGGCTCCCCGAGCAGCGCGAAGCCCGGCGCCTTGCGACGCGCGGACGCCAGCGCGGCGTTGCCCAGGCCGCCGCGGCCGCCCTGGCCGGCGACGAACGTGGTGCCCTGACCCACCATGTCGGCCAGCACCTCGCCCCTGCCGTCGAGCACGACCGTGCCGTCGGGCACCGGCAGCACCAGGTCCGCGCCGTCCTTGCCCGACCGGTTGTCGCCCTCGCCGGGACGGCCGTTCGCGGCCGTCCGGTGCGGCCCGTGGTGGTACTCGAGCAGCGTGGTGACGTCGGTGTCCACGACGAGGACGACGTCGCCACCGCGCCCGCCGTTGCCCCCGTTGGGGCCGCCGAGCGGCTTGAACTTCTCCCGATGCACGGAGGCGCAGCCGTGGCCTCCGCTACCCGCGGCGACGTGCAGCTCGACGCGGTCCACGAAGGTGGTCATGACGGGTGCCTCCTGGCGGTGCGGTGCGGTGCGGGTGCTGGTTCAGCGGTGCGGGGACGGGAGCGGCGGGAAGGGACAGCGGTCCGGGCGGGGCCGCGAACACGGCGAGGGCGGCCCCGCTCCCCTGCCGGGGAACGGCGGTCCGCCCTCGCGTGTGTGTCGGTGTCGAACCGGGGCCTTACTGGCCGGCCGGAACGATGTTGACGACCTTGCGGCCGCGGTGGGTGCCGAACTGCACCGCACCGGCGTCCAGCGCGAACAGGGTGTCGTCGCCGCCGCGGCCGACGCCCGTGCCCGGGTGGAAGTGGGTGCCGCGCTGGCGGACGATGATCTCACCGGCGTTCACGACCTGACCGCCGAAGCGCTTGACGCCGAGCCGCTGGGCATTGGAGTCGCGACCGTTCCGGGTGGACGATGCGCCCTTCTTGTGTGCCATGTGTTCTCAGTCCCTTACTTCGCGGCCGGGGCGGGGATGTCGGTGATCTTCAGCGCGGTGTGCAGCTGGCGGTGACCGATCCGCTTCTTGTAACCGGTCTTGTTCTTGTACTTCTGGATCCGGATCTTCGAACCCTTGTGGTGGTCCACGACCTCTGCCTGGACCTTCACGCCCGCCAGCACCCAGGGGTCGCTGGTGACGGACTCGCCGTCGACCACGAGCAGGGTCGAGAGCTCGACGCTGTCGCCGACCTTGCCGGTGGAGATACGGTCAACCTCGATGACGTCGCCGACAGCAACCTTCTGCTGACGGCCGCCGGTGCGCACGATCGCGTACACGGTGAAGCTCTCTTTCGCTCGGTTCGGGGCCCCTGATGCCAGCCGCTCGCGCAGGAGTCCCGCGACTGTCCCACTGAGGAGTGAACGGCCTCTCCCGCTCCGGGTTCCGGTGCACGGCCCCGGCGGGAGGGAGTTGCTCAGAAGCACGGCGCACCCTTGACGACACGCCGACGGTCAAGATTACGGGGCAGCGACCAGGGGGTCAAACCGGCCCCGCCCGCTCCACGACCGGAACGAACGGGGCCGGCACGGCCGTACGGCTCAGTCCTCGGCCGGAGCGGAGACCGACGGCGGCGTCTGCTGGTCGGCCGCCGCCGTGCGGCGCGAGGAGCGAGAAGAAGCGGCCTTCTTCTCGCCGGTGGCCGACTTCCGGGCCGTCGACTTCTTCGCCGCCTTCTTCGCAGTGGTGCCGCTCTTCTTGGCCGTCGCCTTCTTGGCAGCGGTCCGGGCCGCCTTCTTCGCGGTCTTGGCGGCCCCGGGCGCGTCCGCTCCCTCCACCTCGGAGCCGTCCGTCTCGGAGCCGTCCACGCCGTCGGCGCCCTGCTCGTCACGCGCGGCGGGCAGCACGATGGCGCCTTCGCCGTCGGCGCCTCCGGGCGCACCGGACGGAGCGGAGACCGTGCGCGTGACCCGACGGCGCGACCGCGCGGGCGGCGCCACCTCGGCCGCGGCGGGGGCATCCGTCGGCTCCGGGGCCGGCGCACCGGCGTCCCCCGGACCACGGTCCACGGTCGGCAGCACGATGGCTCCGGCCTCGTCACCACCGCCGCCGACGGGTGAGCCCGCCGGAGCGGACACCGCGCGGCCGGCGCGGCGCCGGGCGCGGGCGGGCGGTGCGGCCTCCGCCGCCGGGCCGGCGTCGGCAGCGGACGCGGCGACGGGCCCGGAGGGCGCCGCGGCGGGCTCACCGGCGGAAGCCGCCGCGGGCACCACGATCGACCCTGCGGCCTCCGCCGCCTCCCCGCCCTGCGGGGCACCGGCGGGCGCCGACGCCTTACGGCCGGCCCGGCGCCGGGTGCGGGCGGGCGCGGCCTGGTCCGGGTCCCCCGCCTCGTCCTGCGCACCCTCGGCGTCCGCGACCTCGGCGTCCGCGACCCCGGCGGCCTTCGGCGGGCCGGCGGGCGCGGACGCCTTGCGGCCGCCCCGGCGGCGCGTACGGCCGCCGCGGCTCGCCGCTGCCTCTGCCTCGGCGGCGCTGCTGTACAGCTCCTCGTCCGGCACGAAGGCGGGCTCCGGCAGCTTCTTCGGCTCGGCGGCCTCCGCTGCGACCTCGGCGGCGGTCTCCGCCTCCTCCGACGCGGTCTCCGCATGCTCTGCGGCGCTCTCCGCGGCGGACGCCGCGGCCTCGGCCTCCACTGCGGCCGCCTGCGCCGCCGCGGCCTTCTGCTTCTTGCGGCTCTTCTTGCCGCCACCGCCGCCACCGGCCGCCTGCGCCTGCTCGACGTGCACGATCACGCCGCGCCCGTTGCAGTGCACGCAGGACTCGGAGAACGACTCCAGCAGGCCCTGGCCGACCCGCTTGCGGGTCATCTGCACCAGGCCCAGCGAGGTCACCTCGGCCACCTGGTGCTTCGTGCGGTCCCGGCCCAGGCATTCGAGCAGACGGCGCAGCACCAAGTCCCGGTTGGACTCCAGCACCATGTCGATGAAGTCGATGACGATGATGCCGCCCAGGTCGCGCAGCCGGAGCTGGCGCACGATCTCCTCGGCCGCCTCCAGGTTGTTCCGGGTGACCGTCTCCTCCAGGTTGCCGCCCTGGCCGGTGAACTTGCCGGTGTTGACGTCGACCACGACCATCGCCTCGGTCCGGTCGATCACCAGCGAACCACCGCTGGGCAGCCACACCTTCCGGTCGAGGGCCTTCGTCAGCTGCTCGTCGATCCGGTGGGTGGCGAAGACGTCCACGTCGGACGTCCACTTCTGGAGCCGTCCCACCAGGTCCGGCGCGACGTGCGAGACGTAGCCGTGCACCGTCTCCCATGCCTGCTCGCCGGAGACGATGACCTTGGAGAAGTCCTCGTTGAAGATGTCGCGCACGACCCGGACGGTCATGTCCGGCTCGCCGTACAGCAGCGTCGGCGCGTTGCCCTTCTGCGCCTTCCGCTGGATGTCCTCCCACTGCGCCTGGAGCCGCTCGACGTCACGGCGCAGCTCGTCCTCGCTGGCGCCCTCGGCGGCGGTGCGGACGATGACGCCCGCGTTCTCCGGCACGACCTGCTTGAGGATCTGCTTCAGCCGGGCCCGCTCGGTGTCGGGAAGCTTCCGGCTGATACCGGTCATCGAGCCCTCGGGCACGTACACCAGGTAGCGGCCGGGCAGCGACACCTGGCTGGTCAGACGGGCGCCCTTGTGGCCGATCGGGTCCTTGGTGACCTGAACCAGCACCGGCTGGCCGGACTTCAGCGCGGTCTCGATCCGGCGCGGCCCGTTGGCCATGCCGAGCGCCTCGAAGTTGACCTCGCCTGCGTAGAGCACGGCGTTGCGGCCCTTGCCGATGTCGACGAACGCCGCCTCCATCGAGGGCAGCACGTTCTGGACCTTGCCGAGGTAGACGTTGCCGACGTAGCTCGTCGACTGCTCCTTGTTGACGAAGTGCTCGACCAGCACGTCGTCCTCGAGCACGCCGATCTGCGTCCGGTCGCCGTTCTGGCGCACGACCATGACCCGCTCGACGGCCTCGCGGCGCGCCAGGAACTCGGCCTCGGTGATGATCGGCACGCGCCGACGGCCCTGCTCGCGGCCCTCCCGGCGGCGCTGCTTCTTCGCCTCCAGCCGAGTGGAGCCCTTGATCGCCTGCACCTCGTCGGCGGGCTCGGAGTCCTTCTTCTTCCGGGGCTCGCGGACCTTGACGACCGTGCGCTCCGGGTCGCCGTCGGTGGGCCCGTTGTCGGACGAGTCCCCGCTGCGACGGCGACGACGGCGACGACGGCGCGAGCTGCTGGAGCCGCCGCCGTGGCCGCCCCCCTCGTCCTCGTCGCGCTCCGCGTCGTTCTTTCCGGACTCGTCCTCGTCCTCGTCACCGTCGGAGTCGTCCGACGCCGAGTCGCCGCGGCCGCCGTCGTCCGCGCCCTGTGCATCGGCGGACTCGCCCCGCCTGCGGCGACGCCCGCCACGGCGGCGACGGCGCGCGGGGCGCTCACCGGACTCGTCCGAACCCTCGTCGTCCGAGCCCTCGTCGTCCGACTCGTCCGACTCGTCCGACCGGGCCTCGTCGCCGGTGCCCTCCTCGTCCCCCGGCCCGGCGGGACGGGACGCGTCGCCCTCGGACTCTCCGCGACGACGGCGACGGCGGCTGCGCGAGGCGGGCGCGGTGGTCTCCGGCTCCTCCTCGTCCGTCTCCTCGTCCTGGTCCGCGGCGGCCTGGGCGGCGGCGCTCTGCGGCGTCTGGAACGTCGGCTCGGTGAACACCGGCGCCTGGAACATGGCCACCGGCGGCTGCGCCGCACGCTTGCGCCCGGCCGGCGCGGTGGGGGCCTCGACCGGCAGTGCGGGCTCGTCGGAGGCGGGCGACCGGCCCGCGCCCTCGGCCTCGTCGGCGACGTGCTCGTGGGCCGGCGCGACGGCCTTGCGGGTGGCGCGACGACGGCTGCGCGCGGGCGCCGCCTGCTCCTCGTCCGCGGCGGTCGGCGTGTCCGCGGCGGCGGTCCCCTCGGCCGGGGCGGCTTCCTTGCGCGCGGCGCGGCGGCGGCCCCGGGCGGGCGCCGGCTCGGCCTCCTCGCTGACCGCGACGGCCTCTCCGCCGGTGCCGGTGCCGGACCCGGCGGCGTCGGCGGCCTGCTCCGGCGCCGATGCGGCGGCCTTGCGGGTCGCACGACGACGGCTGCGCGCAGGCGCCGCCTGCTCCTCGTTCTCCACGGCACCGTCCCCGGCACCGGGGCTCGCCTGCTCTGCGGCCTCGGGCGCTCCGGCCGGAGCGGAGGCCCGCCGGGTCGCCCGGCGACGGGTACGCGCCGGGGCGGGCTCGGCCTGACCGGTCGCGGGCACGTCGGCGACCGGACCGTCGGCGGACGCCGAGGCGTCCGCGGCGGGAGCCTCACCGGCCGCGACCGCGGCGGCACCGGACGCGGTCGCCCCGGTGGCACCCTCCGTCACAGAGGGGGCACCGGCAGGAGCGGACGCGCGGCGCGTGGCACGACGACGGGTACGCGCCGGGGCGGGCTCCGACGGGTCGGCGGCGGGCGAAGCGGCGGCGTCGTGGGCGGCCGGCGCGGCGGCCGGCAGCGTGTCCGGGGCGGGCGCCTCGGGCGCGGCCGGGGGCGCGCCCGCCGGGGCGGACGCGCGGCGCGGCGCACGGCGGCGCGGCGGCAGGGTGTCGCTGGGGCTTCCGTTGTCGGCGGAGGCCGCGGCCTGCTGATTCGGTCCGTCCGACGACGCGCTCACGGGCGGCGTCCTCGGGTCCTTCGCGGTGTTCTCCGCGGCTGCGGAGTCCTTGGGCTCGGGCATGCGGGCAGTTCTCCCGTCACGCTCCCGGGCGCCTCGCCCCGCCGGTCGCGGCCGGGCGCGTCGTACGCCTTGCTGCCGCGTCCCGCCGGGCGCGGGCGCCGCTCGGGAGCTGTTCGTTGTCGCTCGCCGGTTCCGTCCCTGCGGGCTCGGCTACGGCGAAAGTCTGCTGTGGCGGTGCGCTCGCCTGCCGGTCGGCGGCCCGGGTGGCTCCCTGGCGCCTGCGTCGGCGGCGGCACGTTTCGGCTCCGTACCTACGCGGTGACGGCCCCGGTCGTGTCCGGGGCGACCACGCTCGGCCCCGTCGCGGCGGGGGATGCGTCGCGGTCGGGAACCAGCGGGTCGGTCACCGTGCCGGTCTCCTCATCGAGCGGCCCCTGCGCCAGCCTGGTCACCGCTGCCGGGACCGGCGGCGCCAGGTCGGCCGTAGCTCGGAGGCCGGACAGGACGTCGTCGGGTCGTACGGCAGGTGTCAGGTGCCGCACTACCAGCCGCAGTATCGCACAGGGATGCTGCTGGGGCCTATCATCCTCGCTCTGTGTGACGCCCTCGCTCTCCAGCGAGGCGACGGCGGCGCGGGCGTCGAAGGTGCGGACCCCCTTCTTTGTCTGCCGCTGCACCTCGACCGTTTCGGCGGCGAGGAACGCCTCCACGGCCCGGCGCGCGTTCTCGACGGCGACGCCTTCGAGCCGCAGCTCCCAGGCGGACGCCTGGAGGCGGTCGGCGAAGTCGGACGTCCGGGCCTCGACCGCGTCGGTCAGGTCCAGACCGTCCGGCATGCACGCGTCGAGCCCGCGGCGCAGCGCCTCGGGGTCGCGGTGCGTGGTGAGGGCGATCTCCAGGTACTCGGCCTCGCTGGCGGTGCCGGTGGGGGCGGCGTTGGCGTAGCTCACCTTCGGGTGCGGGGTGAATCCGGCCGAGTACGCCATGGGCACCTCGGCGCGGCGCAGCGCCCGCTCGAAGGCGCGCTGGAAGTCACGGTGGCTGGTGAACCGGAGGCGGCCGCGCTTGGTGTAGCGCAGTCGGATGCGCTGCACCGCGGGTGCGGGCGGCGGGCCTTCGGGCTGTCGCTTGCCCAGGGGTCTCTCCTCGGTGCAGGGCGGCACGCCCCGGGCGGCCGCCCTTGGGTGTACGGGGTGCAAGGGGGCGGAAGTCCGCGCGTCCGCTCACGCGTGCCGCGGCGCGGGAGCGCGGAGAATCCTGCCGCCCAGGGTACGCGCCCCTCTCCCCGTCCTCTCCCCGTACCGGCGTCCCCTTCCGGCTCAGGCGGTCGGCACCCAGTACCGCAGCTTGTCCCCGCGCCGGTCCTCGAAGACCCCTCCGCCGCCCTCGACGACCTTCCGGGAGGCGGTGTTGTCGTGCTCGCACGTGATCAGCGCCGGATCGATGCCGAGGGCGCGGGCGTGCACGAGCCCTTCCCGCAGCATGGCCGTGGCGTGGCCGCGCCGCCGTGCGGAGGCGCGCACGTCGTAACCGATGTGCCCGCCCTGTTCCAGCAGGAAGTCGTTGAGCCGGTGCCGGATCGCGAAGCGGCCGAGGAAGGCGTCGCCGTCGACGTACCACAACGTCGTGCACGCCACGTGTCCCGCGGTCCGCACGGTCTCCTCGTGTTCCTCGGCGCGGAGCGCCGCGACGTACGCGGCGAACCCTTCCGGCTCGTGCCAGCGGTCGCCGAACTCCTCGATCTCCTGCCCGATGGAGCTGCCGTCCCCGGCGCGTCCTTCGGTCTCGAACTCCTTCATGGCGGCGACGAACGACGCATGGACGGCAGTGGTGGGAAGGACGAGTTTCGGCATGACGGAAGTCTGCCGACCATCGGGCGACGGCACCAACGCTTTTCCGGCTGACGCCCCTCCGAGAGCCCGATGACGGGGCACGCGGAGGGGCGGACGAACCTACTTGTCCACGACGCTCAGCGGCAGCAGCTTCTTGCCGGTGGGGCCGATCTGGATCTCGGTGTCGAGCTGAGGACACACGCCACAGTCGAAGCAAGGGGTCCAGCGGCAGTCCTCGACCTCGGTCTCGTCGAGGGCGTCCTGCCAGTCCTCCCAGAGCCAGTCCTTGTCGAGGCCGGAGTCGAGGTGGTCCCAGGGCAGGACCTCCTCGTAGGTGCGCTCGCGGGTGGTGTACCAGTCGACGTCCACGCCGTACTCCGGCAGCGTCGCGGCGGCGGAGTCCATCCACAGGTCGTAGCTGAAGTACTCGCGCCAGCCGTCGAACCGGCCGCCGCGGCGGTGGACCTCGCGGATCACGGAGCCGAGGCGCCGGTCGCCCCGGGAGAGCAGGCCCTCGACGATGCCGGGCTTGCCGTCGTGGTAGCGGAAGCCGATGGAGCGGCCGTACTTCTTGTCGCCGCGGATCTTGTCGCGGAGCTTGCCGAGCCGGGCGTCGGTCTCCTCGGCGGAGAGCTGCGGCGCCCACTGGAAGGGCGTGTGCGGCTTGGGCACGAAGCCGCCGATGGACACGGTGCAGCGGATGTCGTTCGAGCGCGACACCTCGCGGCCCTTGGCGATGACGCTGGTCGCCATGTCGGCGATCTGGAGGACGTCGTCGTCGGTCTCGGTCGGGAGGCCGCACATGAAGTACAGCTTCACCTGCCGCCAGCCGTTGCCGTACGCGGTGGCGACGGTGCGGATCAGGTCCTCCTCGGAGACCATCTTGTTGATGACCTTGCGGATGCGCTCGCTGCCGCCCTCGGGGGCGAAGGTGAGGCCGGACCGGCGGCCGTTCCGGGTCAGTTCGTTGGCCAGGTCGATGTTGAACGCGTCGACCCGGGTGGAAGGCAGCGAGAGGCCGATCTTGTCCTCTTCGTACCGGTCGGCGAGGCCCTTGGCGACGTCGCCGATCTCGGTGTGGTCGGCGGAGGACAGCGACAGCAGGCCGACCTCCTCGAAGCCGGTGCTCTTCAGCCCCTTCTCGACCATGTCGCCGATGCCCGTGATGGACCGCTCGCGGACCGGGCGGGTGATCATGCCGGCCTGGCAGAAGCGGCAGCCGCGGGTGCAGCCGCGGAAGATCTCCACCGACATCCGCTCGTGCACGGTCTCGGCGAGCGGCACCAGCGGCTGCTTGGGGTACGGCCACTCGTCGAGGTCCATGACGGTGTGCTTGGACACGCGCCACGGCACGCCGGAGCGGTTGGGGACGACGCGGGAGATGCGGCCGTCGGCCAGGTACTCCACGTCGTAGAACTTCGGCACGTACACCGACCCGGTCTTCGCCAGCCGGAACAGCAGCTCGTCGCGTCCGCCGGGGCGGCCCTCGTTCTTCCACGCGCGGATGATCTCGGTGATCTCCAGCACGGCCTGTTCGCCGTCGCCGACGACCGCGCAGTCGAGGAAGTCCGCGATGGGCTCGGGGTTGAAGGCGGCGTGCCCGCCCGCGAGGACGATCGGGTGGTCCTCGGTGCGGTCGGCGGCCTCCAGCGGGACGCCGGAGAGTTCCAGCGCGGTGAGCAGGTTGGTGTAGCCCAGCTCGGTCGCGAAGGAGACGCCGAGCACGTCGAAGGCACCGACGGGGCGGTGCGCGTCGACGGTGAACTGCGGGACGTCGTGCTCGCGCATGAGCTTCTCGAGGTCCGGCCACACGCTGTAGGTGCGCTCGGCGAGGACGCCCTCGCGCTCGTTGAGCACCTCGTAGAGGATCATGACGCCCTGGTTGGGCAGGCCGACCTCGTACGCGTCGGGGTACATCAGCGCCCAGCGGACGTCGGTGGCGTCCCAGTCCTTTACGGTGGAGTTCAGCTCGCCGCCGACGTACTGGATCGGCTTCTGGACGTGCGGGAGAAGGGCCTCCAGGCGCGGGAAGACCGACTCGACTGGCATGGGTGGTGTCCTCGGGGCAGGGTGCGGCGTACTCGATGCGGTGACCCCTCAGCGTAACGCGGACGGCGGACCGCTCCTCCCCGCCTGTGGACGGCTAGAAGGGTCCGCGTTCGGTCACCGAGCGCCACAGCTTCGGAAGCCGCCGCTCGTACGTCGCGGCGAGGGCGCTCTCCCGGGCGTGCAGCACTCCGTAGGTGAAGGACGGCTCACCGGCGTCGTGCGCCTGGAGGGCGAGGTCACGCAGGGCCTGTCGGGCCACGACGGCGTCCTGGTGTTCGCCGAGCAGCTGCTGCACCGCCTTCATCCGCTTGACGTGCTTCGCCGCCCGGCCGCCCAGGGCGGGGCGGGCGACCTCGGCGGAGTAGCGGGCCCGCTTGGCGGCTTTGCGGGCTTCGTGGAGCGCGCGGTCGCGCTCTGCACCGGGCGGGAGGTCCAGGGCGCGCCGGATGCGGGCGGACAGCCGGCCGGTGTCGCGGCGTACGGCACGGTCGAGGATCTTCCGCGGCGACCTGTCCGCCGCGGGCTTCAGGGGAGGGGCGGCCAGCAGGGCGTGCAGCGCGTCGAGGAGGGCGAGGTACCGGTCTCCGTCGAGCACGGCGGTGACGCGGTTGCGGCTTCCGGCGCGCCGGGCCCGGTCGTAGGTGCGGAGGCGGCCGCTGACGGGTCCGAGGCGGAGGCCGCGCGGCAGGCGGGCGAGGTGGTCGGTGAGCCGGGCGAGCAGTACCTCGCGGTCGCGGTCGTGGCCGAGTTCGGCGGCCAGCCGGCGCAGTTCGGCGCCGAGCGGGTCGGTGGCACGGCGGTCGAGGACGGAGCGGTAGGACCGGAAGCAGCTGCGGAGTCGCCGGGCCGCCACGCGCATCTGGTGGACCGAGTCGGGTTGGTGTCGGCGTACGGCGGGGTCGAGGGCGACGAGGGCCTCGACCTGGGTGCGCACGTAGGCGAGGACGTGGTGGCCGGCGGTGTCCGGGGCCGCTCCCCGGGCGCCGGCGCCCGGTGTGCCGGGCGCGTCGTCCGCCCTTGCGGCCGTGGTCGGCGCCGTCTCCTGGAGCGCGCGCTGCAGCTTGGACGCGGACCGGGCGGGCCGCAGGCCGGCGGCGCGCAGCCGCTTCTCGATCCGGTCGAGGAGTTTCGGCCGTCCGTCGTGCAGTTCGGCTTCGATCTCGGTCCAGGTGGCGGTGCCGTCCTTCCCGTGTCCGGGCCGGGTCGCGGTGACCCGGTCCCGTGCGACTTCGGCGAGTACGGTCCCGCCGGTGTCGCCGAGCCTGTGGACGCGGCGCCGTGTGGTCAGCTCCATCACGGGCACCAGGGCCGCGGTCCGCACGCGGGAGCGGACGAGCCTGGTGAGGGCGCGCGGCGGGGTGTCGGCGAGGGGTGCGCGGACCTCGTCGCGTACGTGGCGCCCGACCGGGAGTTTGAGGTGCCAGCCCTCGTCGTCGCCGCCGGTGCGGCGGCGCAGCGTCATGCCGGCGGCGGCCAGCCGGCCGTCCTCCGTGTCGTAGTAGACGGCTTCGAGCAGGGTCTCGCCGCCCTCGGTGACCGCGGCGACGCCCTTCACCTCGAGGTCGGGGAGCCGCGTGTCGTCCGCGGCCTCGTACTTCCGCTCGGTCTCGCGCACCACGTCCGCCATGTTCGGAACGTAGGCGCCCTCCCCGGCGCGGGCAACCGGTGCGGCGCGGGGGAGGTGCCCGCAGGCGTCGCTAGGCGGACACCGGACGTTGCACCTTGATCGATTGGAGGAGGCCGACGGCGATCCAGACGGCGAACATCGAGGTGCCGCCGTAGGAGACGAAGGGCAGCGGCAGGCCGGCGACGGGCATGATGCCGAGGGTCATGCCGATGTTCTCGAAGGTCTGGAAGGCGAACCAGGCGATGATGCCGGCGGCGACGATGGTGCCGTACAGCTCGGTGGTGTTGCGGGCGATGCGGCAGGCGCGCCAGAGGACCACGCCCATGAGGGCGATGATGGCCGCGCCGCCGGCGAAGCCGAGTTCCTCTCCCGCGACGGTGAAGATGAAGTCGGTCTGCTGCTCGGGCACGAACTGGCCGGTGGTCTGGGTGCCGTCGAAGAGGCCCTTGCCCCACAGGCCGCCGGAGCCGATGGCGATGCGTGCCTGGTTGGTGTTGTAGCCGACCCCGCGGGGGTCGAGGGAGGGGTTGGCGAAGGCGGCGAACCGGTTGATCTGGTACTCGTCGAGCAGGCCGAGCATCCAGACCGCGACGGCGCCGCCGACGCCGGTGACGACGAGGCCGACGACCCAGCGGTTGGAGGCGCCGGAGGCCAGGAGCACGCCGAGCACGATGACGACGATGACCATGGTGGAGCCCAGGTCGGGCATCAGCATGATCACGACGATGGGCAGCGCGGCCATGCCGAGGGCCTGGAGCACGGTGCGGTGGTCGGGGTGTTCCCGGTCGCCCGCGTCGACGCGGGCGGCCAGCAGCATCGCCATGACCAGTATCACGGTGATCTTGATGAACTCGGCGGGCTGGAGGGAGAGGCCGCCTCCGAAGTCGAGCCAGGCGCGGGAGCCGTTGATGGTCGCGCCGAGCGGGGTGAGGACCAGCAGGGCGAGGACGACGGAGATGCCGTAGAGCACGGGTACCGCACCGCGCAGGCGCCGGTGGCCGAGCCACACGGTGCCGCCCATCAGCGCGAGGCCGATGAGGAGGCTGAGCAGGTGCCGCCAGAGGAAGTGCTGCGGGTCACCGTGGTTGAGGGAGTCCCGGGTGCGGGTGGCGGACCACACGAGGAGGGAGCCCAGCAGGGACAGCGCGACGGCGGCCAGGAGCATGGGCCAGTCCAGCCGCCGCACGAGGCTGTCGCGGGCGGTGGCCCGGCGCCACGCGGACTTCTGCTGGGGCCCGTAGCCGTCGAGGGAGTAGGAGCGGGTGCTCACTCTGTGCCCCCGTCGTCCGTCGGGTCGCCCTCGGCCTTCGCCGCCGCCTTCTGTTCCCGGGCTTCGAACTTCTCGGAGAATCCGGACGCGATCTGACCGTGCTCGTTGATCTCGGGGAGGGACTTCTGCGGGTCGGGCAGCAGCGCCTTCTTCTTGTCGATCGAGCCGTCCTCCTGGACACCGTAGATGGCGTCGTAGACGTTGCGGACGGCCGGGCCGGAGGCACCGGAACCTGTACCACCCTGGGAGATCGTCATCACGATCGTGTAGTCCTCGGTGTAGGTGGCGAACCAGGAGGTGGTCTGCTTTCCGTAGACCTCGGCGGTACCGGTCTTGGCGTGCATCGGGATCTTCTTCTGGGGCCAGCCGACCTGGGTGAAGCGCCAGGCGGCGGTGCCGCGCGTGGCCACGCCTTCGAGGGCCTCGTCCATCTGCTTGAGCGTCTTCTTGTTCAGCGGCAGCTTGCCGTGCGCCTTCGGTTCGATCATCTCGACCTGGGAGCCGTCGGGGCTGACGACGGCCTTGCCGAGGGTGGGGTCGTAGAGGGTGCCGCCGTTGGAGATGGCGGCGTAGATGGTCGCCATCTGGATCGGCGTGACGAGGGTGTCGCCCTGTCCGATCGAGTAGTTGATCGTGTCGTAGGCGTGCAGCTTGAATCCCTCGAGGCAGCCCTCACGCGCCAGGGTGATCTGGTAGCTCTTCTTCTCCGGCCACTTCTCGGCGGTCTTGCACCAGGAGTCCTTGTTGGCCTTCCAGTAGTTCTTCTTCCACTGGCGGTCGGGGACGCGGCCGGTGACCTCGTTGGGCAGGTCGATGCCGGTCTCCTCGCCGAGACCGAAGTCGTGAGCGGTCCGGTAGAACCAGTCCTCCGTGTTCTTCTTCGGGTCGATCCCGCCGTCCTTCTTCCACTCCTGGTGCGAGAGGCGGTAGAAGACGGTGTCGCAGGAGACCTCCAGTGCCCGGGCGAGGTTGATGCTGCCGTGACTCTGGGACTCGTAGTTCTTGAAGGTGTTGTTGCCGACGGTGTAGGCGCTGGTGCAGGGGTAGCTGCCGTTCCAGTCGTAGCCGGCGCGGACGGCCGCGGCGGAGGAGATGACCTTGAAGATCGAGCCGGGGGCCGCCTGCCCCTGGATGGCACGGTTCAGCAGCGGGTAGTTCGACTTCTTGCTGGTGAGCCGCGTGTAGTCGTCGGCGGAGATGCCGCCGACCCAGGCGTTCGGGTCGTACTGCGGGTTGGACGCCATGGCGACGACACGGCCGGTCTTGGACTCCATGACGACCATGGCGCCGGCGTCGGCCTCGTAGTTGCGGCCGGTGTTGTGGTCGTGCTGCTTGCGGGCTTCCTTCATGGCCGCCAGCAGCTCGCGCTCGGCGACGGCCTGGATGCGGGAGTCGACGCTGGTGATGAGGGTGGACCCGGGTTCGGCCTTCTCGCTGAGCTTCTGTCCCATCACCCGGCCGAGCTTGTCGACCTCGTACTCGGTGACGCCCGCGTCGCCGCGCAGGGCCGTGTTGTAGCTGCGCTCCAGCCCGGAGCGGCCGATCTGGTCGGAGGGGAGGAACGGCGAGTCGGTGTTCTCGGCCTCCTTGATCTCCTCGTCGGTCACCGGGGAGAGGTAGCCGAGGACCTGCGAGGTGTCGGCTCCGTACGGGCTGGGGTAGCGGCGTACGGCCTTGGGCTCGGCGAGGATGCCGGGGAAGTCCTCGGAGCGCTCACGGATGGTCAGCGCCTGCTGGGCGGTCGCCTCGTCGGTGATGGGGATCGGCTGGTAGGGCGAGCCGTTCCAGCAGGGCTTGGGGGTCTCGGCGTTGCACAGCCGCACCCGCTGCCGTACGTCCTTGGCGGGCATGTCGAGGACCTTCGCCAGCCGGCCGAGGACGGCGTCGCCGCCGTCGTCCATCTTCATCAGCGCGGTGCGGGAGGCGGAGACGACCAGGCGGGTCTCGTTGTCGGCGATCGGCACGCCGCGGGCGTCCAGGATGGAGCCGCGCACGGCGGGCTTGACGACCTGCTGGACGTGGTTTCCCGCGGCCTTTGCCGAGTACTCCTCGCCGTTGCGGATCTGGAGGTACCACAGCCGCCCGCCGAGGGTGAGCAGCAGGGAGAACACCAGGATCTGGATCGCCACCAGGCGGATGGTGATGCGGGGGGTGCGTCCGGTTTCCGGGATGTTGCTCATGCGGCTCCCCTGTGGTCCCTGTGGTCCCTGCGGTCGTCTGGTGCCGGCTCGGCGCTCACAGCCGCTTGACCCCCTTGATGGTGGTGGCCTTGTTGCGGGCGGACCGGCCCAGCAGCGAGCGCCGGGAGTTGCCGGCGAAGGAGGCGGGCCGGCTGCTGCGGACACTGCGGACGCTGCGTCCGGCGAGCAGGCCGGAGCGGAGGCTGGCGCCGGCGGCGAGCCAGCCGTAGGCGCCCTCGCCGCCCTTGGCGCCGCCGGCGGAGCTCTCGGAGCCGAGCGGGTCGCGCGCGGTGCGGCGGGCCAGCGCCATGATGAGCGGGACGGTGAAGGGGGCGAGCAGCAGGTCGTAGAGGATCGCGGTGAGCAGCAGGCTGGTGATGCCGACGTGCAGCGCGGGGGTGTCACCGACCAGGGCGCCGACACCGGCGTAGAGCAGGGTGGAGCCGACGGCGGCGCCGGCGACGACCAGCATCGGCACCGACGCGGAGCGGTGCTGGCCGTTGTCGGGCTTGGTGAGGCCGGCGGCGTAGCCGACGACGCAGAGCACCAGGGCGTAGCGGCCGACGGCGTGGTCGGCGGGCGGGGCCAGGTCGGCGAGCAGTCCGGCGCCGAAGCCGATGAGGGCGCCGCCGACGTGGCCGTAGACCATGGCGAGGCCGAGAACGGTGAGCAGCAGCAGGTCCGGCACGGCGCCCGGGAGCTGGAGCCGGGCGAGGACGCTGACCTGGATGATCAGGGCGAGGACGACGAGTGCGGTCGACAGCAGGATCCGGTTGGCGCGCATCACGGTCACTCAGCTCCAGGGGCCGGCTGGGCGGGGTCCACGGGTTCGGCGGGCTGCGCCTGGCCCTGCGGGGCGAGGGTGTCCCCGGGGTCGGGCTGCCCGCCGGGGGCGGCGGACTCGCCGGGCGCGGTCTGCGCGTCGCCTTCCTCGCCCGGGGCCGGCGCTCCGGGGGTGGCGGTGACGGTCACCGTGGGGGTGGGCTTGGGCTTCTTGGGCGGGTCGGGGCGCAGCACCGTGTCGCGCGGGTCCTTGCGCGGCGGTTCGACGACGACGCCGACGATGTCGAGCTGGGTGAACTCGGCGAACGGGTGAATGCGCAGGGTGCGGGTGAGGTCGCCGGTCTGGCGCTCGACCTCGGTGACCTCGCCGACGGGGACGCCGGGGACGAAGGGGGTGCCGTTGTGGGAGCCGAAGGTGACCAGGCGGTCGCCCTTCTGGACTCTGGCCTTGCCGTCGAGGAGCTGCACGGTCATGGCGTTTCCGCCGCGTCCGGAGGCGAAGCCGAGTTCGGCGCTGCCCTCCATGCGGGTGCCGACGGTGAAGTCGGGGTCGTTGGCGAGCAGCACGGTGGAGCTCGAGGCGCCGACGGTGGTGGTGCGGCCGACGAGTCCGTCGCCGTTGATGACGGTCATGTCGGGGGCGATGCCGTCCTCGCTGCCGACGTCGATGGTGACGGTCCAGGAGAAGCCCTGGGCGGCGCCGATGGCGACGACCTCGGCGGCCTTGATGCCGTAGCCGCCGGCTCCGGCGGTGCGCAGCAGGCCGTCGAGTTCCTTGGCGCGGGCGCGGTTGCGGTCGTCGGAGCCGAGTTCGCGGCGCAGCTCCATGTTCTCCTGCTGGAGCGCCTTGATGCGGTCGTGGCGTGCGCCCGAGTCGCGGACGGCGGCGATGGCGTTGCCGACCGGGTCGACGGCGGTCGCCACCCCTTCCTGTACCGGTCCCAGTGCGGAGGCGGTGGTGCGCCGTGCGCCGTCGAGCGGGGACTGCCCGCCTCCCTGGAGGTCCACCGTGATCAGTGCGAACGCGATGGCGACCAGCAGGACGAGCAGCAGCCGGCTTTCTCGGGAATCCCTCACGTGCGGCGGCCGTGCCTTTCTCAGTCGGACCGGGCGGGTGTGGCGGGTCGGTGCCTGGTGATGCGGTGAAGTTGTGGGTGGAGCGTGCGGTGCCGGTCAGCGGCGCGGCTGGGAGTCCAGGACCTGCTGGAGGGCCTCGAACTCCTCGACGCACTTGCCGGAGCCGAGCGCGACCGAGTCGAGCGGGTCCTCGGCGATGTGGATGGGCATGCCGGTCTCGTGCCGCAGCCGCTCGTCGAGGCCGCGCAGCAGGGCGCCGCCACCGGTGAGAACGATGCCGCGGTCCATCACGTCACCGGACAGCTCCGGCGGGCACTTGTCGAGGGTGGTCTTGACCGCGTCGACGATGGCGTTGACCGGCTCCTCGATGGCCTTGCGGACCTCGGCGGCGGAGATCACCACGGTCTTGGGGAGGCCGCTGACCAGGTCGCGGCCCCGGATCTCGGTGTGCTCGTCCTTGTCCATGGCGTAGGCCGAACCGATGGTGATCTTGATGCTCTCGGCGGTGCGCTCGCCGAGAAGGAGGCTGTACTCCTTCTTGATGTGCTGGATGATCGCGTTGTCCAGCTCGTCGCCGGCGACCCGGATGGACTGCGCGGTGACGATGCCGCCGAGGGAGATCACGGCGACCTCGGTGGTGCCGCCGCCGATGTCGACGACCATGTTGCCCGTCGCTTCGTGGACGGGCAGGCCGGAGCCGATCGCGGCCGCCATCGGCTCCTCGATGATGTGCACCTGACGGGCGCCTGCCTGCGTGGACGCCTCGATGACGGCGCGGCGCTCGACTCCGGTGATGCCGGAGGGGACGCAGACGACGACCCGGGGGCGAGCCAGGTAGCGCCGCTTGTGGATCTTGAGGATGAAGTAGCGGAGCATCCGCTCGGTGATCTCGAAGTCGGCGATGACGCCGTCCTTCAGGGGCCGGACCGCGACGATGTTCCCCGGGGTGCGGCCGATCATCTTCTTGGCTTCGGCGCCGACCGCGAGGATGCCGCCGGTGTTGGTGTTGATGGCCACCACGGACGGCTCGTTGAGAACGATCCCGCGACCCCTGACGTACACCAGCGTGTTGGCGGTCCCGAGGTCGACAGCCATGTCACGGCCGATGAACGACATGTTGTTCGCCATAGGATACGTCTGGCCTTCCAGCTGGAGCGATGGGTGGGGGACGGCAGGGGGGAGCTGCGGAAACCGCCACGAGAGGAGCGAGGTTCCATCGTAGACGCGGACCTCGGGAACCGCAGCGAGGGCTCCTCCGCCATTGTCGGCGGAACGCCGTTCGTCCCCCGTATTGGTGACGTCGCGTCCGAGTGAAGCGTTCCCCGGAACAGCCCACAATATGCCTGCGGGCGACCTGAGGGAACAGGTCGCCCCAGGTCACCGGGGGTCCCGTGCACTGACCCCGCGTCAGGAGACGATCAGACCGCTTCCGGGAAGAACAGTTTGAGCTCCCGCTCCGCGGACTCCTCCGAGTCCGAGGCGTGCACCAGGTTCTCCCGGACGATCGTGCCGAAATCACCCCGGATGGACCCGGGTGCGGCGGCGATCGGGTCGGTGGGTCCGGCCAGCGCGCGCATGCCCTCGATCACCCGCTCGCCCTCGACGACCATCACCACGGACGGACCGGAGGTCATGAACTCCATCAGCGGGGGGTAGAACGGCTTGTCCGCGTGCTCGCCGTAGTGCTGCTCCAGGAGGGGCCGGCCCAGGGTGCGCAGCTCCAGCGCGGTGATGGCCCATCCCGCCTTGCTCTCGATGCGTCCGACGATCTCGCCGATCAGGCCACGGCGGACGGCGTCGGGCTTGAGCAGGACGAGCGTGCGCTGGCTCATGTGCGGACTCCTCGGGGTACAGCGGTGGAACGCGCGATGTCAGGGGTGGTGAGAGGCTACACGGGCGCTTCGACGGCCCCTCAGGCAGTCTCCGCCTCGGCGGCCGCCGCACGGGCGGCCTTCGCCTCGTCCACTTTCCGACCGAAATGCACCGAGGCCCACCACAGACCGGCGAAGCAGGCGCCGAGGAAGAACATGGCGGGAACCACGAAGCCGCTCGCGATCAGGCCGATCTGGAGGGCCCAGCCGAGCTGGACGCCGCCGGGCCGGCCCAGCATCCCGCACAGCAGCAGGGACAGCAGCATCCCGGTGCCGCTCACCGCCCAGACGGCGGTCGTGGAGACGTCGCTGAGCTGCATCGCGACCAGACCGGCGAAGCCGATCACGAAGAACTCGCCGATCAGGGTGCTCGCGCACAGGGTTCGCACTGCCTCTACCCGTTCCTTCCCAGCAGCAGCCGGGCCTCGCCGACGGTGAACACCGAACCGGTGACGAGCACGCCCGCTCCGGCGTACTCGCCCTCCTCCTCCGCGAGGGTGATGGCGGCCTCCACCGCGTCGTCCAGGCGCGGCTCGACCTGCACCCGCTCCTCGCCGAACACCTCGACCGCGAGGGCCGCGAGTTCGTCGACGTCCATGGCGCGGTGGGTGGCGTTGCGGGTGACGACGACCTCGGTGAAGACCGGCTCGAACGCCTCCAGCAGTCCGCGCACGTCCTTCTCGGCGCTGCACCCGACGACGCCGACGAGCCGGCTGAAGCCGAACGCCTCGCCGATCGCGGCGGCCGCGGCCTGTGCGCCGGCCGGGTTGTGCGCGGCGTCCAGGAGCACGGACGGCGAGGACCGCACGAGCTCCAGCCGGCCGGGGGTGGCGACGGACGCGAAGCCCTGGCGGACGGTGTCCACGTCCAGCTCGCGGGCGTGCTCGGTACCGACGCCCAGGAACGCCTCGACGGCCGCGAGGGCGACGGAGGCGTTGTGCGCCATGTGGGCGCCGTGCATCGGCAGGAAGAGATCCGGGTACTCCCCGCCGAGTCCGCGCAGCGTGATGAGCTGCCCGCCGACGGCGACCTCGCGGGAGACCACGCCGAACTCCATCCCCTCGCGGGCGACGGTCGCGTCGACCTCCACCGCGCGGCGCAGCACCACGGACGCGGCCTCCACCGGCTGCTGGGCGAGGACGACGCGGGCGTCGGTCTTGACGATGCCGGACTTCTCGACGGCGATCTTCTCCGGAGTGTCGCCGAGCCGGTCGGTGTGGTCGAGGGAGATGGGGGTGATCACCGCGACGTCGGCGTCGATGACGTTGGTGGCGTCCCAGGTGCCGCCCATGCCGACCTCGACGACCGCGACGTCCACCGGTGCGTCGGCGAAGGCGGCGTAGGCCATCGCGGTGAGCACCTCGAAGAAGGACAGCCGGTACTCCTGGCGTTCGTCGACCATCGCCACGAACGGCTCGACGTCCCGGTAGGTCTCCACGAAGCGTTCGGCGGACAGCGGCGCGCCGTCCACGCTGATCCGCTCGGTGATCGACTGCACGTGGGGGCTGCTGTAGCGGCCGGCCCGCAGGTCGAACGCACCGAGCAGGGCTTCGATCATGCGCCCGGTGGAGGTCTTGCCGTTGGTGCCGGTGATGTGGATCGAGGGGTAGGCGCGCTGCGGTTCGCCGAGCACGTCCATCAGCGCGGCGATACGTGTCCGGGACGGGTCGAGCTTGGTCTCGCCCCAGCGGGTGGCCAGCTCCTCCTCGACCTCGCGCAGCGCGCGGTCCGTCTCCGGGTCCTCCGGCCGCGTCGGCACGACGTCCGGCTGGGGCGGTCCCGCCTGGGCGCGGAGGGTACGGCTGCCGGCCTCGATCACGGCCAGGTCGGGGTCGCGGTCGGTCTCTTCGCCGACGATCTCCTCGAAGGGGTCGTCGGGGGTCGGATCGTCGGATGCTGGGGACTGCTCGCTCACGTGCGCCAGTCTACGGAGGAACCCGCGCGGACCGCCGCCCGGTCGGGCCGGTGGGCCGGCGCGACCGCCGCCCGGTCGGCCCCGGCGGGCCCGCCCGCCCCGGCGGGTCGGCCGGTGCGGGCGCGCACGGGCCGGAAATCGGGCACGACCCGGTCACGATCACGCCCGAGGCGGACATTCATTACCGCCGGGTACCGGGGTAGGAAGGTTCTGAAGAAACTGCCGGGATTCAGCGAGGTGATCCACCCGTGCTGTCCGTGGGCTTGATAACGAGCGACAACAAGCACCTGTCCCACGTCCTGGGGCTGGCGCTCGACCGGTTCCACATAGAGATCACGCTGACCCGTGCCACACCCGCCGAGGCTCTGGCGCATCCGAAGGCGCCCAGCGTCGACATCTGGCTCGCCAGGCTCCCCGGCGAGCGGGCCGAGAGCCTCAGCACGCTGCTTCCACGACGTTCCGACCCCTCCGAACCCGGCCCGCTCGCCGTGGTCTGCGACGGGAGCCGTACCCAGGTTGCGGCCGCGATGGCGAACGGCGCCTCGGCGATCGTGCTGCCCGACGACACCGTCTTCGACACCGCGGCCGCCATCCATGCGGCCGCCTCGTGCGCCTTGTTCGTCTCACCACGGCTGCTGCGCCGGGTGGACGGGCGGCTGACCGACGTGCTGACCGCGCGCGTGCCCAGCCCGAAGGTGCTCACCAAGCGCGAGGAGCGCGTGCTGTCCCTGATGTACACCGGGATGTCCAACACACAGATCGGGCGCACGCTGTTCATCTCGCCCACGACCGTGTCCACGCACGTCGGGAACATCCTTCGCAAGCTGGGAGCCGACAACCGCACCGCCGCGGTGATCACCGCGCTGGAGATGTCGCTGATCGCGCCGCCAGTCCCCCGCGGCTGAGCGAGGCGGCGGCGCGTGTCCGTGCCGGGGCGGGGTGCCCGGCACGCTCAGGCCAGCGGATGGAAATCCGAGGCGAACAGGGTGCGCAGCCTCTCGTTCTCGTGGTCGCCCGCCGAGGAGACGATGAGGAACTGCACCTCCCGCGCCCCCTCCGGGTGCTCACACGTGTGAGTGACGAAGTCCAGGAGGGACAGGTACGGCGTGCTCCCCCGGAGGTGCCGCACCCGCTGCTCGTCGACCGCCACCTGAGTCAACTCCGAGACGGCGTCCGTCAGCAGCCGCTCGACCCTCCTGTTCGGATGCCACAGCATGTGACGCACCGATCGACGCTCGCGGAGCGGGTACTCCTGGCAGGCGGTGACCCGGCCGTCGGCCAGCTTGGCGCGCCGGAGCAGGTGAATGTCGGGCGCCGCCGGGTGCGGTGCGGGCAACCTCGTCACCGGTACGGCCGTGCCGACCGGGTCGAGACCCGTGACGGAGCCGGACTCCGGTTCCTTCCGGAACTGCCGGGCGACGGTCAGTCCCGCCCAGGACACCAACACGGCATAGAGTCCGCCGCGGGCGGCCGTGGCCGCGAGCGAGGTGCCCGGCACCCGGGACACGGGGGTCTGGGAGATCATGACGGACTGCTCACCTCGTCCTTCCGGTGGTCTTCGCCGGGGCGTCGGCCACGGCGGCCCGGGCACGGACCCAGTCCACGGCCCGGACGACGTGTGCCGCGTGCCGCTCGTCGAGCAGCAGCGTCTCGTGACCGGCGTCCTCGGCGACGTCGTGCCAGGACACCTTCGACAGCAGCGCCAACTCCTTCTGGAGCCCGAGGTGCGCCGGGTCCCTGCGGGCACTCTCCCCCGCGGTCAGCACGGCCACCGGCCCGGAGTGCGGCTCCAGCCGCCTCGCGTCCGGCGACCAGCTGCGCTGCGACTCGGAGAGCTCGCGCCGCGCCGCCCGCCACAGCCCGGGACGGGACAGGGCCTCCCGGGTGGCCGGAGCCAGGTCGTTGGGAAGACCGTGCATCCGGTCCGTCCCCCCGGAGCGCCCGAGCAGGCCCAGCGCCGCCTGTGCCTGGGTCGTCGCCATCCGCTGTCTGATCCAGGGCATCGCCTCGCGTTGCTTCGCGGAACGGACGAACTGCTGCGGGTGGAAGGCGTCGACGAAGACCAGCCCGCCAACCAGTTCGGGGTGACGCCGCGCGAAGCTGCGGATCAGGAGTCCCCCTACCGAATGCCCGACCAGCACGTACGGCGGCTCCAGCCCCCGGGCGCAGAGCAGACGCAGCAGCCCGTCGGCGGACTCCTCCGCGTCCCGGCGGCCGCATACCGGAGGGCTCCAACCGATGCCGGGGCGGTCGTACGCCAGATACGGGATGTCCGGGCGCAGTCCGCGCAGCACCCACCCCCACTGGGTGGCCGGCGCGCCGAGCCCGTTCTCGAAGACGACGGTGGGCCCCTCGCAGCGCGGCTCGTCGGCACTGCTCCGGGCCAGCGCGTGGACCCGGCTCTCCCCCACCCGCACGAGTTCGCCGGGCCGCGCGACGGTCATCCGCTGACGTCGTGCCCGCACCGCGCGGCGCGCGGCTACCCCCGCCACCGCCGCGACGCCCAGACCTGCAGCGAGGACCGCCGCCCCACGAGGGGTGGCCGCCGCGCGCACCAGTCCGGCGGCGGAGCCGGCCGGGACGGCGGTCCCCGCCCGGTCACGGGCCCGAGCGGCCCCGGGTCCCGTTCGGGGCCCGAGGTGGCGGGAGACGTGTGCGAGAGCGGGGTAGGTGGAACAGGAGGACCAGATGACCCGGTCGAAGCCCGTGAAGCGGGCGTTGCCGAGGTGGCGCACGATCCCGGCGGCGAGGATGCCCCGGGCCACAGGACGAGGAGCCACCAGCACGAGGGGGAAGGCCAGTTCGCCGGCGATCGTTCCCCAGGCGATCGCCTTGGCGAGAAGCGGGTGCCGGTGCACGACGCGCGAGACCGCGGAGTCCCCCGCGTCGGCGGTGCGGAGGATCTCCGTGATCGCCGAACCGTCGCGCCACACCGGCGAGAACAGCTTCGCGGCGCCCGCCGAGAGGTATCCGCCGCACACCTGCGCGGCCAGGAACCACACCAGCGCCTCGCGGGCCCGCCGGTCGTGTCCGAACGCCTTCTCCACCGCGGCGACGAAGTAGTTGACGTACGCGAGATGGTCGGGGCCGTCGGGGGCACGGCCGTCGGTGCGGGTGCGCAGGCCGTAGGCGGCGGTGCACATCGACGCGGCCAGCAGGCCGCGCTGTGCGCGGGAGGCGCCGGGCAGCACCAGGCCCAGTCCGGACAGGGCACGCGCCTGTTCCAGCCACGCGGCGCCGGCGGGTCCGTCGACGCGGTCACGTCGTGCGTCGCCGGACAGGACGTGGGCGGAGGCGCGGTGTTCGAACGCCTCCAGTGTCGACCCGAACGCGGTGCCGACTTCCAGGATGCGCAGGACGCAGTCGATCTCGTCCCGCCCGCCTCGGCCCTGCCACAGGTCACGGGCTGCGTCGCGGACCTGTGCGACGAGCGGGGTGGGTGACGAGGAGAGCCGTCCCATGGTCCTGCCCCGGGTCTCCTTCATGGCTCTTCCCTTCGTCGGGGATCGCCTTGAGCAAACCACCGCGGGCGGAGCGTCACCATCCTGCATCGTCACCGGAAAGGGGGCGGCAGAGAGGGGAGTTCAGAGGATTGACCCCTCCCCCCGCCTCCTCAGATATGAGGATGTGCTGCGCCCCTCGGACGTGCATGTACACGTTCCGTCACCGGCGGTGACGGTGTGCGAGGGCTCCTCGTGCGTCCGGCGGCGGGGACGAGGGTTCCGGCAGGCCGGAACCGCGCCAACGCGGCTCCGGCCCCGGACGAGCGGCAGCAGCCGACGTCGTCAGCCGGGCAGACCGTCGAGCTGGCCGCGGATGCGGGCGATGTCGGCCTCCGCGGCCAACTTGCGTCCCCGGATCTTCTCCACGACGTGGTCCGGCGCCTTGGCGAGGAACCCCTCGTTGCCCAACTTGGCGTCGGACTGCTTGAGTTCCTTCTCCGCGAGCCCCAGGTCCTTCGTGAGCCGCTTCCGCTCCGCCTCGAAGTCGATCGCGTCGGACAGGTCGAGCGCGACCGTGGCGCCGGCGACCGGCAGGGACGCCGTCGGCGAGAAGTCCTCGCCCGCGGGCTGGAGCCGCAGCAGCGACCGGATGGCGTCCTCGTGCGCGGCGAGTGCCGTGCCGTCCAAGTCGAGCCGCGCCGGCACCCGCTGCCCCGGCTGGAGCCCCTGGTCGGCGCGGAAGCGCCGCACCTCGGTGATGACCTGCTGGAGCGTGGCGATCTCGCGCTCGGCCGCCTCGTCACGGAAACCGGAGTCGCGCGGCCACTCGGCGACGACGACGGACTCGCGCCCGGTGAGCGTCGTCCACAGCGCCTCGGTGACGAACGGGACGACCGGGTGCAGCACCCGCAGCAGCACGTCCAGGACCTCGCCCAGCACGCGGCGCGAGACCTCGGCCGGGCGCCCCCCGGCCGTGAACGTGGTCTTGGTCAGCTCGACGTACCAGTCGAAGACCTCGTCCCACGCGAAGTGCCGCAGCGCGTCGCTGAGCTTCGCGAACTGGTAGTCGTCGTAGTACGCGTCGGCTTCGGCGACCGTCCGGTTGAGGCGGGAGAGGATCCAGCGGTCCTCGGCCGTCATCTCCTCGGGAGCCGGCAGCGGGCCCTCGACCGTCGCGCCGTTCATCAGTGCGAAGCGCGTCGCGTTCCAGATCTTGTTGGCGAAGTTCCGGGACGCCTTGACCCAGTCCTCGCCGATCGGCACGTCCGTACCGGGGTTGGCGCCGGCGGCCAGCGTGAAACGGAGCGCGTCCGAGCCGTACGCCTCCATCCAGTCCAGCGGGTCGACGACGTTGCCGAAGGACTTGGACATCTTCTTGCCGTGCTCGTCGCGGACGAGTCCGGTGAGCGCGATGGTGTGGAACGGCGGGGTGCCGTCCATCGCGTAGAGGCCGAACATCATCATCCGGGCGACCCAGAAGAAGATGATGTCGTGGCCGGTCAGCAGGACGTCGGTCGGATAGAACTTCTCCAGGTCCTCGGTGCGGTCGGGCCAGCCGAGCGTGGAGAACGGCCAGAGGCCGGAGGAGAACCAGGTGTCCAGCACGTCGGAGTCCTGGCGCCAGCCCTCGCCCGTCGGGGGCTCCTCGTCCGGGCCGACGCAGCGGACCTCGCCGTCCGGGCCGTACCAGACGGGGATCCGGTGGCCCCACCACAGCTGGCGCGAGATGCACCAGTCGTGCATGTGGTCGACCCAGTCGAAGTAGCGGCTCGACATGTCGGCGGGGTGGATCGTCACCCGCCCGTCGCGGACGGCGTCGCCCGCGGCCTGCGCCAGCGGACCGACCTTGACCCACCACTGCAGCGACAGCCGCGGCTCGATGGTGGTCTTGCAGCGCGAGCAGTGTCCGACGGAGTGGACGTACGGGCGCTTCTCCGCCACGACGCGGCCCTGCGAGCGCAGCGCGGCGACGATCGCCGAGCGCGCCTCGAAGCGGTCCAGCCCTTCGAACGGGCCGTGCGCGGTGATGACGCCCCGCTCGTCGAGGACCGTGAGCGACTCCAGGTCGTGCCGGCGGCCGATGGCGAAGTCGTTCGGGTCGTGCGCGGGCGTCACCTTGACGGCGCCGGTGCCGAACTCCGGGTCGACGTGCTCGTCGGCGACGACCGGGATCGTGCGGCCGGTCAGCGGCAGCTTGATGCGCCTGCCGACCAGGTGCCGGTACCGCTCGTCGTCGGGGTGGACGGCGACCGCCGTGTCGCCGAGCATCGTCTCGGCACGCGTCGTCGCGACGACGACGGTCTCGTCGCCCTCTCCGTACTGCAGCGAGACCAGCTCGCCGTCGTCGTCCTGGTAGTCGACCTCGATGTCGGAGATGGCGGTGAGGCAGCGCGGGCACCAGTTGATGATGCGCTCGGCCTGGTAGATCAGGCCGTCGTCGTACATCCGCTTGAAGACGGTCTGGACGGCGCGCGACAGGCCCTCGTCCATGGTGAAGCGCTCACGCGACCAGTCGACGCCGTCGCCGAGACGTCGCATCTGGCCGAGGATCTTCCCGCCGTACTCCTCCTTCCACTGCCAGACGCGCTCGACGAACGCCTCCCGGCCGAGGTCGTGCCGCGACTTGCCCTCGTCGGCGAGCTGCTGCTCGACCTTGTTCTGGGTGGCGATGCCGGCGTGGTCCATGCCCGGCAGCCACAGCGACTCGAAGCCCTGCATGCGCTTCCGGCGCGTCAGGGCGTCCATCAGCGTGTGCTGGAAGGCGTGGCCGAGGTGGAGGGAGCCGGTGACGTTCGGCGGCGGGATGACGATGGTGTACGCGGGCTTGTCGCTCTTGGCGCTCGCCTCGAAGTAGCCGCGCTCCACCCAGCGCCCGTACAGCTGCCCCTCTACGTCGGCCGGCGCGTACTGGGTCGGCAGATCTGCGGGGGCTGCGGCGTCGGGCCCGTGCGATGCGGGGCCCTGCTGGGTGTTGTCAGTCACGGGCGCAAGTCTACGGCGGCACATGTAATGGTCTCGAATCGGTTTGTGCCCCGGTGCAGCCGCCCGGCGCCGCGTCCGTCAGGATGTCCGTGCGCATTCACGCACAGCCAACGGAGGGGACGCGCCACCATGAGCCACAACCAGCCGCCACCGGGCCCGTACGGCCAGCAGCCGCCGCAGCAGCCGGGCCAGCCCGGTCCCTATGGTGCGCCCACTCCCCCGCCGCAGGGCCAGCCCGGTCAGCCCGGCTACGGCTACCCCCAGCCCCCGCAGCAGCCGGGTGGCCAGCCCGCGTACGGCTACCCCCAGGGCCAGCCGGGCGTGCCGCCGCAGCAGGGCTACGGCGGCCATCCGACCGCGCCGGGCCAGCCCTACGGCCAGCAGCCCGGCATGCCGTACGGCCAGCCCGGCATGCCCATGCCGCCTGAGGGCGGCGGCAGCAAGACCGGCAAGACCATCGCCATCGTGGTCGGCTCCCTCGCCCTGGTCGGCGCCATCATCGTCGCCATCGTCCTCTCCATGGGCGGCGGCGGTGGCAGCGACATCGCCGACGACGGCGCCCACAAGATCGAGACGCCGGAGACCGTGCTGGGCGAGTACAAGAAGCAGCAGGGCCAGACCACGCAGGAGATGACCACCTCCGACATGGACGATGCCGGCGTCAACGACGGCACTCCGGTCACCGTGGCCTACAGCACCTACGACGCCACCGACACGTCCCCCTCCCCCGAGGACCTTCAGAACATCAAGGCGCTCTCCATCTTCGGAGCCTACGGGGAGGTCGAAGACCCCGAGGGCGCGGTGGACGCCGTCTTCGACGACGCCACCGGCAACGCCCAGGCCGAACTCGTGGGGACCGCCGAGCAGAAGTCACCGACCGGCTTCAACGGATACATGAAGTGTCAGATGGTGAAGCCCACCAGCCAGACGACCCCCGGCGCTCCCAGCGAGATTCCGATCTGCGCCTGGGGCGACAACAGCACCCTGGCGGTCGTCACTCTCGCCGGCATCACCACCATGTCGCTGGACGAGGCCGCCCAGACCACCGCCGACCTCCGCGAGGAGGTCCGCGTTCCCGTCGGCTGACGGCAGTGGATGCGAAAGGGGGCGCCCGGCCGATGGCCGGGCGCCCCCTCTGTCGTTGCTGCGCACCCGCCGCGACCTCACTCCGGCAGCGCGGAGTTCTGCACGAGGGCCTGGCGGAGCAGTCGGATACCCGCCTCCAGTTGCGCGGTGCCCGGCGTGCTGACGTAGCTCAACCGCAGGTGCGGGGCGGGCGCTTCGGCCGTGAAGTAGGGGCTGCCGGCGGTGACCGCCACGCCGAGGCGCAACGCGGTGGCGGTGACGGCGTGCTCGTCGGCACCGTCACGCAGCCGCAGCCACAGGTGGTATCCGCCGTGGGGTGGCCGGTCCGGGACCAGCGAGGGCACTTCGCGGCCCAGTGCGGTGAGCAGGAGGGTCCGGCGTTCCCGGAGCGCTTCCGCCAGCGCCCGGAGGTGTCTGGCCCAGGCGGGAGAGCCGACCAGTTCGAGGGCGGTCTCCTGCAGCGGCCGGGGGACGAAGAAGCTGTCGACGACCTGGATGGCGCGCAGCCGCTCGAACACCGGACCGCGCGCGGCCAACGCCCCGATGCGCAGACTGGGTGAGGCCGCCTTCGTCAACGAACGCACGTGCACGACGACGCCGTCCGGATCGTCGGCGGCCAAGGGCGGTGGCGTGGAAGGGGTGTCGGCATGCACGAGGCGGCGTGCGAAGTCGTCTTCGACCACGAAGGCGCCCGCCGCCCGGGCGATGTCCAGCACCGCCGTACGCCGCTGCGGCGGCAGGACGCTGCCGGTGGGGTTGTGGAACAGCGGCTGGCAGACGAACACCCGGGCCCGGGTGGCCGCGAACGCCTTCCCCAGCAGGTCGGTGCGCACTCCGTCGGCGTCGACGGGCACCGGAACGGGGCGGAGCCCCGCGGCGCGGGCCACGGCCAGCATGCCGGGGTAGGTGGGCGATTCGACCAGGACGACGGCTCCCGGCGGGGCCAGGGCCCGGAGCGCGGTGGTGAGTGCGCCCTGCCCGCCGGCGGTGATCAGGACGTCCGACGCGTCGAGCGAGCCGTAGGGGCCCGCGATGTCACGGGCGAACCAGTCCCGTAGTTCGGCCAGGCCCTCCACCGGTGGGCGGGACCAGGTGCCGGGTCGGCGGCCGGCCCTGGCCAGCGCGGCGGCCAGCGCCCGTTCCGGCTGCAGCGCTGCGTCCAGATAGCCGCCGTTGAGGTCGACGACCTCGGCCGGCGGGGCGTTCAGGGTGGCGAGCACCCCGGTCGCGTCGGTGCCGCGGTTCCCCGCGTCGACCGCGGTGTGCGGGAGGTCCGCGGACAGCGCGACCTCCTGCCAGGAGACGTCACCGGGGGCGGCGGTGCCGCGGCGGGCGGCGGCCTTGAAGACTCCGGAGCCGGGCCGGGAGGCCACAAGTCCCTCGGCGGCCAGCGCGGCGATCGCCCGCGAGACGGTCACCGGGCTGACCCGGTGACGCGTCACCAGGGCACGGTTCGAGGGGAGCTTCTCTCCTTCCGAGTAGCGGTCCAGTTCCTTTCTCAGGGTCGCGACCAGCTGTCCCGTACTGCTACCGTCGTTCATGACAGTTGACGATAGCGCTACTCAGACGGTGGCGATAGCGGTCCGCACCGGTACTCTCCTGGCCGCGCTCGGCGTGACGGCGTTCTCCTTCAGTCTTCCCGCCACGGTGTGGGCCCTGGACGGCTTCGGGCCGTGGACCGCGACCGGTGTGCGGGGCCTGCTCGCGGGTCTGCTCGCGGCGACGTGCCTGTACGCAGCCCGGGTACCGGTGCCCGAACGACGGCACTGGCCCGGCCTGCTCACCGTCGCCGGCGGCTGCGTCGTCGGCTTTCCACTGCTGACCACACTGGCGCTGCAGACGTCCAGCACCGCGCACTCGGCCGTGGTCATCGGCATGCTGCCGCTGGCGACCGCCGCCGTCTCGACCCTCCTGACCGGGCGGCGTCCCTCCCGGGCGTTCTGGACGGCCGCCGGCCTCGGCGCCCTGACCGTGGCCGCGTTCACCCTCCAGCAGAGCCACGGCCTGCCGACACTCGGGGACGTCCATCTCTTCGGTGCCCTGCTGGTGTGCGCCGCCGGATACGCCCAGGGCGGTCGGCTCGCCTCCCACATGCCCGGCTGGCAGGTCATCGCCTGGGGCGTCGTCGCCGCTCTTCCCGTGTCCGCTCTGGTGACGGTCCTCGCCCTGCCTGCGGAACCGGTGCACCCGACCGGGAAGGCGATCGCCGGGATGGCCTACATCGCCGCCGTGTCCCAGTTCGCCGGCTTCGTCGTCTGGTATCGCGGCATGGCACTCGCCGGAGTGCTCAGGGCGAGTCAGATCCAGCTGGCCCAGCCGCTGCTCACCCTCGCCTGGGCCGTCGTGCTGATGGGCGAGAGCCTCTCGCCGCTCGCCCCCGTGGCGGCCCTGATCGTCCTCGGTTGCATCGTGGCCACCCAGCGCACGGGCGGCTCACGGTGACCGGCTTCGCCGTTACCGGACACTCCCGCGTGGCCACCGCGACTTCACTGCCGCAGAACGCGGCCACGCGGGAATGAACGCGGGGCGCGCGCCTACGCGCTCTTCTCGTGGGGTTCGCCGTGGCCGCGGCCACGGTCGCGGGGGACGAGGGTGGGGTTCACGTTGGAGTGAACGACGTCCTCGGTGATGACGACGCGTTCGACGTCCTTGCGGGAGGGCACCTCGTACATCACGGACATCAGCACCTCCTCCATGATGGCGCGCAGGCCGCGCGCGCCGGTACCGCGGAGGATGGCCTGGTCGGCGATGGCCTCCAGCGCCGGGCGGTCGAAGTCCAGCTCGACGCCGTCGAGTTCGAACAGCCGCTGGTACTGCTTGACCAGCGCGTTGCGCGGCTCCATGAGGATCTGGAGCAGCGCCTCGCGATCGAGGTTGTGGACGCTGGTGATGACCGGGAGGCGGCCGATGAACTCCGGGATCATGCCGAACTTCACCAGGTCCTCGGGCATCACGTCCTCGAACTGGTTCTTCTCCTCGATCTCCCGCTTGGACCGGATGTCGGCGCCGAAGCCGATGCCCTTGGCCCCCGCCCGGGACTCGATGATCTTCTCCAGTCCGGCGAACGCGCCGCCGACGATGAACAGCACGTTGGTGGTGTCGATCTGGATGAACTCCTGGTGCGGGTGCTTGCGTCCGCCCTGCGGCGGCACCGAGGCGCTGGTGCCCTCCAGGATCTTCAGCAGCGCCTGCTGGACGCCCTCGCCGGAGACGTCGCGGGTGATCGACGGGTTCTCGCTCTTCCGCGCGACCTTGTCGATCTCGTCGATGTAGATGATGCCGGTCTCGGCCTTCTTGACGTCGTAGTCCGCGGCCTGGATCAGCTTCAGCAGGATGTTCTCGACGTCCTCGCCGACGTATCCGGCCTCGGTGAGGGCGGTGGCGTCGGCGATGGCGAAGGGGACGTTCAGCATCCGGGCGAGGGTCTGCGCGAGCAGCGTCTTACCGGAGCCGGTGGGGCCGAGCAGCAGGATGTTGGACTTGGCCAGCTCGATGCCGTCGTCGCGGCCCTGCGGGGCGGCGTTCTCGCCGGCCTGCACCCGCTTGTAGTGGTTGTAGACGGCGACCGAGAGCGCCTTCTTGGCGGCCTCCTGGCCGACGACGTAGCCCTCGAGGAACTCGTAGATCTCCCGCGGCTTGGGCAGTTCGTCCCAGCGCACCTCGGAGGACTCGGCGAGCTCCTCCTCGATGATCTCGTTGCAGAGATCGATGCACTCGTCGCAGATGTACACACCTGGCCCCGCGATGAGCTTCTTCACCTGCTTCTGGCTCTTGCCGCAGAACGAGCACTTGAGCAGGTCGCCGCCATCACCGATGCGTGCCACGAGGTGCTTCCCCTATCGCCTGGGATCCGTCCCGCACGGGACGGACCGAGGTACGTGCACTGAAGACGGTACCCTCCCGCACCGTCGAAGTGTGCCCCCCTTGGTACGACTGCGTCCAAGGGGGGCTGGTGGGGCGGTCAGCCCCTCAGATCGACGGAACTCTTCCTGGTCGACACGATCTGGTCGACCAGTCCGTACTCCAGGGACTCCTCGGCGGTGAGGATCTTGTCCCGCTCGATGTCGTCGCGGATGGTCTCGATGTCCTTGGTGGAGTGCTTGGCGAGCATCTCCTCCAGCTGGGTGCGCATCCGCTGCACCTCGCGCGCCGCGATCTCCAGGTCGGAGACCTGGCCGCGGCCGGTCTCGCTGTACGGCTGGTGGATCAGGATGCGGGCGTTGGGCAGCGCCATCCGCTTGCCGGGGGTGCCGGCGGCCAGCAGGACGGCGGCGGCGGACGCGGCCTGGCCCATGCAGACCGTCTGGATGTCCGGCTTCACGAACTGCATCGTGTCGTAGATGGCGGTGAGCGCCGTGAACGAGCCGCCGGGGCTGTTGATGTAGATCGAGATGTCACGGTCCGGGTCCATCGACTCCAGGCACAGCAGCTGCGCCATGACGTCGTTGGCCGACGCGTCGTCGATCTGCACGCCGAGGAAGATCACCCGCTCCTCGAAGAGCTTCGCGTACGGGTCGTACTCGCGCACACCCTGCGAGGTGCGCTCGACGAACCGCGGGACGACGTACCGCGCGTCGGGCGACGGCCCGGTGTAGCGCGCCTGCGGGCCGGCCGGCAGGCCGGCGCCGGGAACGGGGGGAAGGCTGGTCATCGCGGTGTACTCCTGGTGAAGGGCTGGCTGCGGAGGGCGGATGCTCGGGCCGTGCGGTCGGTGCGCGCTCACGCGCCCGTACCGCCGCCGCCCGGAAGCTGGGCCGCGGAGCCGTACACCTCGTCGATCAGGCCGTATTCCTTGGCCTCCTCGGCGTTGAACCAACGGTCGCGGTCCGCGTCGCGCGTCCACTGCTCGACGGTCTGGCCGGTGTGCAGCGCGGAGAGCTCGGCCATCTTCTTCTTGGTGCGGAGCAGCTGCTCCGCGTGGATCTTGATGTCCGACGCGGAGCCGGCGAGGCCCGCGGACGGCTGGTGGATCAGGATCTCGGCGTTCGGCAGCGCGAAGCGCTTGCCGCGGGTGCCCGCGCTGAGCAGGAACTGGCCCATGGAGGCGGCGAGGCCCATGGCGATGGTCACCACGTCGTTCTTGATGTACTGCATGGTGTCGTAGATCGCCATGCCCGCCGTGATCGATCCGCCGGGGCTGTTGATGTAGAGGTAGATGTCCTTGTCCGGGTCGGCGGCAAGGAGAAGCAGCTGCGCGGTGATCTTGTTGGCGATGTCGTCGTCGACCGGCTGCCCGAGGAAGATGATCCGCTCGTTGAGCAGTCGGTTGTAGACCTGGTCGCCGAGGCCACCACCGAAGTTGGGCTCAGCGGCGGCGGAAGGCATCGGAAGCGTCACGTGTCCACCTGCTCGTGTCCGGACGGCTGCGATTCGGCATGGCCGTCACTGCGTCGTCTTACGGGCGGCAGCTGTCCGTCGTCCTCGCCCTGCGGGCGGGGCCGTGAGGACAGCTTCGCCCTCGTATCTACGGACCCTAACGCGCTGGTCGGCGGGCGCACTCCCGCACGGGTGACTGTTCGCTGTCAGCGTGGCGCGCGGCGTGCGGGGCCCGGGGGCGGCATCGCGCCGCCCCGCCCTCTCCACCGTTGCCCGGGGCTGCGCCCCGGACGCGGGAGGTACCCCCCTCCACAGCCTCCGGGCGTGGGGGGTGACCCGGCCGACGGCCGTGCGTGCGGGGAGCACGACGGGCCCCGTGCCGTGCATGGCCGGGGCCCGTCGGGGAGGTGCGTCAGGCCTTGTCGGCCTCGGCCTCGGCGGAGGCGGCCTCGGTGTCGTCGGAGGCCCCAGCGTCGGCGGCCACCGTCTCGGCGGTCTCGTCCTCGTCGTCGAGGTCCACGACCTCGCCGTTGGAGTCCTTGACGGTCGCGGCCTCGACCACGACGGCCAGGGCCTTGCCACGGGCGACCTCGCCGACGAGCATCGGCACCTGGCCGCCCTCGACGACGGCCTGGGCGAACTGGTCGGGGCTCATGCCGGAGGACTGCGCACGGCGCATGAGGTGCTCGGTGAGCTCCTCCTGGCTGACGTTGAGCTTCTCGGTGTTGACCAGCTCGTCGAGCAGGAACTGGGTCTTGATGCCCTTCTCCGCCTGCTCCTTGAGCTCGGCGTCGAAGTCCTCCTCGGACTTGTCCTGCATCTTGAGGTAGGCCGCCAGGTCGATGCCCATCTGGGCGAGCTGGTGGTTGATCAGGTTGTTCTTGCGGGTGTTGACCTCGTCCTCGAGGAGCTTCTCGGGGACGGGGATCTCGGCGAGGCCGATCAGCTCGTCGAGGACCTTCTCCTGGGCCTCGGTCGCCTGCTCGTACTTCTTGGACTGGCCGAGCCGCTTGCGGCTGTCCTCGCGCAGCTCGTCGAGGGTGTCGAACTCGCTGGCCAGCTGGGCGAAGTCGTCGTCCAGCTCGGGGAGTTCACGGGCGGAGACGCTGGTGACGTCGACCTTGACCTCGGCCTCCTTGCCCGCGGCGGAGCCGCCCTTGAGCTCGGAGGTGAAGGTGGCGGTGGCGCCGGCCTCCAGGCCGGTGACGGCGTCGTCGATGCCGTCGAGCAGCTCGCCGGAGCCGATGGTGTAGTCCACGCCGTTCGCGACGCCGTCGTCCAGGACCTCGCCGTCGACCTTGGCCTCCAGGTCGATCTTCACGACGTCGCCCTCGGCGGCGGCCCGCTCGACGACGGTGGTGGAGGCGAAGCGCTCACGCAGCTGCTCGACGGCCTTGTCCACGTCCTCGTCGGAGACCTCGGCGGCCTCGACGGTGACCTCGATGCCGGAGTAGTCCGGGATCTCGATCTTCGGGCGGACGTCGACCTCGGCGGTGAACGCCAGCAGCTCGTTGTCCTTGAGCTCGGTGATGTCGACCTCGGGCTGGCCGAGCGGGTTCAGCTCGCCCTCCTCGACTGCGGACTGGTAGAGCCCCGGCAGGGCGTCGTTGACGGCCTCCTCGAGCACCGCACCGCGGCCGAAGCGCTGGTCGATCACCCGGGCCGGGATCTTGCCCTTGCGGAATCCGGGCACCGTGACCTGCTGGTTGATCTTCTTGTACGCCGCGTCGAGGTTGGACTTGAGCTCCTCGAAGGGCACCTCGACAGTGAGCCGAACCCGGGTCGGGTTCAGGTTCTCCACGGCGCTCTTCACGGTCGGTCTCCTTGGGGCTGACTGCTGGGGGTATGAGATGGGCGCCCCGTATGCGGCATGAGAAATGCGGACACGACACAGGCACGCGCGATGAGGCCATACTACGTGGTCGGGGTGGCCGGATTCGAACCGACGACCTTCCGCTCCCAAAGCGGACGCGCTACCAAGCTGCGCCACACCCCGTCGGTGCGACACGTAGCGTACATGCCGTACGATGCATTCCGTGCCGCAGCGGAGACGATGCGGACCGTGACGCGGGCCTGTTCACAGGCCGTGACCGGTCGGGATCACAGCGGCGCACGCGGGCGTAGCTCAATGGTAGAGCCCTGGTCTTCCAAACCAGCTACGCGGGTTCGATTCCCGTCGCCCGCTCCGCGAGTGAAGGGCCCCCGGTTCCGCACCGGGGGCCCTTCGCACGTCAGATGCTGATGTTGTTGATCGTGCTGGCGACGGACTCCAGGAAGTTGTTTATCGGCGGCGCCGCCCCGCTCGCGGCGAGGAAGAAGCCGAAGAGGGCGGCCACGATCGCCGGGCCCGGCTTGATGGAACCGCCCTTGACCATCACGACCAGGACGATCGCCAGCAGCAGGACCACCGACAGCGAAATCTCCACAACCGATCACACCCCTCGCCCTCGTCGGGCCCTCGTACGCCTCACCCGGCCGGGGATCCGCCGCCAGAGCCCCGCTGCGCTCCATCGTGCCACCAACACGCCCGCCGGTGCAGGAGGCTGACGCAGGATCGGCCGACTCTCACCCTCGCGTGTATGCCCGTGATGCCCGAAAGTCATCCGGTCGGGGCGAATTCGTGCAGGTCAATGCCGTATACAGGTTGCGTGATTCACCTTTCCTCCGTGATCGCTCCGTGATCACGACAGAGGCCTGTGGAGTGGGTCACACGGCACCCTCCATCGCAGCCTCACGCGTACCGCTCACGCATTCGACAGAGCGTCTTCGCACTTCGTTCACGACCCTCGCAAACCGCAGGTCAGAGGCCCGTTCCGACAAGACGCGGCGGGAAAAGGGGTGTTGACGGGACGCCTGGTAACCGCTGGGGGCGACATGCTCCGCACCCTGATTTTCGCTCTTCCCGTCCGGCGGCTATGGTGCTGCAGATGTTGCACGCTCGTAATGAGCGGGTCCCGCTCCCCCCGGCCCGCCCCGAGAAGCCGACGGCGAAGACGCCGCCCACTTCCGCCCCGCCGTCCGTGCGCGAGGGCGGAGCCCCGGGAGCGAAGCAACGCGATCCCTTCTTCGACAACGCGAAGTACCTCACGATCCTGCTGGTGGGCATGGGTCACGCCTGGCAGCCGCTGCAGGACGACAGCCGCACGGTCGAGGCGCTGTACCTGGCGGTCTACGCCTTCCACATGCCGGCGTTCATCATCATCTCCGGCTACCTCTCGCGGACGTTCACCGGCAGACCGCACCAGATCCGGCGGCTCATCACCGGAATCGCCGTGCCGTACCTGGTGTTCGAGACCCTCTACACGCTCTTCATGCGCTGGGCGGACAACCCGGACCGCGAGTTCAGCCTGCAACGTCCGGGGTTCGCGCTGTGGTTCCTGGTCGCGCTGTTCGTCTGGCGCATGACCGCTCCCTTCTGGCACCGGCTGCGCTGGCCCGTGCCGGTGGCGCTCGCCGTCGGTCTGTGCGCGAGCGTGACCGAGAGCATCAGCGGCGACTTCAACCTGATGCGGGTCCTGCAGTACCTGCCGTACTTCGTGCTGGGCCTCCAACTGCGGCCCCGGCACTTCGAGATGCTCAAGGACCGCCGTCTGCGGCTGCTGTCCGTGCCGCTGCTGCTGG
The DNA here is from genome assembly GCF_000426325.1 of Streptomyces sp. CNS606. Taxonomy (NCBI): domain Bacteria; kingdom Bacillati; phylum Actinomycetota; class Actinomycetes; order Kitasatosporales; family Streptomycetaceae; genus Streptomyces; species Streptomyces sp. CNS606. Next base: position 103,698 of record NZ_AUFD01000012.1, read on the forward strand.
CGACCGCCGTGTTCTCCTACTGGGCGGTGCCGCGGATGAACCAGGCGTGGCTGCTGCACGACCGCCCCGCCGCGGAGATGGGCGTGCCCTCCTGGGTCGGCGCCGTGATGTACCTGGCCCTCTTCGGCTGCGCCCTGGTCCTGACCGCCGCGTTCCTCACCCTGGTGCCGCGCCGCCACATGTGGTTCACGGCGCTGGGTGCCGGCACGCTCTACGCCTACCTGCTGCACGTCTACCCGATCAAGCTCTCGCGGGAGTTCGACTGGTACGACATGGCCTGGGTGGACCACCCGGCCAGCAGGGTGGTCATCACGCTGCTCGCGGTGGTGATGATGACCGCGCTGTGCAGCGGGCCGGTGCAGCGGGCCTTCCGGTTCGTCATGGAGCCGAAGATGTCCTGGTTCTTCCGCGAGGACCCGGTCGAACAGGCACGGGCGCGCAGCGGCGCGCACGGCGGCGGGGAGCAGCCGGACCAGGGGCAGGACGGCCGGGAACGGGAACGTCGCCGCGAGACGGTGTCGGCCGGCCGCTGAGCGCACCGCGTGGCGTCGGGCCTCGCCCCTCCCGGGGGCGAGGCCCGACGCCGTTCCCCGGAGCCGCCCCGCGCTCCGTCGCGGCAGACGCTCAGCCGCGGCAGACGCTCAGTCGCGGCAGATCAGCAGCAGCGCCCGGTCGTCGTTGACGTCCTTGGCCACGGCTTCGATCAGGTGCCAGGCGGCGCCCTCGAAGCCGCCCGCCACATAGCGGTCCGCCTCGCCGGTGAGGCGGTCGACGCCCTCGTCCAGTTCGCGTTCGGGGGTCTCGACGAGCCCGTCGGTGAAGAGCATCAGCACGTCGCCGCGCCGCAGGCTGCCCTTCACCGCGTCGAAGGCGGCACCGTCGTAGACGCCGAGCAGGGGGCCGTCGGCCGCCTTCTCCTCCCAGGTGCCGGCGCCCGCGTCGCGCTGGAGGGCGGGAACGTGCCCGGCCGAGTAGAGCTCGTAGTCGCCGGTGTCCAGGTCGAGCACCAGGTGCACGGAGGTCGCGAAGCCCTCGTCCCAGTCCTGGCGCAGCAGGTAGCCGTTGGCGGCGGGCAGGAACTCGTGCGGGGGCAGCGACCCCAGGAGGCCCCCGAAGGCGCCGGAGAGCAGCAGGGCGCGGGACCCGGCGTCCATGCCCTTGCCGGAGACGTCCGTGAGCACCACCTCGAGGGTGCGGGCGTCGGCGCCGGTCCGTGCGGCGACGACGAAGTCCCCGGAGAACGACTGGCCGCCCGCGGGACGCAGCGACATCTCGCGGTGCCAGCCCTCGGGCAGGGAGGGCAGCTTGCTCTGCACGCGGATGCGCTCGCGCAGGTCGAACAGCATCGTCCCGCCGCGCCGCCAGGGCACGCCCACCCGGCTGCGGAACTGGGCGACCAGCAGCCCGGACAGGCCCACGGCGGCGACCACCAGGATGGTGCCCGGAGTGACGGCGCCGGCGCCGTCCTCGAGTTCGGCGAGCGCCGCCGCCTCCACGATCAGCGCGACGGCGGCCGCCGCGTACAGGGCCAGCAGGCTGGCCGGGCGCAGCAGCAGTCCGCCGGCGATGACGGGCAGGGCGAGGGTCTCCGGCGCGCACCACAGCGGGTTGACGACGGTGGCGAACGTCAGGGCGGGCACGGTGAGCAGCAGCGCGCCGAGGGCGACCCAGTCGGAGCCGCCGCCGCGGAAGTAGTCCACCGCGGAACGGCGCATGCTGGTGCGGACCCGGTGCCACGCCTTGTTCGCCTGGAGCAGCCGGGCCGCCGGGGGTGTGCTGCCCGCGCGCCGTAGTGCCATGTCCTGGGACCTTAGCGACCTCGCCGCCGAAGCGTCGATTCCCGGTGCGGAAGCGGACCTTCGGCAGATACCGTGCCCGGGTCCGGGAAGCGGCCGCGGGCGGGCGCGGCGAGGCGAAAATCGCTCGCCTCCGGGTCCGCGCCGCTGGTAGGGATGTCCGGTGACCATCGATCTGCGCACACTGACGGACGACCCCGGCGAGCACGAGGCGTGGTGGGCGGTGATCCGTGCCGCGTTCGGGACCACGTTCGACCCGGAGAGCCATGCCCTGTGGGCGGCGCGGATGGAGCCGGGTCGCTCGATCGTGGCCTACGACGGCGACGAGGTGTGCGGCACCACGGGGTCGTTCAGCTTCCGGATGACGGTGCCGGGCGGCGCGGTGGTGCCGACGGCCGGCGTGACGATGGTGACCGTGAAGCCGACGCACCGGCGGCGCGGGGTGCTGACGTCGATGATGCGCCGCCAGCTGGAGGAGGTGCGCGAGCGGCGGGAACCGCTCGCGGCGCTGCGCGCCTCGGAGCCCTTGATCTACGGCCGCTTCGGGTACGGCGCCGCCTCCGACGAACTCGGTGCGCGGGTGGACACCGCGCGGACGCGGCTCGCCCTGCCGGCCGGCGCGGACGCCCTGCGGCTGCGTCTGGTGGACCCGCGCGACCCGGAGGTGCTGGCGGCGTGCGAGGAGCTGTACGCGCGCCGGGTGCCGCTGCGGCCGGGCATGCTGGAGCGCCGCCCGGGCTGGGAGCGGACCGGGGTCCACGATCCGGAGGACAAGCGGGACGGTGCGACGCCGATGCAGTGCGTGCTGGCCGAACGGGACGGGGAGTTGCGCGGCTACGCCCGCTACGCGGTGCGCCCGCACTACGACGCCGCGGACAACCCGGACGGCGAGGTGCTGCTGCGTGACATGGAGGCGCTGGACCCGGCCGCGCACGGCGCGCTGGTGCGCTATCTCTTCGACCTCGACCTGACCTCGACGCTGTGCGTCGAGGGGCGTCCGGTGGACGATCCGTGGCTGCACCTGGTCACCGACCCGCGGCGGTGCGGGATCTCCCGGCGGGACGCCCTGTACGTGCGGGTGATCGACGTCGCGGCGGCCCTGGAGGCGCGTACGTACGCGGCGGGCGTGGACGTGGTGCTGGAGCTGGAGGACGCCTTCTGTCCGTGGAACGCGGGACGTTGGCGGCTGTCCGGCGGCCCGAAGGGCGCCGCCTGCACCCGTACCGGTGACCCGGCGGATCTGGCCCTGTCCGTACGGGAGTTGGGCGCGGTCTACCTCGGCGGCAGCTCGCTCGCGGCGCTGGCGAACGCCGGGCGGGTACGGGAGCTGCGGGACGGCGCGCTGGCGGAGGCCGCGACGGCCTTCCACAGCGCGGTGGCCCCCTGGAACCCGCACGGCTTCTGAGGCGGCCGCCGGTGGCCCCGGGGGGCTTCGGCCGCCCCGGCGCGGTTCAGCGCTGCTGGCAGCCGGGGCACCAGAAGAGGTTGCGGGCGGCGAGTTCGGCGGTGCGGATCGCCTCGCCGCACACGTGGCAGGGCTGCGGGGCGCGCCGGTAGACGTACACCTCGCCGCCGTGGTCGTCGACGCGCGGCGGTCGTCCCATGGCCTCCGGGGTGTGCTGCGGCCGCACGGTGTCGATGCGGCCCAGCCGTACGCCCTCGCGCATCAGGGCGACCAGGTCGGCCCAGACGGCGTCCCACTCCGGCCGGGTCAGGTCGCGGCCCGCCCGGTAGGGGTCGATGCGGTTCCGGAAGAGGACCTCGGCGCGGTAGACGTTGCCGACGCCGGCGACGACCTTCTGGTCCATGAGCAGGGCGGCGACGCTGCTGCGGCTGCGCGCGATGCGGGACCGGGCGCGTTCGGGGTCGGCGTCCTCGCGGAGCGGGTCGGGGCCGAGGCGTGCGGCGACGGACTGCGCCTCGTCGGCGGTGACGAGGGCGCAGCGGGTGGGGCCGCGCAGGTCGGCGTACCCGGCGGGGGTGGCCAGCCGCAGCCGGACCTGCCCCACGGGCGCCGGCGCGGGCCCGGCGCCGAAGCGGAACGTGCCGTAGAGGCCGAGGTGCACGTGCACCCGGGCGTCGTCCCCGTCGAACGCGACGAACAGGTGCTTGCCGTGCGCCTCGGCGCCGGTGAGCGTACGGCCGTCCAGCAGGGCGGCGCCGTCGGCGAACCGGCCCTGGGGGCTGGCGGCGTGCACGGCGTGGCCGCCGAAGCGGTCGCGGAGTTCACCGGCCAGGCGGTGCAGGGTGTGTCCTTCGGGCATGGTCTCCCCCGGCGGACGGTCAGTCGTCCTGCTGCGGGTGGTGGGCGGGGATCGGCGGGAGGGTGCCGGTGACCTCGTAGGTGGACAGCATGTCGATGCGGCGGACGTGCCGTTCGTCGCCGGAGAACGGGGTGCCGAGGAAGGTCTCGACGAACGCCACGGCGTCCTCGGTGCTGTGCATGCGGGCGCCGACGCTGACCATGTTGGCGTTGTTGTGCTCGCGGGCCAGCGAGGCGGTCTCCTCGCTCCATGCCAGGGCGCAGCGGACGCCCCTGACCTTGTTGGCCGCCATCTGTTCGCCGTTGCCGGAGCCGCCGATGACGATGCCCAGGGCCTCGCTGTCGGCGGCGGTGCGCTCGGCGGCGCGGAGGCAGAACGGCGGGTAGTCGTCCTGGGCGTCGTGGAGGTGCGGGCCGCAGTCGACGGGCTCGTGGCCCGCGGACTTCAGCCAGTCCACGAGGTGGTTCTTGAGTTCGTAGCCGGCGTGGTCGGAGCCGAGGTAGACGCGCATGCTGCGCAGTCTAGTGCTGTGGCCGGGATGGTTTGCCGGGTAGCTCGCGGCGTCTGGTGCATGGGGTCTCCCCAGGTCCGCCAGGACCGTGGGGACGCATCGCAAGGCGGAGGATCGCAGCTCGTACTCGTCCGTACGCGCGCGAGGCGACAACGGTGGGGGCACCCCCGTGCCCGAAGGGCCTCGGGGTTCAGGTGCCGTGCCAGTCGCCGCGAGCCGGTGAACCTTCCCGGCCACAGCACTGGTAAGGGCTCGGCCCCGGCCGTGTGCCGGTCCCGTCAGTCGCGTCGGCCGGTGAGCTTCCACGCCGTCGGCAGGGCGCCCATGGCGAGGGCCGCCTTGAGGGCGTCGCCGACGAGGAACGGCACCAGTCCGGCGGCCATCGCCTCGGTCGCCGTCATGCCGGTCGCCAGGGCGAGGTAGGGCACACCGACGGCGTAGATGATCGCGGTGCCCGCGGCCATCGTGCCCACGGTGCGGAGCGGGCTGCGGTCGCCGCCCCTGCGGGCCAGGGCGCCGACCACGGTCGCGGCGAGCAGCATCCCGAGGATGTAGCCGAAGGAGGGCATGCCGAAGCCGGAGGCCCCCTCGGAGAACCACGGCACGCCGGCCACGCCCGCGACGGCGTACAGGCCGAGCGCGAGGAAGCCGCGGCGGGCGCCGAGCGCGGTGCCGACGAGGAGCGCCGCGAAGGTCTGCCCGGTGACCGGCACCGGAGAGCCGGGCACCGGCACGGAGAGTTGCGCGGCCAGTCCGGTCAGCACCGCGCCGCCGAGGACGAGCGCGGCGTCGCGCACCCGGGCGCGGCCGGCGCTCGTGGCGGGGAGCACGTCGGCGAGGACGGCGCCGGGGCGGGTGGTGGTGGCGGGGCTGGACAGCGCGGACATGCTTCACTCCGGTACCTGGTTGCTACACGCGGACGGACCGACGCTAGCCGACCTGCGCGGTGCTTCCGGCCGTCGGACGGCGTGACGTTGGCGACACCGCACGCACAGGCGTCGTGGAGGTCCGCTGGTCAGCGGCGTGACGGCGGGGTGTCCGGATGCTGGAGCGCCATGGTCGACTATTGATGTTTCTCCTGGTCCTGCCGACACTGGGCGGTCGGAACGATCAGTTCCGCAGTCCATCGCCCGGCAGCACCAAGGAACGGCACCTCCTTCATGACCGCAACGGAAAAGTCGACGCCCCCGACCAGGGCCGACGACGCGGCTCACTCCCCCACGAACCTCTCGCACGGCCTCAAGCAGCGCCACCTGTCGATGATCGCCCTCGGCGGCGTCATCGGCGCCGGTCTGTTCGTCGGTTCCGGCACCGCCATCGCCGCGGCCGGCCCGGCGGCGATCCTCGCCTACGCGGCCTCCGGCCTGCTGGTGATGCTCGTCATGCGGATGCTGGGCGAGATGTCGGCCGCACACCCCTCCTCCGGGTCCTTCTCCACGCACGCCGAGCGGGCGATCGGCCCGTGGGCGGGCTTCACCGTGGGCTGGATCTTCTGGTTCCTGCTCTGCGTCGTCGTCGCCATCGAGGCCATCGGCGCGGCCGCGATCATGACGGGGTGGTTCCCGGGGACCGAGTCGTGGATGTGGGTCGCCCTCTTCATGGTGCTCTTCACCGGCTCGAACCTCACCGCGGTCAAGAACTTCGGCGAGTACGAGTTCTGGTTCGCGCTGCTGAAGGTGCTGGCCATCGTCGGCTTCCTGGTGCTGGGCGTGCTGGCCGTGCTCGGTCTGCTGCCGGGCACCGAGTCGCCGGGCGGCAGCTTCCTCTTCGGTGAGGGCGGCTTCTTCCCGAACGGCTCGGAGGGCCTGATCCTGGGCCTGCTGGCCTCCGTTTTCGCCTACGGCGGTCTGGAGACCGTCACCATCGCGGCCGCCGAGTCGGAGAACCCGGTCCGCGGCGTCGCCAAGGCCGTGCGCACCGCGATGTGGCGCATCGCGATCTTCTACGTCGGCTCGGTCGCCGTCATCGTCACGCTGGTGCCGTGGAACTCCGAGGCGGTCGCGGGTGGCCCGTACGCGGCCGCGCTGGACTCCCTGAACGTCCCCGCCGCGGGCACGGTCATGGACGTGGTCGTGCTCATCGCGCTGCTGTCCGCGATGAACGCCAACATCTACGGCGCCTCCCGCATGTCGTACTCCCTGGCCACCCGCGGCCAGGGCTTGGCCTTCCTGGGCAGGGCCTCGGGCGGCGTGCCGCGCCGCACGGTGCTGGCCTCGTCCGTGTTCGGCTTCTTCGCCGTGCTGCTGAGCTTCTGGTGGCCGGACACCGTCTTCACCTGGCTGCTGAACATGATCGGCGCGGCCGTCCTCGTCGTCTGGGGCTTCGTCGCGGTCTCCCAGATCCGCAGCCGTCGCCGGCTCGAGCGTGAGGCGCCGGAGAAGCTGGTCGTCCGCATGTGGGCGTTTCCCGTGCTGACCTACGTGGCCCTGGCCGCGATGCTCGCGGTGTTCGTGCTGATGGCCCGCGAGGAGGGCACCCGGACGCAGCTGTACTTCACCGGCGGCCTGACCGCCGCGCTGGTCGTCGCGGGCCTGATCCGGCAGAAGCTGCTGGGCGGGTCGGCGTCCGTGTCGCCGGCCGGGCCGCGTTCCGCGGCCCCGGCTTCGGCCGCTCCGGACGTCCCCCTCACCAGGACGGAGGCGAAGGCCGACGCCGAGGCGCGGAAGGACGTCGAGGCACAGAAGGGCGCGGACGAGCAGGACGCCGCCGGCCAGGACGCGACCGACAAGGAGACCGCGGCGGCCCGTAGGAGCTGACCAGCGCGTTTCCCCGGCAGCGGAGCGGCCCCTTCACTCGGAGGGGTCGCTCCGCTGCATTGCGCCCTCTTGCTGATAGCTTCTTCTTGCAAGACCATTGCAACAAGGCTGGGAGGGAAAGAAGGAAGCATGGCGACCTACTCACTGCCGGAACTGCCGTACGACTACGCGTCGCTGGAGCCGGTCATCAGCGGCGAGATCATCGAGCTGCACCACGACAAGCACCACGCTGCGTACGTGAAGGGGGCGAACGACACCCTCGAACAGCTCGAGGAGGCCCGCGACAAGGACCAGTGGGGCACGGTCAACGGCCTGGAGAAGAACCTGGCCTTCCACCTGTCCGGCCACATCCTGCACAGCATCTACTGGCAGAACATGACCGGTGACGGCGGTGGCGAGCCGCTGGAGAAGGACGGCACGGGCGAACTCGCGGACGCCATCGCCGAGTCGTTCGGCTCCTTCGCCCGTTTCAAGGCCCACCTGTCCAAGGCCGCCGCGACCACGCAGGGTTCGGGCTGGGGCGTGCTGGCGTACGAGCCGGTGAGCGAGCGCCTGGTCGTCGAGCAGGTCTACGACCACCAGGGCAACGTCGGCCAGGGCTCGGTGCCGATCCTGGTCTTCGACGCCTGGGAGCACGCCTTCTACCTGCAGTACCGCAACCAGAAGGTCGACTTCGTCGAGGCGATGTGGCGCGTCGTGAACTGGCAGGACGTCGCCGCCCGCTACACCGCCGCGAAGCAGCGCGCGAACACGCTGCTGCTGGCGCCGTAACCGGCGCCTCCGGGACTCCCGCTCCTCGTGATCGTCTTCTCACCTTTCACCGGGCACAGCGGGAGAACAGAAAAAGGGGCGGCCCCGGTGTGGATGTGACACACCGGGGCCGCCCTTCTGCGCGTGCAGGGTACGCGAGCCGTGCTCAGTCGAAGCGCGGGGGCTCGTCGCGGGTGCGCTTGATCTCGTAGAAGCCGGGCGTGGAGGCGACCATCAGGGTGCCGTCCCACAGCCTCGCGGCCGCCTCGCCCTTGGGGGCCGGGGTGACGACCGGGCCGAAGAACGCGATCCGTTCGCCGGCCGCCCCCGGCACCGCGATCACCGGGGTGCCGACCTCCTGGCCGACCAGGTCGATGCCCTCCGCGTGGGAGGCGCGCAGCTGCGTGTCGTACTTGTCGGAGTCCGCGGCGTCGGCGAGGGCGGCGGGCAGGCCGGCCTCCTCCAGAGCCGCCTCGACCGTCGCACGGTCCTTCTCCAGGGCCTGGTTGTGGAAGCGGGTGCCCAGCGCGGTGTAGAGCCCGCCGAGCACCTCGGGGCCGTGCTCCTGCTCGGCGGCGATGCAGACCCGGGCCGGTCCCCAGGCCGTCTTCATCAGTTCCCGGTACTTCTCCGGCAGATCGTCCAGCTTGTCCTCGTTCAGCACCGCGAGACTCATCACGTGCCAGCGGACCCGCACGTCCCGCACCTTCTCGACCTCGCGCATCCAGCGGGAGGTCAGCCATGCCCAGGGGCACAGCGGGTCGAACCAGAAGTCGGCGGTCGTCTTCTCGGGCATGCCGGTGGTCTCCTCGCCAGTCGGTGGTGCGGTGGGTCTACCGTTCCGCCCGGGGAAACGTACCGGCGGCCGAGGGCATTCCCCGCTGTGGGGACCGAAACGGGCATGCGATGATCCCACGGTGTCCGGTGTTCGATGTTCGGTATGCGAGACGAGGGAGTCACGACGTGCCCGGTGAGAATCTGACCCGCGAGGAGGCCGGGCGGCGTGCGGAGCTGCTCGCAGTGGACGGATACGAGGTCGCGCTCGACCTGCGCTCCGCGCGGGAGGCGGCCCCGGCGAACGGCGTACGCACCTTCCGCTCCACCACCACGATCCGCTTCCGCTGCACGGAGCCCGGCGCGTCCACCTTCGTGGACCTGATCGCCCCGGAGCTGCACTCGGCGACACTCAACGGGCGCTCGCTCAACCCGGACACCGCCTTCGACGGCGCCCGCCTCACCCTGGACGACCTGGCCGCGGACAACGAGCTGGTGGTCGACGCGCGGTGCGCGTACAGCCGGACCGGTGAAGGGCTGCACCACTTCCTCGACCCGGAGGACGGCGAGGTCTACCTCTACACCCAGTACGAGCCGGCCGACGCCCGGCGGGTGTTCGCCAACTTCGAGCAGCCCGACCTCAAGGCGCCCTTCGACTTCGTCGTCACCGCACCCGCGTCCTGGACGGTGCTGAGCAACGGCGTGCAGACCGGCGAGGCCGAGCCGCTGGACGACGGCGCCTCCTCGGTGCGGCGCTTCGCCCGCACCCAGCCCATCTCGACGTACATCACGGCCGTCGTCGCGGGCCCGTACCACCACGTCACCGACGTCTACCGGCGCCGGTTCGACGACGGCACGGAGCTGGAGATCCCGCTCGGCGCGCTGTGCCGCAAGGGCCTCGCCCGGCACTTCGACGCGGACGACATCTTCACGATCACCCAGCAGGGCCTGGACTTCTTCCACGACCACTTCGACTTCCCGTACCCCTTCGGGAAGTACGACCAGGCTTTCGTCCCGGAGTACAACCTCGGCGCGATGGAGAACCCGGGCTGCGTCACCTTCCGCGAGGAGTTCGTCTTCCGCGGCAAGGTGACCCAGGCGTCGTACGAGGGCCGGGCGAACGTCATCCTCCACGAGATGGCGCACATGTGGTTCGGCGACCTCGTCACCATGGAGTGGTGGGACGACCTGTGGCTCAAGGAGTCGTTCGCCGACTTCATGGGCTCGCTGTCGATGGTCGAGGCGACCCGCTTCTCCGACGGCTGGATCACCTTCGCCAACCGCCGCAAGTCGTGGGCGTACCGCGCCGACCAGCTCCCCTCCACACACCCGATCACCGCGGACATCCGCGACCTCGAGGACGCCAAGCTCAACTTCGACGGCATCACCTACGCCAAGGGCGCCTCGGTGCTCAAGCAGCTCGTCGCCTACGCGGGCCGGGACGCGTTCCTGGAGGGCGCACGGCGCTACTTCAAGCGGCACGCCTGGGGCAACACCCGCCTGCACGACCTGCTGTCCGTGCTGGAGGAGACCTCCGGACGCGACATGGGCGAGTGGGCGAAGGCGTGGCTGCAGACCGCCGGCGTCAACTCGCTGACCCCCGAGGCCACGTACGACGCCGACGGCCGGCTCGCGGAACTCGCCGTCGTGCAGGACGCGCCGGAGGACCACCCGGTGCTGCGCCCGCACCGCGTCGCCGTCGGCCTCTACCGGCTCGACGAGAGCGGGGCGCTGGCCCGCTACGCCCGCGCGGAGGCCGACGTCACCGGCATGCGCACCGAGATCGCGGAGCTGGCCGGGGCCGAGCGTCCGGACCTGATCCTGCTCAACGACGAGGACCTGACGTACTGCAAGGTCCGCTTCGACGACGCCTCGCTGGCCACGCTCCGCGAACATCTCGGCGCGATCACCGACCCCCTCGCGCGGGCGCTGTGCTGGTCCGCGCTGTGGAACATGACGCGGGACGCGCTGATGCCCGCCCACGCCTTCCTCGGCATGGTCCTGCGGTTCGCGGGCGACGAGACCGACATCGGCGTCCTCCAGATGCTGCACGCCTGGTCGCGCACCGCGCTGGTGCACTACAGCGCCGCCCGGCGGCGTGCGGAGAGCGGCCGTGCGCTGGCCGAGGGCGCCCTGCGCCTGCTGCGCGCCGCCGAACCGGGCAGCGGCCACCAGCTCGCCTGGGCCCGGTTCTTCGCCGCGCTGGCCGAGTCCGACGACGACCTCCGGCTGCTGGAGGGCCTCCTCGCCGGGACCGAGCGCATCCCCGGGCTGGACGTCGACCAGGAGCTGCGCTGGACGCTCCTGGAGCCGCTGGCCGTGCACGGCCGGGCGGACGCCGCCGTCCTCGGCGCCGAACTGGACCGCGACGACACCGCGTCCGGCAAGCGGCACCAGGTGCGGCTGCTCGCCGCCCGCCCCTCGGCGGAGGTCAAGGAGCAGGCGTGGGACGCGGTCGTGGCGACCGACCGGCTCTCCAACGCGCTGGTCGAGGCGACCATCGCGGGCTTCCACCAGCCGGAGCAGCGCGAGCTGACCGCGCCGTACGCGGCGCGCTACTTCGCGGCGCTGGAGGAGGTGTGGGAGTCGCGGTCGATCGAGATCGGCATGTCGCTCGTGCGCGGCCTCTACCCGTCGCTCCAGGCGGAGCAGGCGACGCTGGACGCGACCGACGCGTGGCTGACCTCGCACGAGGACGCGGCACCCGCACTCCGCCGCCTCGTGCTGGAGGCCCGCGACGACCTCGCCCGCGCCCTCCGCGGCCGCGCCTGCGACGAGACGGGCGCCGCGTAGACCGGACACCGGGCCGCGCCGGCTGAGCGCGGCGGCGCTGAGCGGTCCCGGCACGGAGGTACCCCGCAGAGCGGGGTACCTCCGTGCCGGGACGCCCGACCGATGCTCGAACATGCGTACTTTAGTGCAGCCTTGTCCGGCTTTGTCGACGACCGCGTAACAGCGGTTGTCCCGGCCCGCCTGTGCGGGAATCGCACGATCATGACGTACGACATCCCCCTCACTCCCCGCCCCTTCCAGCAGCTCAACCGGCTCGACCGGCTCGGCCACCCCGGCCGGCACGCCGACGGCCCGGTCGGCGCGGCCGACGAGTCGCCCGCCCGCGTGCTCACCGCCTCGATGCTCCGGGCGCACGGTGTCGGCGCGGCGGAGGCGAGCGAGCGCTGCCGTCCGGGCGGCCCGTGGCGGATGCTGCTCCCCGGCGTCTTCCTGCTCCACCCCGGCCCGCCGACCAGCGAGGACCGGCTGCACGCCGTGCTGCTCCACACCCTCCGCCGGCAAACCATCCCCACCCAGAGCGGCCACGGCCCGGCGGGCCGCAGCACCGCGCACGGCATCGACGCGATGATCACCGGACCCGCCGCCCTCGCGCTGCGCGGCTTCACCTCCGCGCGCCCCCTGCCCGCGCTGGACCGCATCGACGTGCTGGTGCCCGCCACCCGGCGGCTGCGTTCGGCGGGCTTCGCCCGCGTCGTGCGCGGGGGCGACCTGCCGGAGCCCGAGGAGGTCGCCGGACTACCCGTCGCGCCCGTCGAACGCGCCCTCGCCGACACCGTCGCCGACCTCGACGACGCGGAGACGGTCGGCAGGCTGCTGACCGAGGCCGTGCGGGACGGCCACTGCGAGGCCCAGACGCTCATGCGGGAGCTGGAGGCCGCACGCCTGCTGACCGCCCCGCACGTCGCGGACGCCGTCGACCGGCTCGTCGCGGAGGGACGTACGGTCGCCGAGGCGCGCCTCTACGACCTGGTGCGCACGCAGGGCGTGCCGGACCCGTGCTGGAACGTGGACCTGCGGCTGCCCGGCGGCCCGCACCTGGGCGGCGTGGACGCCTACTGGCCGGACGAGGCGGTGGCGCTGTCCATCGACGCCCGCACCCACCGGCACATCCCCGGGGACGAGGGCGGGACGGAAGGGCTCTGGGACGCGTACGCCCAGCAACGCGAGTCGCTGGAACGGCTCGGCATCACCGTCGTGCACCTCACGCCGCGTGCGCTGCGCGAGGCGCCCGAGTTGCAGGCTGCGGTGGTGCGGACGGCCCTGATGGCCGCCGAGGACCGTGAACCCGCCGCGTACGTACTGGTGTTGCCGCGCTGAGGGGTCCGGTACCGAGGCGCCGGCGCCCTCAGGACGCGTCGGCGCAGAACTCGGCCTCCAGCAGGGCGCCGGTACCGTGCGGCGCCCAGTCGGCGTTGAGGTTGAACGCCGCCGCGTGGCCGCCGTCCCGTGTGGCGGCGACGGTCGACAGCGAGCCGTGGATGTCGCCGACGTGTCCCCACACCGTGGTGCCGCAGGGCAGTTCGCGGGCGCGGATGCCGAGCCCGTACCGGTCGGACCGCCCCCGGAGGGAGCCGCTCGTCGGGACGGTGTCGGTCATCTCGGCGAGCTGTTCGGCCGGCAGCAACCCTCCGCCGAGCAGCGCCCGGAAGAAGGTCAGGAGGTCTCCGGCGGTGGAGATCATCTCACCGGACGCGCCGGCCACCGACGGGTCGAGCGCCGTCACGTCGCGCACCGGCCGACCCCGGCCCTCGTCCGGGCGTCCCCGGTAGAACGTGGAGTACGCCCTCCCGTGCGGCCGGGGCAGCGTGGCGGCCGTGCCGGGCAGGGTGGTGCGCCGCAGTCCGAGAGGGACCAGCACCCGCTGCTCGATCTGCCGGGCGTAGCTGCGGCCGGTGACGGCCTCCACGACCATCCCGGCGAGCACGTAGTTGGTGTTGCTGTACGCCCACCCGGTGCCGGGACGGAACGCCGGCGGGTACCGCATCGCGATCCGGACCAGCTCGCGTGCGGTCCGGGTGTCGAAGCGGTGGTCCAGGAACCGGCCGCTGAGGTACCGGGCGCGGAACGCCGGGTCGTGCGTGAAGTCGTGGATGCCGCTGGTGTGGTTGAGCAGCCGGCGCACCGTCACCCGGCGGCCGTCGTTGCCGTGCCCGCGGACGACGCCGGGCAGGTGGGCGGCGACCGGGTCGTCCAGGTCCAGGCGTCCCTCCGCCTCCAGCTGAAGCAGCACGGTGGCGACGAAGGTCTTGGTGATGCTGCCGATCCGGAACCGGTCGGCGGGACGGCGCTCTCGTCCCGTGGCGCGGTCGGCCACGCCTGCCGCGTCGTGCCACCCCTCGCCGTCGTCCTCGGCGCGGGCGAGCACACCGGGCACCCGCTCCCGTTCGACGAGGTCCTCCATGGCCGCCCGGGTGGGGGCGTGCCGGAGGTCGGCGGCGGTGGAGGAGTGCACGGAGACCACGACCACGGCGGCGGTGGCCAGCACGAGGGCGACGGCGGTGCGGAGGGACATCGGCGCCGACGTTAGACGATCTTGCGCCTCCCGCCGCCGCCGCACGCGGTCCGTGCCCGGTATCCGCACACGTTCGTCACGCCCGTCACCCGCGTCGCGCACGGGGGTGGCGTCCGGGTCAGGTCCGGGGCAGCAGCAGCTCCGTGTTGCGGTCCCCCGGCTCCCCGGCCAGCGTCGTACGCCGCCCCGGCGCGTTGAACGCCAGCTCCCGGTAGAGGGAGGCGAGGCCGCTCCGGCTCAGGTCGCCGTGCTCGACGCCGTGCGGGGCCGCGGACTCGATCAGCGTGGTGAACAGCGACAGGGTGCCGTCCCCGTTGTCGGTCAGCTCGATCGTCCGCGCGAGCTGCGGGAAGTCGACGTGCGAGGCGGTGGAGACCTCCCAGAAGGTGCCGTGCGGGGTGATCTCGTTGCGGTGGCTGTGGCCGTTGATCCAGGCCACCACCTGCGGGTTGCGCCGCAGCAGCGCGACCAGTTCGTCCCCGCCCTCGGGCGTCGTACGGGAGGTGTGGTGGCTGAAGACCAGCACCCGGTCGTCGCGGTGCTCCCGCAACGTCCGCTCCAGCCAGCGCAGTTGCGTGCGGCCGACGGAGCCGGTGTAGTGGCCGCCGCGCCGCGTGGTGTCGAGGCTGACGCCCAGCACGCCGTCGGCGATGCGGAAGCTGTAGTAGAGCCGGTCCTCGGCGAGGTTCGCCTCGCCGTAACCGTGCCCGGCCGGGCCGGGACCGGTGAAGCGCGGGTCCAGGTGGGCGCGGACGTAGTCGGCCGGCGTGTACGGCGCCCGGCGCGGGTCGGGAGTGACGGTGCGCATGTCCCGGGCGTGGGCGCGCAGCAGGTCCTTGAACAGCTCGCCGTCCGGGTCCAGCCCCTTACGGATGCGCCGGTGCAGCTCGGCGGCCTCGTCCGGCGGCAGGGAGAAGAGCTTCCGGTCGCCGACGGCGAACTCGGTGAGGAAGTCGTCGCCGTTCGCGTAGCAGCCGCCGGGCAGCACGTCGTGGTTGCCGACGGTGCCGTACCAGGGGACGGTGAGGCCGGGGCTGCGCACCGGGCGGCGGGCGGCGTCCAGATAGCCGTCCAGGCGCGGGAAGCCGAGGTCCTTGTGCGCGTCGCGCCGCCCGGACTCCGGGTGCCAGTACACCGGAAGCCCGCTGTCCTGCACGCCCTCGTACCCCGCCGGGTCGCCGGTGTCGGGGGTGACGCGACCGCCGCTCATGGCGGTGAGGAACCAGTCCAGTTCGGCGGTGCAGTTGTTGTCGGTGTTGTCGCCGGTGGTCATCACGAAGTCGAGCGGCGCGCCCGTCGCGGGGCCGCCGTCCAGCGCGTTGACCTGCTCGATCAGGGAGACGACTCCGGCGACGGAGAGCGCCTCCTGCGGGCGCCAGCCCTTCGTGCCGGCGAAGCGGAGGTACTCGCTGCGCAGCGGATGCTGCACGTCGACCACGTGCAGGTCGGTGAGCTGCACGCACGACGCCAGCACCGTGCGCCGTTCCGCGCGGGTGCGGCGGGCCGCAGCGAGGTCCTCGCGGACGACGCGGCCCCAGCCCGGGCCGGCCGCGAGCCGCCGGTAGGTGCCCGTGCCCTGCGGGGCGGCCGCGGTGGCCAGGGTGGAGGGCGCCGGTGCCGACGGCGCTGCGGCGGCGGCCCGGGCGGGGCGCGCCTGCGCCGGGACGGCGGGCGAACCGTTCGCCGTCCCGCCGCCCGCGCCGAGGGCGGTGCCCAGGCCGGCGGCGACACCGGTGGCGCCGAGCGCGGCGAGCAGGGTACGACGGTCGGTGCCGGGCCGGTGCGGCCGTGTGCGGGTCATGCGATGTCTCCCCGGGGTCGCAGTACGGAGGGGCGCCGGTCGAGGCGCTGGTCAGGGGCCGTCGGAGGGTCCCCCTGCGGATGCTGCTCAGCGGGAGTGGCGGCCGCCTGAACGGGCTCGGAACGCCCGACGCCGATCGCACGGCATGGATCACCGCCGCGCCGCACGGGCCCGGTCGCACGGCCCGCCCCGCGCCGGGCGTCCCGACCGGGAAGCCCTCCCGGCCAGGGGCTGCGGGAGATATGAGCGGCATGCGGTCTTCGCCGCATGGAAGGATGGCGGGACCGTTGACGAAGAGGGAGTGACCGAAGTGCCTGGGACGAACCTGACCCGCGCCGAAGCGCAGGAGCGGGCGCGGCTGCTGACCGTGGACGCGTACGAGATCGAGCTCGACCTGAGCGGCGCCCAGCAGGGCGGGACCTTCCGGTCGGAGACCACCGTGCGGTTCGACGCCGCCGAGGCGGGCGACACCTTCATCGACCTCGTCGCGCCGACCGTGCACGAGGTCGTGCTGAACGGGACCGCCCTGGATCCCGCGAAGGTCTTCGCGGACTCCCGGATCGCCCTGGAGGGCGTGACCCCCGGCCGCAACGAGCTGCGGGTGGTGGCCGACTGCGCATACACCAACACCGGTGAGGGCCTGCACCGCTTCGTCGACCCGGTCGACGACCAGGCCTACCTCTACACCCAGTTCGAGGTGCCGGACGCGCGGCGGGTCTTCGCCT
The DNA here is from genome assembly GCF_000426325.1 of Streptomyces sp. CNS606. Lineage (NCBI taxonomy): Bacteria > Bacillati > Actinomycetota > Actinomycetes > Kitasatosporales > Streptomycetaceae > Streptomyces > Streptomyces sp. CNS606. The sequence continues at coordinate 120,380 of NZ_AUFD01000012.1, forward strand.
CCTTCGAGCAGCCCGACCTGAAGGCCGTCTTCTCCTTCACGGTCACCGCCCCGGAAGGCTGGACGGTGATCTCCAACTCGCCGACGCCGAAGCCGGAGGGCGACGCCGGCACCGTGTGGCGCTTCGAGCCCACGCCGCGCATCTCCTCCTACATCACCGCGCTGATCGTCGGCCCCTACCACGCGGTGCACAGCACCTGGGAGGGCGACGGGCGGAGCGTGCCGCTGGGCCTCTACTGCCGGCCGTCACTGGCCGAACACCTGGACGCGGACGCGATCTTCGAGGTCACCCGGCAGGGCTTCGACTGGTTCCAGGAGCAGTTCGACCACCCCTACCCCTTCGCGAAGTACGACCAGCTGTTCGTCCCGGAGTTCAACGCGGGCGCGATGGAGAACGCGGGCGCGGTGACCATCCGCGACCAGTACGTCTTCCGTTCCAAGGTCACGGACGCCGCGTACGAGGTGCGGGCGGAGACGATCCTGCACGAGCTGGCGCACATGTGGTTCGGCGACCTGGTCACCATGGAGTGGTGGAACGACCTGTGGCTGAACGAGTCGTTCGCCACCTACACCTCCGTCGCCTGCCTCGCGCACGCGCCCGGCAGCCGCTGGCCGCACGCCTGGACCTCGTTCGCCAACCAGATGAAGACCTGGGCGTACCGGCAGGACCAGCTCCCGTCCACGCACCCGATCATGGCCGAGATCCGCGACCTGGACGACGTGCTGGTCAACTTCGACGGGATCACGTACGCCAAGGGCGCCTCGGTGCTCAAGCAGCTCGTCGCCTACGTCGGGCGGGACGAGTTCTTCCGCGGCGTGCAGGCGTACTTCAAGCGCCACGCGTGGGGCAACACCCGGCTCACCGACCTGCTGACCGCCCTGGAGGAGACCTCCGGGCGCGACCTGAAGGCGTGGTCGAAGGCGTGGCTGGAGACCGCGGGCATCAACATCCTCCGCCCGGTGATCGACGTGGACGGCGCGGGGAACATCACCTCCTTCGCCGTCCGCCAGGAGGCGCCGGCCCTGCCCGAGGGCGCCACCGGTGAGCCGACGCTGCGGCCGCACCGCATCGCCGTCGGCCTCTACGACCTGGAGTCCACCGGCGACGGCGAGCGCCTGGTCCGCACCGACCGGATCGAGCTGGACGTCACCGGCGAGCTGACGCAGGTCGCCGAGCTGACCGGCCGGCCGCGTCCGGCCGTCGTGCTGCTCAACGACGACGACCTGTCGTACGCCAAGGTCCGCCTCGACGACGAGTCGCTGGCCACCGTCACCCGGCACCTCGCCTCGTTCACCGAGTCCCTGCCGCGCGCACTGTGCTGGTCGGCGGCCTGGGACATGACGCGCGACGGCGAGCTGGCCACCCGCGACTACCTGGAGCTGGTGCTGTCCGGCATCGGCCGGGAGTCCGACATCGGTGTGGTGCAGTCGCTGCACCGCCAGCTCAAGCTCGCCCTCGACCTGTACGCCGCCCCCGAGTGGCGCGAAGCCGGGCTGCGGCGCTGGGCGGACGCCGCTCTGGAGCACCTGCGGGCGGCTGACGCCGGCAGCGACCACCAGCTCGCGTGGGCGCGTGCGCTGGCCTCCGTCGCCCGCACCGACGAGCAGCTCGACCTGCTGGCCGGCCTGCTCGACGGCACCGCCTCCGTGGACGGCCTGGCCGTCGACACCGAGCTGCGCTGGACGCTGCTCCAGCGGCTCGCGGCCATGGGCCGCGCCGACGAGGCGGCGATCGAGGCGGAGCTGCGCCGCGACGCCACCTCGGCGGGCGAGCAGCACGCCGCCACCGCGCGCGCCGCGCTGCCCACCCCGGAGGCCAAGGCCGCCGCGTGGGCCTCGGTCGTCGAGTCGGACACGCTGCCGAACGCCGTGCAGGAGGCCGTGATCTCCGGCTTCGTCCAGACCGACCAGCGCGACCTGCTGGAGCCGTACGCGGAGAAGTACTTCACCTCGCTCAAGGGCGTCTGGGAGTCGCGCAGCCACGAGATGGCCCAGCAGATCGCCATCGGCCTCTACCCGACGGTGCAGGTCTCTCCCACCACGCTGGAGGCCACGGACCGCTGGCTCGCCGACGCGGCCCCGACGGCGGCGCTGCGCCGCCTTGTCACGGAGTCCCGCGCGGGGGTCTCCCGCGCCCTCGGCGCGCAGTCCGCCGACGCGGCCGCCGCGCCCCGCTGACGGCCCCCGTCCCACCCGCCCGCCCGCGGCCGCTTCCTGCGGCCGGGGGCGGGCTGCATTTTGCAGGGGTACACTTTTAAAAACTGTAGCCCTACAAAATGGGGAGCCCGGGTGGAGAAGCCTCCGGAGATGTTCGACCGCGACCACGAATGGGCCGCGCTGACCCGCTTCGTCACGGACGAGCAGCCCGGCGCCACGCTCGGCGTCGTCTCCGGCCGGCGCCGCCAGGGGAAGACGTTCCTCCTGGACTCCGTGTGCCGGGCCGTGGGCGGGTTCTACTTCGGCGCCACCGAGGCGACGGACGCCGAGTCGTTGCGCCGACTGAGCGAGGCGCTGACCGCGTTCGTACGCCCGGCCAGCCCCTTCCACCTCGCCGACTGGCGGGAGGCGGTCGACGCGCTCCTCGCCCTCGGCCGGGACCGGCCCGTGCCGGTGGTGATCGACGAGTTCCCCTACCTCGCCCGCGCCAACCCAGAGCTGCCGTCGATCGTCCAGGAGGCGTTCCGCACGCTCCGGGAGGAGCGGAGCCGCTCCCGTACCCGGATGCTGCTCTGCGGCTCCGCACTGTCGTTCATGGGAAAGCTGCTGTCCGGGAACGCCCCCCTTCGCGGACGCGCCGGGCTGGAGCTGGTGGTCCGCTCGCTGGACCACCGCCTCGCGGCGGAGTTCTGGGACCTCACCGACCCCCGGCTCGCCCTCCAGGTCAACGCCGTCGTCGGCGGTACCCCGGCCTACCGGCGGGAGTTCGCCCGGGGCGACACGCCGTCAGGGGCCAAGGACTTCGACGCCTGGGTGATCCGTACCGTCCTCAACCCGGAGACCCCACTGTTCCGCGAGGCGCGCTACCTCCTCGCCGAGGAACCGGACCTGCGCGATCCGGCCCTCTACCTCTCCGTGCTCGCCGCCGTCGCGTCCGGCAACGCCACCCGCGGCGGCATCGCCGGCTTCCTGGAGCGCAAGGCGGTGGACATCGCGCACCCCCTCAACGTCCTCGAGGACACCGGCCTTCTCCAGCGCGAGCAGGACGTCTTCCGCGCCAACCGGTCCACCTACCGCATCGCCGAACCCCTGATCACCTTCTACGAGGCCGTCATGCGCCCGGTCTGGCCGCAGCTGGAACGCCCCGGCGCCGCGGCCCGCGTCTGGGAGGCGAGCCGCCGCCGCTTCGTGAGCAACGTCCTGGGCCCGCACTTCGAGCAGGTGTGCCGCGAGTGGGCCCTCCACCACGCCGACCCCGCCCTCCTCGGCGGACTCCCGGCCTCCGTCGGCCAGGGCGTGGTCCGCGACCCCTCCGCCCGCACCGGTCACGAGGTCGACGTCGCGGTGGTCGGCGTCGGCGACGGTGGGAAGCCCCCGCTCCTCGCGCTCGGCGAGGCCAAGTGGAACGACACCATGGGCCTCGGCCACCTGGACCGGCTCCGCCGCATTCGCGATCTCGTCACCGCCGCCGGCCGCTACGACACCGGCGACACCCGCCTCCTGCTCTTCAGCGCCGCCGGTTTCAACGACCGCGTCCGCGACGCCGCCCGTTCCGCCCCGGAGGTCGTCCTGATCGACGCCGCCCGCCTCTACGCCGCCGCCCCCGTCTGACTCAGCGCGAGCAGGGGAGCCGTCGGCGAGGCGGCTGTCTGTCCGCCGCGACGGGCTGACGTCGGCGCAGCGGGCCGGTGATCGCGCGGCCCGTCGGGCATGCGCTGCAGGCGGACTCCGCTGCTCGCGATGAGATTGCGGCGCGAGAATCGTCTCTCCGTGTACCGGCCCGCCCACGCCTCAGGGAAGGAAGCACCCGCCATGCACGTCTCCCACGTCCTCGCGGTCGCCCCGGTACGCGACGTCGAGACCTCCGTGCTCTGGTACGAGCGGCTGATCGGCAGGCCCGCCGACACCCGGCCGATGCCGAGCCTGGCCGACTGGCACCTCACCCCCGACGGGTGGGTGCAGGTCTTCGAGTCCCCGGAGCACGCCGGATCGACCCTGCTCAACCTGACCGTCGCCGACCTGGACGAGGCCCTGACGGAGCTCGCCGCGCGGGGCCTCGCCGCAGGGCCCGTGCAGTCGGGTGGCGGCGGAACGGTGCGCTTCGCCGCGTTGCACGACCCCGACGACAACCGCATCACGCTCCTCGAGAACCCGGTCGCGTGAGCAGGACCCGTGGTCGCGCCGCCATGCGCCGTTCCCCTCGGCGGCGGCGGAGCGCGCGGGACACCGGAGCCAGGGCCGACGTGTCGATGAGGTGACGCGCGGTCACGCTGCCGGGTGCTCCGGCCCCGCGTCGTCCTCGCCGGGCTCACCGGGATCGCCGGGCTCAACAGGACCGGTGAGATCGGGGAGGAGGCCTGCGTCGAGCCGGTCGAAGAACGCCTGGCGCTTGCGGCGGTTCACCACGTCTGCCGGTGCGGCGTTCACCATGGCGACCTTCTTGTCCGTGCCGAGTATTCCGGCGGCTTCGGCGAGCAGCTTGTCGTCGATGTCGATGACGGTGCGAGACACGCGCACCACCCTGTTCGATATCGCCCACTCGTGAGGACGACAGGGGAACGGGGTTCCGTCGGGTCGTCGCCGCGGGGTCAGTCCCGGGAGGCCTGCTTGGCCGGCCGGTCGCCGACCATGACCAGGGCGGCGATGACCAGGAAGAGCGCGACGGGGGCGACGACGAAGAGGCCCAGGGTCTCGATGATGCTCAGGCCGGGGCCCGGGTCGTCGCCGTCGTCGCGGACGAGGGCGAAGGCGGGGGAGGTCAGCAGAGCCGTGAGGGCCGCGGTCCCGGCGGTGAGGGTGCCGGCGCGCAGGGCCTTCGTCTTAGCGTTCGTCTTCACGCTTCGAAGGTAACCAATGCCCCGGCACGGCGCGCGACCGGGGTCGCTCAGCCCGCCACCTCGCCGTCGACGCGGGTCTCCACGCCCTCGCCGTGGAAGCAGAGATGGTCCGCGACGCGGACCGCGTCCTGGAGCGGCTCCGGGTACCAGAAGACCGTGTCGGGCAGGGAGAGGGCACCGACGCGGAGCGAGCCGTAGGAGGCGCGGCCCTTGTACGGACAGACCGTGTGCGTCGCGCTCGGCTCGAGGTGTTCCACGCGGACGTCCCGCCGCGGCACGTAGTAGCGGTTGGGCAGGCCCGTCTCGGACAGCAGCATCGCGTGCCGGGTGGCGGCGATCTCGACCCCGTCCGCGACGACCCGCACATCGCGGGAGGTGGGGCGGACGTCGACGCGGTGGTACGGGTCGCGGAGGTGGCCGTGGATCTCCTCGTCCTCGTCGAACCAGGCGTCCATGCGGTCGAAGTAGGGAGCGACCAGCCCGGCGAGCCAGCGGGCCTCGGGCAGCGGGTCGGGGTAGTGCCAGAAGGCGTTCTCGGCGGTGCGGTCCCCGGCCGTCACCGAGAAGTAGCGCGCGTCGCCCTTGAACGGGCAGTGCGTGCGGTGGTCGGTCGCGGTCAGCAGGCTGTCGTCGACGTCCTCACGGGGCACGTACAGCTGCGGCGGCAGGCCGGTCTCGTGCAGCAGGGCGCCCCGCACGCTGTCCAGGACCGTACGGCCGCCGAAGTGGGCGCGGACGCGGCGCGGGAAGGGGTGCTGGAAGAGGCGGTGGGCGGGGCCGTCGACGCGGTAGTTGACGGTGTCGGGAGACCGCCGCGCCAGCGGCCCGCCGGGGAGGGTGAGCGACATGCGTTCGGTTCCTCGCGTTCTGTTCGGGCTGTTGCTGTCGGGCCGGTCACCGGGCGAGGGCGGCGCGCAGGTCCGCGAAGAGGGCGTGCACCCGCGGAGTGGCGGCGAGGGTCTCCAGGGAGACGGGTCTGCCGTCCGCGTCGGAGACCGGGAGCCGCCAGTTCGGATACGCGTCGCAGGTGCCGGGCACGTTCTGCGGACGGTGGTCGCCGACGGTGTCGGGCAGCCACACGCCGACCATACGGGCGGGGGTGCGGGCGAGGAAACGGTGCGCCGCGAGCAGCGCGGCGTCCGGAGCGTCGGCGTCCGGGAGGCCGGCTTCACGGGGGCCGTCGGGGCCGTCGTCGGGGCCGTGCTCGGGGAGCAGCCCCAGCGCGCGGAAGCAGGCCAGCCAGCCGGCCGTCTCCGCGGCGTCGGCGTGCTCCGCGTCGCCGAGCAGGCCGCCGAGCAGGCCGAGGCCGTGCCGGAGGGCGACGTGCCCGCCGCTGAGGCGGGAGGCGGTGGGCGGCAGGTCGTGGGTGGTGACGGTGGCAAGGCAGTCCGCGCGCCACGCCTCCGGCGGCAGGGGCGGGGGCACGTGGTCCACGTCGTCGTCCTCCGCCTCGCGCGCGTGCGCCGCACCCGCGCGCGCCTCGCGTTCGCCCGCGGCGGCCCAGTCGCGTTCGAACCACAGCACCGAGGTGCCGAGGATGCCGCGGGAGGCCAGCTCCTCCCGTACGCCGTCCTCGACCGTGCCGAGGTCCTCGCCGATCACCGCGGCGCCGGCCCGGTGGGCCTCCAGGGCGAGAGCGCCGAGCATGGCCTCGGCGTCGTACCGCACGTAGGCGCCCTCGGTGGGCGGCCTTCCCTCCGGCACCCACCAGAGCCGGAAGTGGCCCATGACGTGGTCCATCCGGACGGCGCCCGCGTGCCGCAGCAGGCCGGCGACGACCTCGCGGTAGGGGCCGTACCCGGAGTCGGCGAGGGCGTCGGGCCGCCAGGGCGGCAGGCCCCAGTCCTGGCCGTGGGCGTTGAACGCGTCGGGCGGGGCGCCGATCGACATGCCGCGCGCGAAGGCGTGCTGCTGCGACCAGGTGTCGGCACCGTGCGGGTGGACGCCGATCGCGAGGTCGTGCACCAGGCCGACGGCCATCCCGGCGTCGCGTGCGGCGCGCTGGGCGTCGGCGAGCTGGGTGTCGGTGAGCCAGGCGAGCCAGCGGTGGAGGTCGACGCGGTCGCGGTGCTCGGCGCGGGCCTGCACGGTGCGCGCGGAACGCGGGTCGTCGAGGCCGGCGGGCCAGGCGCGCCAGTCGGGGCCGTGCAGTTCGGCGAGCGCGCACCAGGTGGCGTGGTCCTCCAGCGCGCGGCCCTGCGCGGCGAGGAAGTCGTCGTACGCGGCGCGGCGGCCGGGGCCGAGCGGCACCCGCCGCGTCAGGCGGAGGGCTTCCCGCTTGAGGTCCCAGGAGGCGTCCCGGTCGAGGAAGGCTCCCTTGTCGAGGACGGCTTCACGGAGGGCGGCGGCGCGGGCGAGGAGGGTGCCGGCGCGGTCCCGGGCGGGGCCGTCGAGCTGGGCGAACTCGGGCACGGCCTCCACCCGCAGGTGCACCGGGTCGGGGAAGCGGCGGGAGGAGGGCCGGTACGGCGAGGGATCGGTGGGCGCGCCGGGTACGGCGGCGTGCAGGGGTCCGAGCTGGAGGAAGCCGGCGCCGAGGGTGCGTCCGGCCCAGGAGGCGAGGTCGGCGAGGTCTCCGAGGTCTCCGATGCCCCAGGAGCGGGCGGAGAGCAGTGCGGGGAGGAGGGTGAGCAGGCCGGCGTGGCGTCCGCCGGCGCCGGAGCAGCCGGCGGGGGCCGGGACCCGGTCCGGCACGACGAGGAGCGTGGCGTGGGCCGCCCGCCCGTCCGGGGCCCGGGCGCGCAGGGTGTGGACGCCGAGGGGGAGGACGGTACCGCGCCCCCAGTCCAGCGACCGCCCGGTGTCGGTGTCGACGCGTAACGCCGTGCCGTCGGGCAGGTCGGGGAGGCTGCCGCCTCCGGACGGGGTGCGCAGCACCACGGTGGGCGGGAGCAGGCGGCGTGCTTCCTGCTCGTGGAGCGCGAGGGCCTCGCGTACGGCTCGGGGCGTGGTGGCGTCGACACCGAGTGCCGCCAGTACGGCGACGACGGTGTCCTCGGACACCTCGACCACGGTGCCCGGCGCGGGCTCGTAGGACGTGGCGACGCCGTGCGCCGCCGCGAGCCGCGCGAGGCGCTCCATCAGATGTCCGTGGACTCCGCGCCGAAGCCGGTGCCGGTGGGCTCGCTGGTGAGCGGCAGTTCGGCGGCGATGGGGGGCTCGCTGGTCAGCGGTGCGACGTCGGCGAGCGGCGGTTCACTGGTGAGCGGCGCCTCGGGGTAGCCGCTGGAGCACGAGCCGTCCAGGCCGGAGTCGATGTCGGACACGCCGGCCGGTTCTACCGACTCGTGCACCTGTTTGGGAATCAGGACGGTCATCAGGGCTTCAGCGGACGCGGCCACGGTGGGCCTCCCGTTCATGGACGTCGTTGGTCAAGTGCGCGCTTACCCAGCCTGCGGGAGGACAGACGTGTTCCGCGAAGGAACGTGTCCCACCTCACGTGGCTCGCTCCGCCGATTTGCCGGTGGGACACCCGGCGGAGCGAAGGGGTATCGGACATTTTGGGCATCGCACTCCACATTTTACGCCATGCCACCGGGCTGTGATCCTTCGGCGACGGTGTGTCACCGGGTGGGGCGTCCGTGCTGCTCGGCCCGGCCCCGGCGGACGGGGCCCGGCAGCGCGGTGCCGGGGGTGCGGGGCGGGGAGGAGACCACGCGGCTACGGACCGCTACCTTGGGTGCGGCACCACGGAACGCGGCGCCGCGTACACGCGTGGGCGCCGGAACGCCGTCAGGGAGGGAGCCGCCGTGCCGTCACCGGACCGTGACGCCCACCGCGAGGCAAGGCCGCACGTCCCCGCGTCCCGCCGTCCTCGCCGCCTGGCCCGCAGCGCGGGCACGGCGGCGCTGGTGGCGGGGGTGGTGTCGGGACTCCTCGGTGGCGGCCCGGCGACCGTGCACGCGGCCCCGGGCGGCCCCGGCGACGGGACGAACAGCCGCGGCGAGGACCGTGCGCGGGAGGACGGGGCGCCGCAGGTGTGGCCGCGCCCGCAGCAGATCACGGCCGACCGGGACGCGTTCGCCCCGCTGGGCGCCGAGGTGACGCTGGTCGCCGACGAGGACGCCGACCCGTACGCGCTCCGGGTGGTGCGGGAGACGCTGCGCCGGGCGGGCGCGCGGACCGTGCACGAGAGCACGCCCGGCGAGCGGTCCGCGCGCGGCACGGTGGTCCGGGTGGGGACGGTCGCTGCCGGCGAGGCGCTGCGGGCGCTGAAGGCGCGGGAGCGGGGCGATCTGCCGGCCGGCGGCTACCGCCTCGCCGCGGGCCGCGTCGACGGCCGGGACACCGTGGCCCTGTCGGGCGTGGGCGGGGCGGGGCTCTTCCACGCCGCGCAGACGCTGCGGCAGCTGCTCACCGAACGGGACGGCGCGACCGGCGTGCCGGGCGTGGTGATCCGCGACTGGCCCACCGCCGGGGTCCGCGGCGTCACGGAGGGCTTCTACGGCGAGCCCTGGAGCCACGCCGAACGTCTGGAACAGCTGGACTTCCTCGGCCGCACCAAGCAGAACCGCTACCTGTACGCGCCCGGCGGCGACCCGTTCCGGCAGTCCGCCCGCTGGCGCGACCCCTACCCGGCCGCGCAGCGCGCCGCGTTCCGCGAACTGGCGCGGCGCGCGGAGGAGAACCACGTGGTGCTGGGCTGGGCGGTCGCGCCCGGCCAGGGCCTGTGCTTCTCCTCCGGGGACGACCGCCGCGCACTGCTGCGCAAGGTGGACGCCATGCGGGCGCTGGGCGTCCGCGCCTTCCAGCTGCAGTTCGACGACGTGTCCTACGAGGAGTGGCACTGCGAGGAGGACGCCGGCACCTACGGGACCGGCCCCGAGGCGGCGGCCCGGGCGCAGGCCGAGGTGGCCGGCGCGGTGGCCGCGCATCTCGCACAGCGGCGGACGGAGGGCGACCGCGACCTGGAGCCGCTGTCCGTGCTGCCGACCGAGTTCTACCAGGAGGGCCGCACCGCGTACCGGACGGCGCTGGCCCGCGCACTGGACGACTCGGTGCAGGTGGCGTGGACGGGCGTGGGCGTGGTGCCGCGCACCATCACCGGCGGCGAGCTCGCGGGCGTCCGGAAGGCGTACCCGCAGCAGCCGGTGGTCACGATGGACAACTACCCCGTCAACGACTACGCGCCCGAGCGGTTGTTCCTCGGCCCGTACCGGGGGCGGCAGCCGGCCGTGGCCTCCGGCTCGTCGGCGCTGCTGGCCAACGCCATGGAACAGCCCGTCGCCTCCCGCATCCCCCTCTTCACGGTGGCGGACTTCGCCTGGAACCCGCGCGACTACACCCCAGCCGCCTCCTGGGAGGCGGCGGTCGGCACCCTGGCCGGCGAGGAGCCGGGCACACGTGCCGCCGTGCGCGCGCTGGCCGGGAACGACGCGTCGTCGATGCTGGGCGTCGAGGAGTCGGCGTACCTGACGCCGCTCCTCGACGCCTTCTGGGAGGCGCACGCCGCCGACGACCGTGCCGGGCTGAAGACCGCGGCGGACCGGCTGCGCGAGGCGTTCCGCACCATGCGGCGCGCCCCGGAGCAGGTGCCCCGCCCGCTGGCGCGGGACGCCGAGCCGTGGCTCGACCAGCTCGCGCTGCTGGGCCGGGCCGGCGACGCGGCGGTGCGGCTGCTGTCGGCGCAGGCGCGCGGGGACGGCGCGGCGGCCTGGGAGGCGCAGCTGGAGGTGCAGCGGCTGCGCGGCGAGGCGAAGGCCGCGCAGGTGGTCGTGGGCGAGGGCGTGCTTCCCGCGTTCCTGGACCGCGCGCTGAAGACCGCCGGGGACTGGACCGGCGTGCGCACCGACGGCGGAGCGGAGCGGAAGGCCGACGGCGGGCCGCCCGGCCGGAGGGGCGCTTCGGTGGCGAAGGCGGTGGACGGCGACCCGGGCACCGCCTACCGCGCCCGCACGACGCCCACGACCCACCTGCCGCCGACCCTGCCGGAGGAGCGGAGCCCGTCCGGATCGGCGGACGCCGCCGAGCAGGCCCTCACCGTGGAGCTGGACCGGCCCCGGCCGCTGACGGCGGTGACGGTGCTGACCGGGCCCGGTTCCGGTACCCGCGCGGAGGTCGAGGTCCGCGTGCCGGACGAGGGCTGGCGGCGGATCGGGCGGCTGTCCGGCAGCGGCTGGACGCAGTCCGACGCGTCAGGCGCCACCGCGGACGCCGTACGGCTGCGCTGGGAGGACGGCACCCGCGCCCCGGTGGTGCACGAGATCACCCCCTGGTACGCGGACACCCCCGGCACCTCCCTGGAACTGTCCCGGCAGGACGTGTACGCGGCCACCGGCGGCGAGGGGGCACGGGTCACGGCGCGGCTCACCGGCCGCCGCCCGCAGGACGTCCGCGGCGAGCTGGAGGTGGACGCGCCCGACGGCTTCACCGTCCGCGCGCCGGACGAGGTCACCGTGCAGCGCGGCGGCTCGACCCGGGTGCCGCTGGAGGTCGCGGCGGGGAAGGACGTACGGCCGGGCGTGTACCGGGTCGGGGTGGCCTTCGGGGAGCAGCGCCGCACGCTGACCGTGCGGGCGTTCCCGGCGACGGGCGGGCGCGACCTCGCGCGCGGCGCGGCGGCGGTCTCCTCCGGGGACGAGACGCCCGACTTCCCGGCGTCCGCCGTCACGGACGGCGAGGCGGAGACCCGCTGGTCCTCGCCGGCCGAGGACGACGCGTGGGTGCGGATCGAGCTGGACCGGCCCGCCCGGGTCGGCGAGGTGGTGCTGCACTGGCAGGAGGCGTACGGCGCGCGGTACCGGATCGAGGTGTCGCCGGACGGCCTGGACTGGCGTACGGCGGCGTCCGTGAGCGACGGCCGCGGCGGCCGGGAGAGCGTGCGGATGGACGCCCCGGAGGACACGCGGTTCGTCCGGGTTCGGGGCGAGGAGCGCGGGACGCGCTTCGGCTACTCGCTGTGGTCGGTCGAGGCGTACGCCGTCCGCGAGGACGACCGGGACGGCGGGGACGCTCCGGTCACCGAGGACGGCCGGGACGCTCCGGACCCGGAGGGGCGTCCGGGCGGGGAGGACGGCGGCGGTCGCGACTGATCGTGCCGTGGCACCGTCCCCGCACGGGGTCGGCGCCGCGACACGGTGATGGCCCGGTCTCAGGCAGGAACTCTGCCCTCGATCCGGGCCATGGCGTCGTCCGCGCCGTACGGTTGGAGATACGGCAACCAGCGTGGGTCGCGATGACCGGTGCCGATGATCCGCCAGGCCAGGCCGGTGGGCGGCGCGGGCTGGTGCCGCAACCGCCATCCGATCTCGGCGACGTGGCGGTCGGCCTTCACGTGGTTGCAGCGGCGGCAGGCCGCCACCACGTTCTCCCAGGTGTGCTGCCCGCCGCGGCTGCGCGGGATGACGTGGTCGACGCTGGTTGCGACGCCACCGCAGTACGCGCAGCGGCCCCCGTCCCGCGCGAACAGGGCGCGGCGGGTCAGGGGAACGGGGCCGCGAAAGGGCACCCGCACGAAACGCTTCAGGCGTACGACGCTGGGGGCGGGTATGACACGGGTCGCGCTGTGCATCAGGGCGCCGGAGTCCTCGAGGCTGACTGCCTTGTCGTTGAGTACGAGGATGAGCGCGCGGCGAAGCGGTACGACGCCGAGCGGCTCGTACGACGCGTTGAGGACCAGGACATGCGGCACGGTGCCTCCAGTTCCGTCGGCGGCGCGTGGCTCGCGCCGGGACGATCTCCCCTCAGTGTGTCGTCTGCCCCACCACCTGCGCCACCACGGCCCGGTAACGCGGTGTCCGTGTTTTCCACCACACGGCGTTCCGCCGAACCGCCGGTCAGTGGCAGGGGGTGACCGGTGCGTGACCGGAACCTCACGTCCGTCGCGCGGGCGGCGGGCGAGGCGCCGTTAGTGTGGGGAGGCGTCCGCTTCCCGTACAGAGCCCCCGCGAGGCCCCGTTCACGGCCGTGCGGACGCGTCCCGCACGGAAGGTTGCGCAGTGCCCCTGTTGACCGGAGCCACCCCGCCGCCCGCGGTCCCCTCGATCGAGGAGGCCCGCCGGACGGCGGACACCGCCGCGGGCTGGATAGAGCGGAACTGGGAGTCCTGGCTGGCGGGCGGCATCCGGATCGGGCTGATCCTGGTCGTGGCCTTCGTGCTGAACTTCGCGGTCCGGCGGGCGATCACCAAGTTCGTCCGGCGGATGAACCGGAACGCCGAGGCCGAGGCCAGCGGGAACGCGCTGCGCGGCCTGCTGGTCAACGCCGAGCGCAGGCGGCAGCGCTCGGAGGCCATCGGCTCCGTGCTGCGCAGCGTCTCGTCGCTGCTGATCATGGGCACCGCCGTACTGATCGTGCTGTCGACGCTGGGCATCAACCTCGCGCCGCTGCTGGCCAGCGCGGGCGTCGCCGGCGTCGCCCTGGGCTTCGGCGCCCGCAACCTGGTGACCGACGTGCTGACCGGCATGTTCATGCTTCTGGAGGACCAGTACGGCGTGGGCGACCGGGTGGACGCGGGTGAGGCGACCGGGACGGTGCTGGAGATCGGGCTGCGCGTGACGAAGCTGCGCGGCGACGACGGCGAGATCTGGTACGTCCGCAACGGCGAGATCAAGCGGGTCGGCAACCTCAGCCAGGGATGGGCCACGGCCTCCGTGGACGTGCAGGTGCGCGCCACCGAGAACCTCGACGTGGTGCGCGCCGCGGTCGCCGCGGCCGGCGAGGAGCTGGCGAAGTCCGAGCCCTGGGACGAGCACCTGTGGGGCGGTGTCGAGGTGCTGGGCCTGGACTCGGTCACGCTGGAGTCGATGACCGTGCGGGTCGCGGTCAAGACGATGCCCGGCAAGGCGCTGGGCGTGGAGCGCGAGCTGCGCTGGCGCATCAAGCGCGCGCTGGACGCCGAGGGCGTGCAGCTCGTCGACGACGAGTCGCTGGCGGTCGAGGCGGGCCGCGTCTCGCTGCGCAAGGACGCCCGGGACTGACGCCGGACGCTCCGGGGCCCCGGACGCCCCCGGGCCTCGGACGCTCCCGGCCTCGGACGCTTCCGCTCGTCCGGAGGCGCCCGGTCACCCGGCAGCGCGCCCTCCCGGGGGTGCCGGCGCGCCGCCCCCTCTCCCTCTCCGACCTCGCGCCGGATATTGTCTAGACCACTTGTCGAGTCTTCGTCGGAGAGGCACCGCATGAACGTCACCCTCGCCGTGGTCGGCGGCGGCTCCACCTACACGCCCGAACTCGTCGACGGACTCGCCCGGTTGCGCGACACGCTGCCGGTGGACGAGCTGATCCTCGTCGACCCGGCCGCCGAACGCCTCGCCCCGGTCGGCGCGTTCGCCCGACGACTCCTGCGCGCGCAGGACCACCCGGCGAAGGTCACCACCACCGCGGACCTGGACGGTGCGGTCGAGCGGGCCGACGCGGTGCTGCTCCAGCTCCGCGTGGGCGGCCAGGCGGCCCGCGCGCAGGACGAGGCGTGGCCGCTGGAGTGCGGCTGCGTGGGCCAGGAGACCACGGGCGCGGGCGGGCTGGCGAAGGCGCTGCGCACCGTCCCCGTCGCGCTGGACATCGCCGAACGCGTACGCCGCCGCAACCCGGACGCGTGGATCATCGACTTCACCAACCCGGTGGGCATCGTGACGAGGGCGCTGCTCCGGGCCGGCCACAAGGCCCTCGGCCTGTGCAACGTGGCGATCCACCTCCAGCGCACGTTCGCCGAACTGCTGGGCACCCGGCCGGACGAACTGCACCTGGACCACTACGGGCTCAACCACCTCACCTGGGAGCTGGCCGTCCGGCAGGGCGGCCCCGACGGGCCCGACCTGCTGCCCGGACTGCTCGACGCGCACGCGGCGCGGCTCGCCGAGCACCTGCGGCTGCCCCAGCCGGTGCTGGAGCGGCTCGGCGTCGTCCCCTCCTACTACCTCCGGTACTTCTACGCCCACGACCAGGTCGTCGACGAGATGCGGACCAAGCCCTCGCGGGCGAGCGAAGTCGCCGCCCTGGAGGAGCAGTTGCTCGCCATGTACGAGGACCCGGCGCTGACGCGGAAGCCGGAGCTGCTGGCGAAGCGGGGCGGGGCGTTCTACTCGGAGGCGGCGGTCGCGCTCGCCGCCGCGCTGCTCGGCGGCGGACCGGAGACCGGCACGGGGTCCGTGCAGGTGGTCAACGTGCGCAACGACGGCACGCTGCCGTTCCTGCCGGACGACGCGGTGGTGGAGGTGCCCGCACGGATCACCGCCGCCGGCGCACGGCCGCTGCCCGCACCGCCCGTGGACCCGCTGTACGCGGGGCTGATCGCACACGTCGCCGCGTACGAGGACCTGGCCCTGGACGCCGCCGTGCGCGGCGGCCGGGAGCGCGTGGCGCGGGCACTGCTGGCACACCCGCTGGTCGGCCAGTACGACCGCGCCGAGGCGCTGACGGACCGGCTGCTCGCCCACAACACCGCACACCTGGCATGGCTGTGACCGCGGCCTGCCTCGCCGTCGACGCGGGCAACAGCAAGACCGACGTCGCCGTCGTCGGCGGGGACGGCACGGTGCTGGGCCGGGCGCGGGGCGGCGGCTTCCAGCCGCCCGCGGTGGGCGTCGGCGCGGCGATGGACGCGCTGGCCGCGACCGTCGCCCGCGCCGCGCGGGCCGCCGGATGCGACAGCGGTTCCGGCGCGCCGTTCGCCGACGACGTCACCGCCTGTCTCGCCAACGCCGACCTGCCCCGCGAGGAACGGGAGTTGGCGGACGCCGTCCGCGCCCGGGGCTGGGGCCGCGAGACGCACGTGCTCAACGACACGTTCGCGCTGCTGCGCGCCGGGCTCCCCGACGACGCGGCGGACGGGCACGGGGTGGCCGTGGTGTGCGGCGCGGGCATCAACTGCGTCGGGCGGGACGGCGGCGGCCGTACGCACCGCTTCCCCGCCGTCGGACGGCTGTCCGGCGACTGGGGCGGCGGGGGCGGCCTGGCCGACGAGACCGTGTGGCACGCGGCGCGCGCGGCCGACGGCCGCGGGGACCGTACGGCGCTCGCCGAGGCGCTGCCCGCGCACTTCGGGCTGCGGTCGATGGGGGCGCTGATCGAGGCGTTCCACCTCGGCGACCTGCCGCCCGCGCGGAGGCTGGAGGCGGCCCCGCTGCTGTTCGCCGTGGCGGCGGACGGCGACCCGGTGGCCCGGTCGCTGGTGCGGCGGCAGGCGGACGAGCTGGTGGCACTCGCCGGAGTGACCCTGGAGGCGCTCGCGTTGACGGACCGGCCCACGCCGGTCGTCCTGGGCGGGGGCATCCTGACGGCCGGACACGCGCTGCTGGACGACTGGGTGCGGGACGGGCTCGCGGCGCGGGCCCCGCACGCCGTCCCGCACGTGGTGACGGCACCGCCGGTGCTGGGTGCCGCCCTCCTGGGCCTGGACCGCGCGGGCGCTCCCCGGGCGGCCTACGTCCGCCTCCGCGCGGCCTGACCGGCGACGCCTCGCCCGGTCGGGACGCACGACGACGCCCCCCGAGACCCGCACCGGTCCGTACCGGCTGGGGCGTCGACCGGCGCGAGCGGGCCGCGTGCGCCGGGGCCGGGGCCGTAGGTCGAGGGGCGCGTTCGCGGGGCCGGGGCCGGTATCGCGTTCGCTGTCACGAGGCGGTCGGCGGTTCCGGCCCGAAACGCGCCCTGCGAGCGCCGCATGCCGGGCCGCGATCACGGGCGCCGGAACAGTGCCCGGGCCGTCCGGACTCCTGAAGTGGGGTACCGCATGTGGGCGTCGGCACCGGCCGTCATACTGCTGGGCAACGGGGAGAACGCCAGGGGGAGGACCGACCAGCCGTGACACAGCCGCCCGCCGCATGGCCGCCGGCACCACCGACCACCGCACCGGCACCGCCGCCGCCCGGCCACAGCACCCCGGCCCGGCCCGGCCCGCCCGGGACCGCGCCGCCGCCCGGCCCTGCACCGGCCCCCGCCGAGCCCGGTGCCGGACCGCCGCGCACACCGCGCGCCCTCTGGGAGGAGACGGTCCGCCGCGTCCGCGAGGCCGCGACGACCGAGCCCGGCAGGCTGCGCGGCATCGCCGCGCTCCTCGCCGCCCTGCTCCTGCTGTTCGGCGCCCTCACCGCCGGGCAGGTCGGGGCGCGCGCCGCCGCGGCCGACGCGGTGGTCGAGCACAGCCAGCCGCTGAGCGAGGACGCGGCAAGCATCTACCGGTCGCTGGCCGACGCCGACACGACCGCCTCCGGCGGCTTCCTCGCCGGAGGCGGTGGCGTCGGCGAACCGCGCGCCCTCCGCGAGCGGTACGAGCGCGACATCCGGCGCGCCTCCGAACTACTGGCCAAGGCCGCAGCCAACTCGGAGGGCTCGTCGCAGACCCAGCGCCGGATCGCGGAGCTCAACCGCGAACTCCCCCGCTACACGGGCCTCGTGGAGGCGGCGCGGGCCAACGAACGCCAGGGAATGCCGCTGGGCGGGGCGTACCTGCGGTACGCCAACGAGCGGATGCAGGAGAAGCTGCTGCCCGCCGCCCGCGACCTGTACGAGGCGGAGAACGCCCGGCTGCGCGCGGACTACGCCGAAGCCCGGTCCTGGCCGTGGGCGGCCACCCTCGCCGGTCTGGCCGCGCTCGGCGCGCTCGGCTGGGCTCAGCGCCGCGACTACCTGCGCACCAACCGCATGCTCAGCCCGGGCCTGGTGGGCGCGGCGGCGGCAACCCTGGTGGCGCTGCTGTGGCTGACCGCCGGCTCCGCGCTCGCGCGTTCCTGGCTCGACAACTCGGACGAGCACGGCGCCCGTTCGCTGCACGCGCTGAACGAGGCGTGGATCGGCTCGCTGCAGGCGCGCAGTGCGGAGAACATGTGGCTGGTCGCGCGCGGCGCGGGCGGCACGTACGAGCAGGACTCCGTACGGCACCTGGCACGGGTGGCCGGACCGACGCCCGAGCCGGACGCGGAGGGCCGGGGCGGCCTGGTCGACGAGGCGTACCGGCTGGCCGACGACGAGGCGGGGCGCGGCCCGGTGGCCGACGCGCAGCACGGCCTGCACGTGTGGCACAAGCGGCACGCGAAGGCCCGTGCCGCCGAGGACGGCGGCGACTACGAGCGCGCCGTGGAGCTGGTGATCGGCCGCGAGAGCGACACGACCGGCGACGCGTTCGACGTCGTGGACACGGGGCTGCGGAAGGCGAGCGCGCACGAGAAAGCGGAGTTCGAGGAGGAGGCCGGCGACGGGCGGGCGGCGCTGACCGGGCTCGCCGCCGGTGGGGCACTGCTCGCCCTGCTGGGCGCCGGGGGCGCGACGGTCGGCATCGGACGCCGGCTGTCGGAGTACCGATGAGGGGGGACGACGTGGACGTGCACGACGGCGGACGGCGGCGGAGGGCCCGCCTCGCGACGGCGGTGGCGGCCGCCGCGACGGCTGCGGCGCTGGCCGTCCCCTTCCTGACGAGCGGGTCAGGCCGCACGCAGGCGGCGCCTGCCGGCCCGGTGGGCTCCTTCCGGTCCGCTGCGTTCGCGGAGGCGGAGACCTGCGCCGACGGCGGGGACCCGACGGCGAGCCTCAGCCCGTCGTCCGCGGCGGGACCTGCCGTCGCCCGCATCCAGGAGCGGGGGCGGCTGGTCGTGGGCGTGGACCAGAACAGCTACCTGTGGGGCTACCGCGACCCGGCCACCGGGGAGTTGGCGGGCTTCGACATCGACCTGGTGCGGGCGGTGGCGGAGGATCTGCTCGGCCCGGACCCGCAGATCGTGTTCAGGACGGTCCCCACCGCGCGCCGCATTCCGGCGATCCGGGAGGGCGAGGTGGACATGGTGGTGCGCACCATGACGATCGACTGCGACCGGGTGGAGAAGGTGGCGTTCTCCACCGCCTACTTCCTCAGTGGGCAGCAGCTCGTCGTGCCGGAGGACAGCGACATCACCGGGCTGGACGACTCGGTGCGCGGCAGGCGCGTGTGCAACGCCCGCGGTTCGACGGCGGAGAAGCTGCTGGAGACCGAGGAGTACGCGGCGCTGGACGTCCGCCGGGTCAAGGTGGCGAACCAGCTCGACTGCCTCGTGCGGCTGCAGCTCGGCGAGGCCGACGCGGTGCTGACCGACAACGCGCTGGGAGCCGGGCAGGTGGCGCAGGACCCGTCCGTGAAGCTGGTCGGCGAGCCCGCCACGGTCGAGCCGTACGGGGTCGCGATGAACCTGGAGGACGACGATCTGGTGCGCCGGGTCAACAGGGTGCTGGAAAAGTACCGCGCAGGGGGCGACGGGAGTCGGTGGAGGGCCTCGTACGACCGCTGGCTGGCCGACATGATGGACCCGGGCACGGAACCGGCACCGCCGGAACCGGTGTACCGGGACTGAACGCCCCGCCGGCACCCGCCCGGCGGGGCGGGTGCACGCGCCGGACGCACGACCGACCGCACAGCCACGGACTTGGATCAGCGAGGTGATCGATGGGCCCGCCGCGACCCGCCGTACCGGCGATGAGCCGGGAGGAGGCGGACCGTGAGCTGTCGCGCCTGTACACGGAGCGCGAGACGGTCGAGTCGACACTCCTCGCGCTGCAGGAGCACGCGGGCCGCCGCCTGCTGGAAGGCGCGGACCTCACCGGCGTCACCGCCCGGCGCTGGGCGCACGCGGAGACGACGATCACCCTGCTGTGGACCTGCTTCGACCTCTACACCGACACCCTGCGCGCGGCACGCGACCTGCGCAAGCGGCACCGCTGGCCGACCCGCGACGACCTGACGGAGCTGACCGGGCTGCTGCACGGCACCCTCACCGTGCCGGTCGAGCGGCCCGCCGACGGCACGTCCGGGCACTCCGTGGACGGGCACTCCGTGGACGGGGACGCCGTGGACGGGGACGCCGTGGAGGAGCTGACGCTCCCGCAGCTGGTGCGGCGGATGAACGCCTGGTACGCCCGTGCCCTGGACGTGGTCGTCGCGGCCGAGGCGGTGTGGTCCGCCCTGCCCGCCCGGATCGACCTGCTCGCCGAGGAGCTGGGACGGGTGCGGTCGCTGGCGCGCTCGGTCGGCGTGCGGCCGGGTGAACACCCCTCGGGCGACGGGCTGGAGGAGATCACCGGTGAACTCGCCGCGCTGCGCGCCGAGGTGCTGCGCGACCCGCTGGCGTTCTGGAACGCGGACGGCGGCAGCTCCGCCCCCGGCGGCGGCCGTCCGGACACCGCCCGCTACGACGCGGCCGCCCGCGCGATCGAGGACGTCCGGCGGGACATCGAGGCGGTGCTGACGGTGCGGCAGGACGCCGAGCAGCGGCTGCTGCGCCTGCGGGACATGCTGTCGCGCGCGGACCGCACCCTCGCCGAGGCGCGCACGGCCCGGGTCGAGGTGCTGGCGAAGATAGCGGCCTCCGAGGTGCCGGCGGTCAGCGGACCGCCGACGGCGCTCCAGGAACAGCTCTCCCGCGCCGCCGAGTACCGGCGCTACGCGCAGTGGAACCGGCTGTCGCCCCTGCTGGAGTCGCTGGAGGAGGAGGCGGAGGACGAACTCGACCGGGCCAGGGCGTCGTTGTCCGCGGTGACGGCCCCGCTCGCGGTGCGCGCGGAACTGCGGGGCAGGCTGGACGCCTACCGTGCGGAGGTCGCCCGGTGCGGCGCGGGTCAGGACCGGCTGCTGAGGGAGCGCTACGACGCGGCACGGCGCATTCTGTGGAGCGCACCGTGCGACCTGGGCGCGGCGGAGACCGCCGTGCGCCGCTACGTGGACGCGGCGAGAGAAGTCTTCGTACCACGGCAGGGCGACGGTTCCCCTGCCGAGCACAGGGGGGAAAGGTGAACGTGGCACCGCAGGCGGGAACGGCGGCACCGGGCGGCGGCATGGCGGGGCGGACCTGCCAGCGGCCGGGCTGTTCGGGGCGTTATGAGGGCGCGGACGGCGGCGAGTTGTACTGCGGCGCCTGCGGCCTGGCGCCGGTCGTCTCCGCCGTCGGCGTGATCGGCGCGACCGCGACCGGGCTCACCCCGCCCGCGCGCCCGGACCCGGCACCCGCCTCGGGCGGCTCCGGACAGGTGTCCGGCCGGGACTCCTCCCGTTCGCAGGCGTCCCGCCGGTCGGTGTCCGGGCGGCTGTCCCGTTCGGCCTCCGGCAGGGGCGTGCGGTCGGTGTCGGTGCGCAGTTCGGGCACGACGGCGGGAACGTCGGCGCGCAACCGGCTGGGCGCGGGGCTGGTCACCGTGCCGGAGGTGCCGAAGGCGAACCCGGCGTCGGTGGTGCTGGACGATCCGCGGGTGCCGGAGCGTAAACGCTTCTGCAGCAACGGCGCGTGCGGGGCGAAGGTCGGGCGTTCGCGCGGCGGCCGCCCGGGCCGTACGGAAGGGTTCTGCACGCAGTGCGGGCGGCCCTACTCGTACCTGCCCAAGCTCCGGGCCGGCGACGTGGTGCACGGGCAGTACGAGATCGCCGGCTGCCTCGCACACGGCGGGCTGGGCTGGATCTACCTGGCCGTCGACCACGCGGTGTCCAACCGCTGGGTGGTGCTCAAGGGGCTGCTGGACACCGGCGACGAGGACGCGATGGCGGTCGCGATCTCGGAGCGCCGCTTCCTCGCGGAGATCGAGCACGCCAACATCGTGCGGATCTACAACTTCGTCGAGCACCTGGACCGGCGCACCGGCAGCCTCGACGGCTACATCGTCATGGAGTACGTCGGCGGCCGCTCCCTCAAGGACATCGCCAACTCCCGTCGCACGGAGGCCGGCCGGCGCGACCCGCTGCCCGTCGAGCAGGCGTGCGCGTACGGCATCGAGGCGCTGGAGGCGCTGGGTCACCTGCACAGCCGGAACCTGCTCTACTGCGACTTCAAGGTCGACAACGCCATACAGCAGGCCGACCAGCTCAAGCTGATCGACATGGGCGCGGTGCGGCGGATGGACGACCTGGAGAGCCCCATCTACGGCACCGTCGGCTACCAGGCGCCGGAGGTCCCCGAGACCGGGCCGTCCGTCGCCTCCGACCTGTACACGGTGGCTCGCACGCTGGCGGTGCTGACCTTCGACTTCAAGGGCTACACCGGCGACTACGCCGACCGGCTCCCGGACCCGGAGAGCGTGGAGATCTTCCGCCGGTACGAGTCGTTCTACCGCTTCCTGGTCCGTGCGACGGACCCGGACCCGCAGCGCCGGTTCGCCTCCGCACAGGAGATGGCGGATCAGCTGACCGGCGTCCTGCGGGAGATCGTCGCCCTGCGCACGGAACGTCCGCGACCGGCCCTGTCCACCCTCTTCGGGCCCGAACTGCGCGTGGTGGACACGGCGTTGCTGCCGCACCTGACGGGCGACGCGTCCGCGCTGGGCGCGCGGGCCGCCGTACCGGCGGTCGGCGGACGGTTCGGGCGGCTCCTGCGCCGCCGCGCGACCGCGGGCGCAGGCGGTTCCGCCACTGCGCCCGTGCCGGGGCCCGCGCAGGGGTGGGCCGTCCCGGCCGCCCCGCACCCGGCGGCCGGTCCCGGGGTCTCCGGGGGCGGCCTGCCGTATCCGCCGCCCGCGGGGTACACCACCGCGCACCCCGCCGAAGGGACCTCGACCGGCCCTGACGGGGACCTCGACACGGCGGGCACGCTGTCGCTGGCCGCACAGTCCCGCCGTGCGGCGACGGCACCGGAGCATCCCCGGGGCGGTCCGCCGTCCCACGGCGTCCCGGGCTCTCCCCCGGGCCTGCCGCCCGGGTACGCCCCGGGTGCGGGAGCCGGTGTGGGTGCGGGACGGGGCGCCGCCGCCTGGCGGGCCGGCGGTCCGGCCTCGGCACCCCACGGCCCGGCGCCCGTCCCGTTGGAGACCCGGGCGACCGCGCTGGCGCTGCCCGTGCCCCGGGTCGACCTCTCCGACCCGTGCGCCGGATTCCTCGCCGGACTGGCCGGTTCCGCGCCGGCCGAGGTCGCCGCCGCGCTCGCCCACGCCCCCGCCGACTCGATCGAACGCCGGCTGCGCGAGCTGCGCGCCCTGCTGGAGCTGGCCGGACCGCAGGACCGGCACGGCGCCGCCCGCCTGCTGGCCGAACTGGAGGCACGGCACCCGGAGGACTGGCGGGTGGTGTGGTTCCGCGGACTCACCGCGCTGGCCGACGGCGACCGCGAGACCGCGGCGCTCTCCTTCGACGCCCTCTACGACGCGTTCCCCGGCGAGATCGCGCCCAAGCTGGCCCTCGGGGTGTGCGCCGAGGCGCTGGGCCAGCTCGACAACGCCGCCGAGTACTACCGGCTCGTCTGGACCACCGACCCCTCCTACGTCAGCGCCGCGTTCGGACTGGCGCGGGTGCGGCTGGCGACCGGCGACCGGCAGGGCTCCGTGCAGGCGCTGGAGTCCGTACCGGAGACCTCCAGCCACCACACCGCCGCCCGCGTGGCGGCCGTACGGGCGCGGCTGCGCGGGCGGGACCCGCGCACGCTGCCGTTCGACGACCTGTGTGCCGCGGCCCGCCAGGTGGAGCAGCTGCGTGAGGCGGGCCTCGACGCCCTGCGGTACGAACGGCTCACGACGGAGGTGCTGGGCGTGGCGCTGGACTGGGTGCTCGCCACCCGCCCGGCGTTCAACGGCCACGTGCTGCCGCTGCTGAACGCGATGCCGGAGGAGGCGCGGGTCCGGGAGGCCCTGGAGCGTTCCTACCGCCGGCTCGCGAGGCTGGCGCAGTCCGGCTCTGAGAGGATCGAACTGGTGGAACGGGCCAACCGCTTCCGCCCCAGAACGTGGGTGTGACGATGTCAGAGAACGACCGACCGGCGGCCTGCCCCGAGTGCACCGAGCCGGCCGAGGACGGCGACCTGTTCTGCGGGGCCTGCGGCACGGACCTGCGGCCCCGGCGTTCCACCGCCCCGGGCGGCGACTTCGACCCGCGCCCGCCGCGCGGCGGCACCCACGTCACCGTCCGGCAGCCCCCGCCCGGCGCGTCCCGGACGGGCTCCGCCGCGGGGAGTGGGTCGCGCGGCGCCTCGGCGTCCGGGGGCGCCGCCGCAGCGGCGGCGGTGGGCTCCGGCACCGGGCACGGCCCGTCGGGGCCGAGCGCGGCGGCTGCCGGCGGGACGGCGGGACGAGGAGACGCGCCCGCTGCCCCCGCCGCTTCCCCCGCCCCGGCGGCGGAGGCAGCCCGGCAGGACGCCGGAACCTGGCCGGCCCCGGCACCGGCACCGGACCCCGCGCCGTCGCCGCACGCGGGCACCGCGCGGACGGAGGGTGCGCCGGCCGCCGCACAGGGTCCGGCGCACGAGGCCGCGCCCCCGGCTGGGGCGGACCGCGCGGCGCAGCCCGCGCCCGCCGCCGACCCGGAGACGCGGGACGACTCCCCGGAGCGGGAGAAACCGGGACAGGACACCCCGGGGTGCGTCGGGTGCGGCACGGGGTCCGTCGGTCCGGACGGCCACTGCACACACTGCGGCCACAAGCAGCCCGTCGCGCGCGACCACTGGGAGCGCGAGGTGGCGGGGATCGCGGCCGCGAGCGACCGCGGCCTGCGGCACCGCCGGAACGAGGACTTCTTCGCGGTCTCCGCGGTGACCACGCCGTCCGGAGGGCCGTCGCAGATCGCCGTGGTGTGCGACGGGGTCTCCTCCGCCTCGCGGTCGGACCAGGCGTCGGAGGCCGCTGCCGAGGCGGCGGCCGCGTCGATGCGGGAGTCGATCCCGCGCGGAGCACACCCGCAGCACGCGATGCACGACGCCCTGCTCGCGGCGGCGGAGGCCGTGGACGTGCTCGCGACGCCGGAGGAGCGCGAGGCTCAGCAGAACGCGCCCGCCTGCACGATCGTCGGCGCGGTGACCGCCGACGGCATCCTCACGGTCGGCTGGGTCGGCGACAGCCGCGCCTACTGGGTGCCCGACGACCGTACGCAGCCGCCGTCGCGGCTCACGCAGGACGACTCGTGGGCCGCGCAGATGATCGGCGCGGGCCTGATGACCGAGGCACAGGCGTACGCGGACGCGCGCGCTCACGCGATCACCGGCTGGCTCGGGGCCGACGCGTACGAACTCGACCCGCACACCGCGTCGTTCAAGCCGGACCGGTCCGGGGTGGTGGTCGTGTGCAGCGACGGGCTGTGGAACTACGCCGACGCGTCGAAGGACATGGCGGCGGCGTTGCCGGCGGACGCGGCGACCCGTCCGATGGCGGCGGTCCGGCACCTGGTCGGCTTCGCGCTCGACGGC
Organism: Streptomyces sp. CNS606; assembly: GCF_000426325.1. Taxonomy (NCBI): domain Bacteria; kingdom Bacillati; phylum Actinomycetota; class Actinomycetes; order Kitasatosporales; family Streptomycetaceae; genus Streptomyces; species Streptomyces sp. CNS606. The sequence continues at coordinate 145,421 of NZ_AUFD01000012.1, forward strand.
GGGGGCCACGACAACGTGACCGTCGCGCTGGTACCGGTCGCCGTCCCGGCGGACGGCCCTGCCGCGTCACCTGCGGGGACCTGACACCGAACGTCCCGATCGCCCGCTTCTGTCCGCATCCGTGTTCGAAGGTGGTGGACGTGGTGGACGCGGTGCCGGGTACTGTTCGGCGGAGGAGGAGCGTCGGCCGGACCGCCCGGAACGACCCCTTCCGCCGCGGACCGGTGAACGGCCCGCACGAGGCAGCGAACGTCACGATGGGGGAGGCAGGACCATGCCGACTTGCCCGAACGGCCACCAGTCGGCGGCCGACGACTGGTGCGAGGTGTGCGGTCACCGCATGGCCGCACCGTCCGGTCCGCCCGGTGGCGGGATCCCGGGTCCGCCCGGCCCGCCCGGCCCGGGCACGCCTCCCGGCCCGCCCCCGGGTTCCACACCTCCCCCGGGACCACCTGGTCAGGGGGGCTACGGCTACCCGCAACAGCCCCAGCAGCCCGGCCCACCACAGGCGGCCGCCCCGGGCGCACCGCCGCACGGCGGACCGCAGCCCGGCGGCTTCCCCGGAGGCCCGGGCGGCATGCCTGGGCCCGAGCACCCGCAGGGCGGGCCGGAGCGCTGCCCCCAGTGCGGTACGCCGCGCGCCCCGCAGGCGTCCTTCTGCGAGCAGTGCCACTTCGGCTTCCAGGGCGGACCGGGCGGGCCGCCCCCCTTCGCCGCGCCGCCGCAGCAGCCCGGCCCGCCGCAGCAGCCCCAGCACCCACAGCAGCCCGGACCCGGCATGGGCGCACCACCCCCGGCCCCCCAGGCACCGGGCGGCTACGGCTACCCGCAACAGCCCCAGCACCCCCAGCAGCCCGGCCCGCCGCAGGCACCGCAGCAGTCCGGCCACCCGGGCATGGGAGCCCCGCCGGGCCCCCCGGGGCAGGGCGGCTACGGCTACCCGCAACAGCCCCAGCACCCCCAGCAGCCCGGCCCGCCGCAGGCACCGCAGCAGTCCGGCCACCCGGGCATGGGAGCCCCGCCGGGCCCCCCGGGGCAGGGCGGCTACGGCTACCCGCAACAGCCCCAGCACCCCCAGCAGCCCGGCCCGCCGCAGGCGGCCGCCCCCGGCGCACCGCCGCAGGCACCCCCGCAGGGCGTGCCCCCGCAGGGAGGTCCGCAGCAGGGTCCGCCGAGCGGCGACTGGCAGATGGCGCCGCCCGGCGCTCCCGCCCCGCACGGCGCGCCTCCGGGACAGCAGCCGTACCAGCCCCCGGCCCACGCTCAGCAGGGCCCGCCGGCCGGCCAGGATCCGTCCGGCCCCTGGACCGCCGTGATCGCCCCCGACCGGGAGTACTTCGCCGCGATGATGCAGCGGAGCGGGCCGGAGGCGTCGGCGCTCAACCTTCCGGCGTACTCCGCGGAGCACGAGATGCCGCTCACCGGCCACCAGGTCTCGATCGGGCGGCGCCGCAACTCCACCGGTGAGGCGCCGGACATCGACCTGGGCCGGCCCCCGGAGGACCCGGGGGTGTCGCATCAGCACGCCCTGCTGATCGCCCAGCCGGACGGCAGCTGGTCCGTCGTCGACCAGAACTCCACGAACGGCACCACGGTCAATGGCGGCGAGGACCCGATCCAGCCGTATGTGCCCGTCCCGTTGCGGGAGGGCGACCAGGTGCACGTCGGCGCCTGGACGACGATCACCCTGCGCCGGGGCTGACGCGCCGGAACCGGAGGGGAGCGGCGGGTCGCCCACCGCTCCCCTCCTGCATCCGCGCCGCCTACCGGGTCAGGGTCAGACCCAGCGCAGCGCGAGCCACAGCTCCGCACGCTCGTCGGGGTCGCCCAGGTCGGCGTCGAGGAGTTCGCCCGTGCGGGCGATGCGCTGGCGCACGGTGTTGCGGTGGACGCCGAGCACCGCGGCGCTGCGGTCCCAGCTGCCGTGCACGGACAGCCAGGCGCGCAGGGTCTCGACCAGTGCCGGCCGGTCGGCCAGCGGCCGGAGCCGGGCACGGGCCCGTGCGCGCGCCTCGCCGGGAGCCAGCAGCGCGCCGAGGTCGTGGGAGTGCGTCCGGCGCTGCCGTACCACCGGGCGGTGCTCGGCGACCGCCCGCCCGAGAGACTCGGCGGCTCCGGCGTCCCCGAGCGGGAGGTCGTCGGCGGCCACGGGGCGGGACGCCCCGAGTGTCCATCCGGGCTGGGCCGCCACCGGCCCGTCGCCGGGCACCAGGGCCCGGAGAGTGTCGCCGTCGACGTCCACCAGGTCGGTCCGCAGGCCCGCCGCCAAACCGGTCCTCGCGAGCAGCCCGTGGTCGGGAGTGCCCGGCCTGCGCCGCCCGTGCACGACCGTCCAGGGGCCGGCGACGCCCAGCACCGGGAGGACGTCGGCGACCGGGAAGCCGAGGAGCAGCCGGACCAGGGCGGCCGAGGGGCGGGCGTTCGTCGCGGCCACCCGGTGGCTGGTGAGCAGGGACAGCAGCGCCACGGCCGACCGCACGAGCGCGTCGTCGGCCCCCTCCGGGCCGGGGGCGCACACCCCGAGCGCCAGGCGCTCGCCGTCCTCCGCTCCCCCGGCCGCCCCGGTGAGGGCGAACGCACTCAGCCGCCAGGCTCCCGACGCGTCGGCGGCGGAGGACGGCGCGGCCCGCAGCCTGCCGGTGAGCGCCGCGAGGGCGCGGCGCTCGTCCTGCGGCGGTTCGGCGCCCGCGACGGCCACCTCCCGGCCGCCGCGTCCGAACAGCGCGGCCCAGCCGTCGGTCTGTTCGGCGAGCCGGGCCAGCACGGCGGGGACCGGGTGGGGCCGGGTGGCCGCGGTGGTCAGGGCCTGCTGGGCGGCGCTCAGCCGTTGCAGGTCGCGGTGCCGCCGCTCCGCGACCAGCTGCCAGAGGGTCCGCGCCACCGCCGTGAAGGGCGTCTCCTCCGGGACCCGGAGAAGCGGCAGGCCGTGCCGGTCGCAGGCCTCCGCCAGCGCCGGCGGCACCTCGTCGTAGAGGGGTGCGATGCCGAAACCGAGGGCCGTCGCCCCCGCCCGGACGGTCCGGGTGACGTACTCCGCCCAGTGACGTGCGGCGCCGTCCTCCGGTGCCGGGCCGTGCACGCCCGCGGTCAGCAGCAGCTCGCCGCCGAGCAGGTACGGCACGGGGTCGCCCATCTCGCTGGTGTGCACGGCGTAGACCTGGTCGCCGGGACCCGCGGGCGGGCCCGCGACCTGGTGCAGCGCGAGCTGCTCGTCGCGGAGCAGCTCGGTGAGGGCCACGGGGACGGTGGGGGGCAGTACCTCCTGCATGGCGTCCTCCGCTCGCGCCGCGGGTGGACGATTCGCACAGGTCCGCCCGCTCGGGGAGAGGAAACGTACACTTCCCCTGCTCCCTACGGCTACCTACGTTGTGACGCACCCTGCCGACGGGGTGCGCCCGGGCACCCCTCATTCCGGACCGAGGAGCGTTCATGGCCGTCGACTACGCAGTGATCGTGACGTACCTGGCGGGCATGATCGGCGTCGGCTGGTGGGGGATGCGCCGGGCCCGGACGAAGAGCGACTACCTGGTGGCGGGCCGCCGTCTCGGCCCGCTCATGTATTCCGGGACGATGGCGGCGATCGTGCTGGGCGGTGCGTCGACGATCGGCGGCGTGGGGCTCGGCTACCGGTACGGGCTGTCCGGCGCATGGCTCGTCTTCACGATCGGCATCGGCCTGCTCGTGCTGAGCCTGGTCTTCTCGGCGCGCATCTCCCGGCTGCGCGTGTACACCGTCAGCCAGATGCTCGAACTCCGTTACGGAGGCGCGTCGACGCTGGTGTCGGGCGTGGTGATGTGGGCGTACACGCTCATGCTCTCCGTCACCTCGACCATCGCGTACGCCACGATCTTCGACGTGATCTTCGACCTGGACCGGGTGGCCGCGATCCTGCTCGGCGGCGCGGTGGTGGTCTGCTACTCGGCGCTCGGCGGCATGTGGTCGATCACGCTGACGGACATGGTGCAGTTCGTGGTGCAGACCGTCGGCATCCTCCTGCTGCTGCTCCCCCTCGCGGTGTGGAAGGCCGGCGGATGGTCCGCGATGGCCGCCGAGCTGCCGGACGACTACTTCTCGCCGATGAGCATCGGGGCCGAGACGGTACTCACGTACGTGCTCATCTACTCGTTCGGCATGCTCATCGGCCAGGACATCTGGCAGCGCGTCTTCACCGCCCGCAACGACCGGGTGGCGCGCACCGGTGGCACGGTGGCCGGCACCTACTGCCTGCTCTACGCGCTCGCCGGCGCGGCGATCGGCACCGCCGCCAAGGCGCTCTACCCGGACCTGGCCCGCGCCGACAACGCCTTCGCCGTGATCGTCGGGGACGCCCTGCCGGTCGGCCTCAAGGGGCTCGTGCTCGCCGCCGCGCTCGCCGCCGTCATGTCGACGTCCTCCGGCACCCTGATCGCCTGCGCGACCGTCGCCCACAACGACATCTGGACGCGACTGCGGCGGCGTTCGGCCGCCGCGTCGCAGGGCCCGGACGCCTCCGGCCGGGCGGAGGACGAGGTCCGGGACAACCGGGCGTTCGTGGTTCTGATGGGCTTGGCGGTGATCGCCATCTCGGTGGCCATCGACGACGTGGTCGGCGCGCTGACCGTCGCGTACAACCTGCTGGTCGGCGGTCTGCTGGTGCCGATCCTGGGCGGCCTGCTGTGGAAGCGGGGCACCGCCGGCGGAGCGCTCGCCGCGATGGGCGCGGGCGGAGTGACGGTCGTGGTGACGATGATGGTCGAGGGCATGCTCGCCACCGAACCGATCTACTACGGCCTGCTGGCCGCGCTCGCCGCCTACGTGCTGGTCAGCCTGGCCGGCAGGCCGACGGACCCGGTGCGCCTCGCGACTTGGCGGCAGCGGCTGGCCGGCCACGGAGGGGCGGAGCCCGGTGACGGCGGCGCGCCGCCGTCACCGAAGGAAGGGGCGGGAACGGCCTCCGCCCCGCGCACCGACTGAACCGCCCACCCACCCGCAGGACCACCCACCACCCGCGATGTCACCCACCACCGGCGACATCACCCACCACCCGCGGCACCACCCGTACAGAAGGGCCACGACGCAACGATGACCACCCCGGTCCGCACCGGCGGCGACCTCGTCACCGAATCCCTGACCGCACTCGGCGCGACCACGGTGTTCGGCCTGCCGGGCCAGCACGCGCTGGGGCTCTTCGACGCGGTGCGCCGCTCACCGCTGGAGTCGGTGGGGCTGCGGGTGGAGAACAACGCGGGCTTCGCCGCCGACGCCCACGCCCGGATCACCGGCACGGTCACCCCGCTCCTGGTGTCCACCGGGCCCGGGGCCCTGATGACGCTGGCGGCGCTGCAGGAGTCGGCTGCGGCCTCCGTGCCCGTGCTCGGCATCGGCAGCCAGGTTCCGGTGGCCGGGCTCGGCGGGGCGCGCAGGGGATACCTGCACGAACTCGCCGACCAGGCGGCCGTGATGCGGGGCGTGGTCAAGTCGGCGCGCACCGTGCGGGCCGCGTCCCAGATCCCCTCCGCGCTCGCCGCCGCCTGGGCCGACGCGCTGGAGGCCCCGTGCGGCCCGGTATGGGTGGAGATCCCGGAGGACGTACTGCTCGCCCCCGCCGCAGCTCCGCCGGTGCGCACCCTGACGGCACGGCCCCGGCCGCTTCCGGCCCGTCCGGAGACCCTGGCGGCGGCGGCCGAGGCGCTGAGCGGCGCCCGCCGCCCCGCCGTGCTGGCCGGCGGCGGAGTGGTCCGCGCCGGGGCGCAGGCGGAGCTGCTGGCCCTGGCCGAGCTGCTGGACGCGCCGGTCGCGTGCACCTTCGGGGGCAAAGGAGCCTTCCCCTGGGACCACCCGCTCTCCCTCCAGTCCTGGCTGGAGGACCGGCACACGACGGACTTCCTGCAGGACGCCGACGTGCTCCTCGTGGTGGGCTCCGGGCTCGGTGAACTGTCGTCGAACTACCACACCTTCACCCCCCGCGGCCGCGTCGTGCAGATCGAGGCCGACCCCGGCAAGCTGGAGGCGAACCACCCCGCCCTGGGCCTGCACGCCGACGCCCGCGCCGCGCTCGCCGCACTCGCCGAGTCCGTGACGCCGCGGCCGGCCGGGGACGGCCGCGTGCGGGCCGCCGGGCTGCTCGCCCGGGTCCGGGAGCGGCTGGACGCCCAGGACCTCGCCCGTGAACGGCGCGTGCTGCGGGACGTCCGTGCCGCGCTGCCCGACGACGCGGCCAGCTTCTGGGACATGACGATCCTCGGTTACTGGGCGTGGTCCGCCTTCGACCCCCGGTCCGGGCCGCTGCACACCGCGCAGGGCGCCGGCGGACTGGGCTACGCCTTCCCCGCCGCGCTGGGAGCGGCGGCCGCCGACCGGAGCCGTCCGGTGCTGGCCGTCTCCGGCGACGGGGGCGCGATGTACTCGCTGGCCGAACTCGCCACCGCCCGGCAGCACGACCTGCCCGTGACCTGGCTCGTCGTCGACGACGGCGGCTACGGCATTCTGCGCGCGTACATGACGGACGCGTTCGGCGCCGCCGCCGGGACGGAACTCGCCCGTCCCGACTTCGCCGCCCTCGCCGCGTCGTTCGGCGTGCCCGCGGTGCACACCACCCTCGACGGGCTGCGCGACGACCTCGGGGCCGCACTGTCCTCCCCGGGCCCCTCGGTGGTGGTGCTGCGCACGACGCTGCGCATGTTCGCCCCCACGCACGACCCCGGTCCGGCGGCGGTCCCTCGCCCCTCCTGACCCCGGCCGGGCATCTGCGACCATGGGGGCGTGATGGAGATCCCGCGCGGCAGTGTGCAGAGCCAGACCTTCTACGAGCAGGTCGGCGGCGAGGAGACGTTCCGGCGGCTCGTCCACCGCTTCTACCAGGGCGTCGCCGAGGACCCGCTGCTCCGGCCGATGTACCCGGAGGAGGACCTCGGCCCGGCCGAGGAGCGGCTGGCGCTGTTCCTCATGCAGTACTGGGGCGGCCCGCGGACCTACAGCGACAACCGCGGCCACCCGCGCCTGCGGATGCGGCACGCCCCGTTCACCGTGAACCGGGCCGCGCACGACGCGTGGCTGCGGCACATGCGCGACGCCGTGGACAGCCTCGACCTCGCTCCCGAGCACGAACGGCAGCTGTGGGACTACCTCGTGTACGCCGCAGCGTCTATGGTCAACTCTGCGGACTAGGTCCTGTCCGGGCATCGCCCGGGCGGGCGGGGGCCAACGGGGGGCGGTAAGTGCCGGGGTTGATGCTCGCCCGTCTGCGCGCGCACCTGCTGCTGCCCGCCGCGGCCGCGCTCACCGTGCTGCTGACCGCCTCGGTGCTCGCCGCCCTGACCGCCTTCGGCGCGACCCTCGGCGACAGCGGCCTGCGGCACCGGCTGGAGCGTCAGGCCGCGGACGACGCGGTGATCGACGTGCACGTCGCCGTCACCGCCGGGGGGCGGGCCGACGCGGACGCCTCGGTGCGGTCCGCTCTGCGCCGGGCCTACGGTGGGCTGCCCACCGAGGTCGTCTCGGCCACCCGGTCCGGTTCGTACGCGCTGCCCCGGCCGGACGACGCGCCGCCCGCGCGCGAGGAGAACCCGGACCTGACCCTCTTCACCTCGCTGGACCGCGAACGGGTCCGGATGACCGACGGCGTATGGCCCTCCGGCGCCGGACGCCCGGGCCCCGGAGGCACGTTCCGCGTACCGGTGGCCGTGCCCGCGCTCGCCGCGGAACGCCTCGGCCTGGAGCCCGGCGACGCGCTGCGGGTGGCGAGCCGGCTGGACGGCCCGCCGCCGGTGAGCGCCGAGATCACCGGCGTCTACGTGCCGAAGGACCGCTCCGACCCGTACTGGCGGCTGGATCCGCTGGGCGGGGAGGCCGTCCGCACCCTCTCCTACACCACGTACGGACCGCTCGCCGTCTCCGACGCCGCCTTCGGCGCGGAGCGGCTGACGCCCGACGCGACCCACTGGCAGGCGGACGCCGACTTCTCCGCCCTCACCGCGGACCGGCTCGACGCGCTGCGCACACGGGTCGCCGCGACGGCCGCCGAGTTCGACGCGGCCTCCGGCGTGGACGGTGCCGTGGCGACCAGCGATCTGCCGCAGGTGCTCACCGGTCTCCAGCGCGGCCTGCTCGTCAGCCGCTCGACGCTGCTGGTCGCCGGGCTCCAACTGGCCGCCCTGGCCGGGCTGACGCTGCTGCTGGTGACCCGGCTGCTGGCCGCCGACCGGCGGGAGGAGACGACGCTGCTGCGCGCCCGGGGCGGTTCGCGGGGGCGGGTCGCGGCCGGTGCGCTGCTCGAAGGACTGCTGGTGGCGCTGCCCGGTCTGGTGCTGGGGCCGCTCCTGGCCGGGCCGTTGGCCCGTGCGCTCGCCGCCGGGAGCGGCAGCGGGCCCGCCGGGTTCGGGGACGCGCTGCGCCTGCCCGGCACGGTCTGGTGGGTGTCCGCGGCGGTGGCGCTGGGGTGCGCGCTGACCGCGGCAGCCCCCGGCTTCCTGGGCTCGGCCGACGTGCACCTCGCCTCCCGGCGTCCCAGGGCCGCCGCGCTGCTGCGGGGCGGTGCCGACGTCGCCCTGCTGGTGGTGGCCGGCGTGGCGCTCTGGCAACTCGCCCGCCGCTCGGCCGGCGCCGGCGTCCTCGCCGGCGCCGGTCCGGACGGAGGACCGGCCACGACCGGCGGAGGCGCGGTGGCCGGGAGTTCGGCCGCCGCGGGCATCGACCCGGTGCTCGTCACGGCCCCGGCACTGGCTCTGGTCGCCGTGACCGTTCCCGCGCTGCGCGCTCTGCCGCTCGTCGTCCGGCTCGGCGAGAGAGCCGCCGCCCGGGGGCGCGGACTGACCGCGGCCCTCGCCGGCTGGCAGCTCGGACGGCGGCCGGCCCGCAGCGCCGGGCCGGCGCTGCTGCTGGTCCTGGCCGTGGCCATGGGGGTGTTCGCGGTGGGGCAGGGAGCGAGCTGGGACCGCTCGCAGGCCGACCAGGCCGCCTTCCGGGTCGGCGCCGACGTCTCCGTCTCCGGGCCGGGCACCCCGGCCTTCGGCCAGGGCGGGCTGTTCGACGACGTGGACGGCATCGCCGCGGTGGCTCCGGTGAACCGGACGATGTTCGGGGTGGGCGGAGACCTGGACGCCGAGATCGTCGCCACCGACGCATCCGAAGCCGGCCGGCTGCTGAACCTGCGCGGAGACCTCGCCGACCGGCCGCCGGAGTCCCTGGCGGCCCTGCTCGACGGGCCCGGGCGGAGGAGCGGCGGCGTCGAACTGCCCGCCGACGCCACCGCACTCCGCCTTGACCTGCGGCTGCGCGCGCAGGGGCCCGAACCGGTCGACGCCACCGTCGCGTTGACCGTGGAGGACCGTTTCGGGGTGCCGTACCGCTTCCGCGTCGGCGACCTCCCGGCCGACGGGGAGACGCACACCCTGACCGCCGCGTTCGACGAGGCGGCCGGCGACCGCGGTGTGCCCGCCGGTCCGCTGCGGCTCACCGGGCTGAGGGCGGCGCACGTCGCACCCACACGGTCCGGCGAACAGCGCCTGACGGTCCAGGAGTTGCGCGCGGAGACCCCCGGCGGCACCCGTGCGGTCGAAGCTGCGGGCGGCGGGTGGTCGGCCCGGGCGACAGCCGGGGACACCGGGGAACGCCTCGGCGTCCCGATGCCCGACCGGCCTCAGCTGCGCTCGGTGCGGACGGGCGACGACGCGGGCGGCGACACGGTGACCGTCGCCTACACCACCGGTGCCGCCGAGGAACCGCCGTCCTTCACGTACCCGGCGGTGCCCGTCGACGTCGTGCTGACGCTCCAGGGGGCTGCGCCGCCGAAGGGGCCGCTGCGCGCGGTCGCCACGGACGCGTTCCTGCGCGCCGCCGGAGCCGAGGTGGGCGACGAGGTACTGGTCCAGATCTCCCAGCAGGACGTCCCGGTCCGGGTCACCGGTGCCCTGCGCGCCCTCCCCACGACGGGAGCCGGCGGCGGAACGGCGAGCGCCGCGGGCGGAGACGCGGCCGGTGAGGGGGGCGGGGACGGAGGTGCGTTGCTGGTCGACCTCGCGGCGCTCGACGCACGGCTGCTGGCAGCCGGCGCAGCCCCGCTGGAGCCGGAGGGCTGGTGGGTGGACGCGGCTCCCGGCGCGAGCCCGCGGATCGCGGACGCGCTGCGCGCGCACACGCCGTTCGACGCGGTCGACACCCGCGAGGAGCTGACCGAGCGGCTGCGGGACGATCCGCTGGGTTCCGGTCCGCGTGCCGCACTCACCGGCATCGCCGTCGCCGCCGCGCTGCTGGCCGCGACCGGCTTCGCCGTGAGCACCGCCGCCACGGCACGCGAGCGGCGCGACGAGTTCGCGGTGCTCCGGGCCCTCGGCGCTCCCCGGTCGCGTCTCGCGCGGGCGCTGGCGGCGGAGCAGGGAGTGCTGGTGCTTCTATCGCTGACGGTCGGTGTGGTGCTGGGGGTCGTGGTGACGCGGCTGGTCGTCCCGCTGATCGTGCTGACGGAGCGCGCGACCACCCCGGTACCACCGCTCCTGGTACGGATTCCGCCGGAACAGGTCGCGCTGCTCGTCGGCGCGCTCGTCCTCGGCTGCCTGCTGGTGATCGCCGTGAGCGCGGCGCGTGGCGCGGAACCGGCCCGGGCACTCCGCGCGGAGAGGGGCGACTGAGCGCATGTACCTTCCCTCCCGCCTCCGGTCGGCCCCGCTGTCGGTGCTCGCCTTCGCGGTGCTCTGCTTCGTCACGACGTGCGTGACCGCGGTCCTGCCGCGCGCCGTCGACGCCTACGGGGACGCCGCGCTGCGCGAGGTGCTGGCCGACGCACCCGCCGGAGCGACGCTGTTGAGCGGCACGCTGCCGGTCCAGCCCGGGGTGGACTCCGACGGCGAACTCGTCGCGCCCGCGCTGCGTCCGGAACGTGTCGACGCGGTCGGAGGCGTCTTCGCCCGGGCCGCCGCACGCACCCTGCCCGTGGGCACGGGGCCCGCCGTGGCAGGCGTCCGCAACCCCGTGCCCGTTCCGGTGGGCGACCCGGACCTGCCCCGGCTCACCGAGAGCCGACCGCCCGAACTGACGCTGACCGCCCCGCGCGCCCTGGCCGAGCACAGCCGTCCGGCCGGGGGCGAACTCCCCGGCCCCGAGGTCCGTGTCGAGCTGCCCGGGAGGTCCGGAAACGACGTCCGCGGCGGCTCCCAGCGCGTCGAAGCCGCGGTGACCGCACGCACCGCGCACCGGATGGGTCTCGAGCCGGGCGACTCCGTCGCCTTCGGCACGCCGACCACCCCCGGGGAGCCGGACTTCCGCACCGTGCTGACGATCACCGGCGTCGTCGAACCCCGCGACCCGGACCATCTGTTCTGGACGGCGGACCCGGTGACGGCGCAGCCCCGCCGGGCGTCCGCGGCGTCGGGGGCGCCCGGCAACCCTCCGGACCGCTTCTGGCGGTTCGGCGCCTTCGTCCACCGGGACGCGGCGAAGGCGCTGCTCGGCAGCGAGAGCGGCGCCGAGGCGTACTGGCACTTCTCCCTGGACACCGACGACCTGCACGCCGCTCGGGTCCCGGAACTGGCCGACGGGCTGACGTCGCTCACGCGCGGCCCGGAGGCCACCACCCTGGCCCGCGAGGCCGGTGCGCCCGTGACGGTCGACGAGAGCCTGGGCACGCTGCTCGGCGGGTTCGCACGCGACCGGTCGGCCGTCGCCCCGCTGCTGGCCATGGCGGCAGCCGGCGTGCTCACCACGGCACTCGTCGTGCTCCTGCTGTGGAGCGTGCTCGCCACCGAACAACGCCGCGACGAGCTGGTCCTGCTGCGCGCCCGCGGCGGTTCGCTGCGCGGCCTGGTCCGCTGGTCGCTGGCGGAGACCGCCGCCTGCGGACTCCCCGCCGCCGTCGCCGGATACGGGGCGGCGGTGTGGCTCGTCCCCGACGCCCGGACGGCCGCTTCGCTGCTCGCGGCCGCCACGACGGCCGCCGTGGCGCTGCTCGCGACGCCGCTCAGCACGGCCTGGCTGCACCGGCGGCCTCTCGGCGCGGCCTCCGAAGGCGACCGCACCGGTCGCGGGCGGGGGCGCCTGGTCGCCGAGGCGACCGTGCTGACCCTCACCACCGGCGCGGTGGTGGCCCTGCGGCAGCGCGGTGTGGACGAGGGGGCGACCGGCACGGACCCGTTCACCGCCGCCGCGCCCGTACTGCTCGCGCTCACGGCGGCGTTGCTGCTGCTGCGCTGCTGCCCCCGGGTGCTGCGGCTGCTGTCGCGGGCCGCCGCCCGCCGTCCGGGCGCGGTCGGCTTCCTCGGGCTCGCCCGTGCCGGGCGGCCCGCCTCCGCCGTGGTGGCGGGGTTGCCGCTGCTCGGTCTGCTTTCCGCGCTCACCATGGCGTCCTTCGGCGGCACCGTGCTCGCCGGCGTGGCCGACGCCCGGGACCGGGCGGCGCTCGCCACGGTCGGCGCGGACGCGCGCATCGCCTCGCCCGGCGCGCTGGCGCCAGAGCTGGCCGAACGGGTACGGGAAGCCGACGGCGTGCGGGACGTCAGCCCCGTCCGCACCTACGAGAACGCCTCCCTCCTGTCGGGCCTGGAACAACCGACGCTGGTCATCGTCGACCCCGCCTCGTACGCCCGGCTGGCCGCGCGCACCGGCCTCGGCGCCTACCCCGCCGGCGCTCTCGACGACGACGGCGGGACCGGCGACGGAACGGTTCCGGCACTGGTGTCCGCGGAGGTGAACGCCGAACGGGTGGGCGGGCCCATGCGGCTCGTGGCCCCCGGCCTCCGGGTCTCCGTCCGGCCGGAGGTGGTGCGGGAGGCGACGCCCGCCGCGCCGCAGGGGTCCTTCGTGGTCGTCTCCCGGAAAGCGCTGGAGAAGGCCCAGCCGGACCTGGCCGGCTCCGCCCTGGCCGAGCCCGACACGCTGCTGGTCGACACGGAGGACGGCGGCGCGGCCGGTACCGAGGCGCTGCGCGCACTGACCGAACGGGCCGATGCCGCACTGTCGTTGAACCTCGCCGCGGAGGAACGCGCGGCCTACGGCGGCTCCGCACTGCGCTCCGGCGCCGAACGCCTCTACCGCGCAGCGGTGCTGGTCGCCGCGGTGCTGAGCGCGGTGGCCGTACTGCTGTCCCTGACGCAGTCCGCACCGGAACGGGCGGCGCTCCTCGCCCGGTTGCGGGCGCTGGGCATGCCGCGCCGGCAGGGCAGCCGGCTGGTGCTGGTGGAGGCGCTCCCGCTGTACGTGCTGACGGCGGCCGCCGGAGTGCTGCTCGCGCTGGTCTCCGTGCCGCTGCTGCGCCCCGGCATCGACCTCGTCGCGCTCGCCGGCACCCCGGAGGGCACGCCCGCGCCTCTCTCCACGGCCGTCCTGCCCCTGCTTCTGCCCGCCCTCTGCCTGCTGCTCCTCACCGTGCTCGCGCTCCTGGCCCAGGGGCGCGTCGCCGCGCGGAGGACCGACGCCCGCCTGGAGTCGACATGAGCACCGAGCACGACGCGTCCCGCGCCGGCGGCCGGACCGCCGCGGAGTCTCCCTCGCTGGAGGAGCTGGAGCGACGGGCGACCGCGACCGGCCCTGCGTACGGCGAGGACGCGCTGATCGTCTGCGACCGCCTGGTGCGGGTGTTCCAGGCGGACGGCGTCGAGGTCCAGGCGCTGCAGGGCCTGGACCTGCTCGTCCGTCCCGGCGAACTGACGGCGCTCGTGGGGGCGTCCGGCAGCGGAAAGTCCACGCTGCTGAACATCCTCGCTGGCCTGGACACCCCGACCGCGGGCCGGGCGACGGTCGCGGGATGCGATCTGCTCGGCATGGACGCCCGCGCGCGGCTGCGCTACCGGCGCGACACCGTCGGCTTCGTCTGGCAGCGGACCTCGCGCAACCTGCTGCCCTATCTGACCGCCGAACAGAACGTGCTGCTGCCGATGCGGTTGCGCGGCGGCGGACCACGCGGCCGGCGGGCGCGGGCGACGCGCACCGCGCGGTCGCACGAGCTGCTGGACCTCCTCGGCGTGGCGGATCGCGCGGCGCTGCGTCCGGCGCAGCTCTCCGGCGGCGAGCAGCAGCGGGTGGCGATCGCGGTGGCGCTGGCCAACGGCCCGTCGGTGGTGTTCGCGGACGAGCCGACCGGCGAACTCGACTCCGCGACCGCCGCGCAGGTCTTCGCCGCGCTGCGCCGGGCGAACGAGGAGCTGGGCACCACCGTGGTCGTCGTCACCCACGACCGTGCCGTGTCCTCGGAGGTGAACCGCACGGTCTCCATCCGCGACGGACGCACCAGCACGGAGACGCTGCGGCACACCCGCACCGGGGAGGACGGTGCGGCCTCGACGGTGACGCGCGAGTACACCACGATCGACCGGGCGGGACGGCTCCAGCTCCCGCAGGAGTTCACGGAACCGCTGGCGATCCGTGACCGCGTCCTGCTCGAGCTCCGGCCCGACCACATCGAGATCCGCCCCGACGCGCCGGGCCCCGGGGAGACCGGCTGAGGCCACCGGGGCGGGTGCCTCAGACAGGGGTGACGGTGAGGCCGGTGCCGGGCCGGGGGACGGCCGCGCCGCTGCGGGCGATCACGGAACCGTAGGCCGTCCGCAGGCGCAGCCACGGGCCCGTGTCGTAGAGCCCCAGGGGCTCGCCGCCGCGGAGGAAGCCGAGGGCGTGCGCGGCGTGCACCGCGCGCAGCGGCAGCGCGGTGCCGGTCAGCGGCCGGTTCCAGATCTCCTCTGCGAGCGCGTCCACCCGGTCGCGGGTGCGCTCGGACTCCGGCAGCCGCTCGGTGCGCTGCCGGAACTCCGCGACCACGCCCGCCGCCCGGTCGCGGACGCCGGACGCCGGGAGGTCCGCGACGCGGCGCCAGCCGCCGCGCGGCGGCAGCAGGCCGGCCCAGGACGGGCCGGTGACCTCGCCGGGGAGGGTGACCGTCTCGGCCGTCTCGTCGATCCCCTCCAGGAGTTCGCCCGCGGAGACGGTGACGTCCGTCTCCGCCCGCTCCAGCAGCCGCGCGGTGAGCACGGCGAACACCTCGAAGCGGGCAGGGCGGGCGAAGACGCCCAGCACGCCCCCGCCGGCCTGGAGGCGCACCGCGGCCGCCTTCTCCCAGCGCAGCAGACGCCCCAGGAAAGCGGCCAGCGCGGCCGCCTCCCCGGGGTCAGCGAAGACCAGGCGCGGCGGGACCGGCACTGTCATCGAAGTACTCCTCCAGGAAGGACTTCTCCTCGGACGACAGGCGGCGCGGCCGCTCCCGTTCGAGGTCGTACGGGACCACGACCGTGCTCGCACGGACGAAGACCGTCGTGTCGTCCTTGATCTCGTACGCGAGGGTGGCCGACGCGGCGCCGACCTTGGTCACCCAGGTCTCGACCGTCACCGGCTCGTGCCGGTGGACGAGCGGACGCAAGTAGTCGATCTCGTGCCGGGCGACGACCGAGCCGCCGGTGAACGCGCCGGAGTCGGCCTTCCGCGCCAGCCGGAACATGAAGTCGATCCGCGCCTCCTCCAGATAGCGGAGGAAGACGACGTTGTTGACGTGCCCGAAGGCGTCCATGTCCGACCAGCGCAGAGTGCACGCGAAGGTGTGCCGCACGGTGTGATCTTCTCCCGAACTCCCGCGGCCTCAGCCGCGGGTGAGCTTCTTGTACGTCGCGCGATGCGGGCGGGCGGCGTCCGGGCCCAGCCGCTCGATCTTGTTCTTCTCGTACGACTCGAAGTTGCCCTCGAACCAGAACCACCGGCTCTCGCCCTCGTAGGCGAGGATGTGGGTGGCGATGCGGTCCAGGAACCAGCGGTCGTGGGAGACGACCACGGCGCAGCCCGGGAAGTCGAGCAGCGCGTTCTCCAGGGAGGACAGCGTCTCCACGTCGAGGTCGTTGGTCGGCTCGTCGAGGAGCAGCAGGTTGCCGCCCTGCTTGAGGGTGAGCGCGAGGTTGAGGCGGTTGCGCTCACCGCCGGAGAGCACGCCGGCCGGCTTCTGCTGGTCCGGGCCCTTGAAGCCGAACGCGGACACGTAGGCCCGGGACGGCATCTCGACCTGGCCGACGTTGATGTAGTCCAGCTCGTCGGAGACGACGGCCCACAGCGTCTTCTTCGGGTCGATGTTGGCGCGCGACTGGTCGACGTAGGAGATCTTGACCGTGTCGCCGACCTTGATCTTGCCGGAGTCCGGCTCCTCCAGGCCCTGGATCATCTTGAACAGGGTGGTCTTGCCGGCGCCGTTCGGGCCGATGACGCCGACGATGCCGTTGCGCGGGAGGGTGAAGGACAGGTCGTCGATGAGGACCTTGTCACCGAACGCCTTGCTGAGGTTCTCCACCTCGACGACCACGTTGCCCAGGCGCGGGCCCGGCGGGATCTGGATCTCCTCGAAGTCCAGCTTCCGGGTCTTCTCGGCCTCGGCGGCCATCTCCTCGTAACGGGTCAGGCGGGCCTTGGACTTGGCCTGCCGCCCCTTGGCGTTGGAGCGGACCCACTCCAGCTCCTCCTTGAGGCGCTTGGAACGCTTGGCGTCCTTCTGGCCCTCGACCTTGAGGCGTGCCTGCTTCTTCTCCAGGTAGGTGGAGTAGTTGCCCTCGTAACCGACGGCGCGACCGCGGTCGAGCTCCATGATCCACTCGGCCACGTTGTCCAGGAAGTACCGGTCGTGGGTGATGGCGATGACGGTGCCCGGGTACTTGGCGAGGTGCTGCTCCAGCCACTGCACGGACTCGGCGTCCAGGTGGTTGGTGGGCTCGTCGAGCAGCAGCAGGTCGGGCTGCTCCAGCAGCAGCTTGCACAGCGCGACGCGGCGCTTCTCACCGCCGGAGAGGTTGGTGACGGGCCAGTCGCCGGCCGGGCAGCCGAGGGCGTCCATGGCCTGCTCCAGCTGCGCGTCCAGGTCCCACGCGCCTGCGTGGTCCAGGTCCTCCTGGAGCTTGCCCATCTCCTCCATCAGCGCGTCGGAGTAGTCGGTCGCCATCTGCTCGGCGATCTCGTTGAAGCGGTCGAGCTTGCCCTTGATGGCGGCGACGCCGTCCTCGACGTTCTCCAGCACGGTCTTGGACTCGTCCAGCGGCGGCTCCTGGAGGAGGATGCCGACGCTGTAGCCCGGCGAGAGGAACGCGTCACCGTTGGAAGGCTGCTCGAGGCCCGCCATGATCTTCAGCACGGTGGACTTGCCGGCGCCGTTGGGGCCGACGACGCCGATCTTCGCCCCCGGCAGGAAGCTCAGGGTGACGTCGTCGAGGATCACCTTGTCGCCGTGCGCCTTGCGCGCCTTGCGCATGGTGTAGATGAACTCAGCCAAGAGAAACCGTCCGCCAGTGTGGAGTGTCGTGCGGCTCGCGCCGCGCAGGTCTGGGCGCGCGGCGAGGGCGCCGCGCCCGCGAAGTGCCGGGCGCGGCAGAGCCGCGCGTAAGGCATACGCACCCCATCTTGCCGCACAAGGGCGTGTACACCGAAACGGGGCGGCCCACCAGGGGCCGCCCCGTCGCTTTCGGTCACCTGTCGGTCACGCCGTGGCGGGATCCGGCAGGTGGGCCGGGAGGGTGTTCAGTCCTCGCTGCCGGAGCCGGCCGCGGACGGCTTGCGCTTGCGGACGAGCAGCATTGCGACGCCGCCGACGACGACCAGCGCCACGGCCACGCCGATGATCAGCGGGGTGTTGCTGTTGCTGCCGGTGGCGGCCAGGTCGGTGCCGCCCTCGTCGGCCGTGTCGCCGACGGGGGTGTCGTCGCCGGTCTGCGGGGTGGTGCCCTCGTCACCGCCGGTGGTGTCGGTCTCGCAGTCCAGCACGCCGGTGAAGTTCTTCTCGAACCCGTCGGGGCCGGTGATGGTGATGTCGTAGGCCTGGTCCTCCTGCACGGGGACCGTGATGGTCTGCGAAGCGCCCGCGGCGATCTCGTGGCTCTCGCCGGCCAGGGAGAAGGCGAACGGCTTGTCGCCCTCGTTGGCCACGGTGACGTCCACGCCGCCCTCGGCGCAGTTCTTCTCCGCGGTCACGGCCGGGATCGGGCCGGCGTCGGCCCAGCGGGCGGTGGCGGTCGCGGTCACCGTGGACTCGCTGGAGCCGGCGAGGATCTGGGTCTGGCTCTTGACGCCGACGCTGGTGAAGGCGCGGCCGACCGGCACGGGGGTACGGGCCTGCACCGACACCGACGCCTCACCGGGCTCGGTGCCCGCGGGGACGTCGAAGTACAGCTCGCTGCCGTCGGCGGCCGAGGTCACGGGCTTGCCGCTTCCGTCGACGACCTTCACGTCGCCGGCGGTCACACCCGCGGGGGTGCTGATGGAGACGGCCTGGGCGTTGGTGTCGACGGTGACCGGGCCGAGGCGGTCGCCGGCCTTGCCGGAGACGGCGGCCGGCGTCAGGTGCAGCGACGCCTTCGGCTCGGGGACGTTCTGGGCGGCCTTCTCCAGGTAGTCGGCGAGCTGCTCGGCCGCCGGGTCCTTGGCGGTGACGTCCGCGTCGTCGGAGAAGCGCCAGATCGCGACCTGCGTGCCGGCGGCGGCGGTCTCGTTCGTCAGGGCGCCGGCGACGCCGGCGGCCTGGCCGAGCTTGGCGAGGTCGTTGACCTGCGGGTAGGAGTTCTGCAGGATCCAGAGGATCTTGCCCGCGTCGGCGTTGTCGTTGAGCGACGACGCGTCCCAGCCGACCTCCTTGTAGCGGGACTTGCTGACGGTCGGGTTGGCGATGTCGATGCAGTAGGTCTGCAGCGCGCCGCCGCCGTCGACGGTCATCTCGAAGAGACCGGCACCGATCTCCTTCTTCTCCCCGTCCGGCTCGACGAGCAGGGCCTGGCTGTACGTCTTGAGGCCGTCGAGGGTGGCGGAGGCGCCGCCCGGCTGCGCCGCGTTCTCGTCTGCGGCGGCGGTGCCCGCACCGGTCAGCGCACCGGCCGCTATCAGGCCGGGAGCCAGGACGGCGGCGGCGAGACGGGAGACGACCCGTCTGCGAACAGAAGTCATGCTCTTCCCCTCTGGGCGAGACAGCCGGGACGTCGGGCAGTTGACGTGCGTCTCGCCGAACAAAGCTCCGAACCCCCGTGAG
Organism: Streptomyces sp. CNS606; assembly: GCF_000426325.1. NCBI lineage: Bacteria > Bacillati > Actinomycetota > Actinomycetes > Kitasatosporales > Streptomycetaceae > Streptomyces > Streptomyces sp. CNS606. Next base: position 164,361 of record NZ_AUFD01000012.1, read on the forward strand.
TACCCGAGGGATCGTAAGGAGACGGGCGCATCACCGTCCCCGGGAACCCCACCGCTCAAGCGTTCCGAATCGGAATCGTTATCGAGGGAACCCGGCGTAACAGGACGTTCACCGCAGACCGAACTCCGGGGCCGGCGCGCCGGTTGGGCCCGGCGCGACCTGTGGCGTCCCGGCCTCGGGCGGTCCGCCTCCGGCCCGAGCCGGGGAGACGCGCCGGAAGGCGGCGGTGCCGCGGTTGAGGTCGTGTCCGATGGAGGATGCCAGCAGGTCGGCGGTGACGTAGCGGCGCCCCTCCTTCTCCTCCTCCCTGACGCGCAACCGGCCCTGCACGATGACCGGTTCGCCGAGGGTCACCGAAGCGGCCACGTTGGTGGCCAGGGTGCGCCACGCCCAGACGGTGAAGAAGCTGGTCCAGGCGTCCTCCCACGCCTCGCGGGCGCGGTCGAACCGTCGGACCGTGCCGGCCAGCCGGAACCGCACGGCCGGCTCACCGGAGCGGGTGGTGCGGTGATCCAGCTCCGTGGCCACGTTTCCGGCCACCGTCACCTGCGGCTCGTTCATGCGCGACGCCTCCCTGCGGGACTTCCGGGCTCGTTCCCGGTCGTCCCACCGTGCCCGGCCCCGGGGGATCCTGCTCGCGGCTGTGGATGAACCAGGGGGTGTGGACAACCCGGTCCCCCTCAGGCACCCCCGGAGCCCCAGCGGCCCGCCGGGTCACTCCGGCCCGGGCCACGCCGCTCCGGGCGCACGGGTCACGCCGGGCCGGTGTCTCCCGCGGCCACCACGTACTGCTCCCGCACCTCGCGGTAGCGCATCAGCTCCGCCGCCACCGGCTCCAGCACGCGTGTCCGCCCGCAGCCGGCGGAGAGCTGCCGCAGCCGGCGTTCCTCCTCCTGCCCGAACGCGCGCGCGGGCCCACGGGCGGCGGCACGGCAGGCGGCCGCGAGTCCCGGCGCCGCGACGGCACCGCCCAGCACCAGGACGACCGGTGGCCACAGGGCGCCCCGGTACCCGCCGAAGACCGCGCCGACCAGCAGGAAGACCCCAACCACCTGAAGCGCCAGCAGCAGCCCCTGCCCGAGCATCGCGACCGTCCACCACGGCGGCCGCTCCAGGCGCGGAAGCCCGTGCGGCCGCTGTGCACCACGCGCCGGCCCGCGGTCGGACGGGGATGCGTCGCCCGGCGGAGCGAGGGCCTCCCCGATCAGCGCGTCCAGCGCCGCGGGCAGTCCTTCCGCGCCCCGCCAGGCGGCGTCCCGCACGGTCCGCCGCCACGCGTCGGGCAGGCCGACGGCCGCCTGTTCTGCGACCCGGCGCACTGCCTGGGTGAGCACGGGCCGGGCGGCCCGGTGCCGTTCCGGCACCGCGCCGCGCGGCGCGGGCTCCGGCTGCCCGGGGGTGGTCTCCGTGCTGCCGGACGACACGCGGCGACGGGCATCGCGCGCACGCACCAGCTGCGACCACGGGGTGCCGCAGGACCGTTCGGCGTGCCGCAGCCAGGCCCGTTCCGCGGCCTGCCCGGCCGCACGGGCGCCGACGGCCGAGGCGAGCAGGTCCTCGAACTCCTCACGGTCCGCCTCGGTCAGCCCGGTCGGCGCGGGCAGGGCCGGGTCGGCGTACACCCGGCGCAGCCGCTCCGCGGCCCCGTCCAGGTCTGCGGTCAGGCGACGGGCTGGAGCCTCCCGGGTCGCGGCGAACGCGCCCAGTTCCTCGCGCAGTTCGTGCAGCCCCGCTCCGGTGAGCGCCGAGGTGGCCAGGACCCGCGCGCCCGGCTCGCCGTAGTCGCCGAGCGCCATGCCGTCCTCGTCCAGCAGACGTCGCAGGTCGTGCAGCACGGCGTCCGCGGCCTCGCCCGGCAGCCGGTCGACCTGGTTGAGGACGACGAAGGTGACCTCCGCGTAGCCCGCGAGCGGCCGCAGGTAGCGCTCGTGCAGCAGTGCGTCCGCGTACTTCTCCGGGTCGACCACCCACACCACCGCATCGACCAGTTCCAGCAGCCGGTCGACGTGTTCGCGGTGGCCGGCGGCGACGGAGTCGTGGTCGGGCAGGTCGATCAGCACCAGGCCGTGCAGCGAGGGGTCCTTCACCCGCCGGCGCAGGCCGGGGGCGACGCCGAGCCGGTCGAGCAACCCGTCGGCGCCGCCCTCGCGTTCGGCCTCCCAGGTGCAGGCGACGGGCTGGGCCGTCGTCGGGCGGCGCAGCCCGGTCTCCGAGAGGGTGCGGCCGGACAGGGCGTTGAGGAGCGAGGACTTGCCACTGCCGGTCGCGCCCGCGATGGCGACCGTGGTGTAGGCGGCGGACAGTTGGGACCGTGCACCCGCCTCGTCGAGCACCCTGCCGGCCTCGGCCAGCACCCTGCCCTCCAGCCGGGTCCGGGACAGGCCGATCAGCTCCCGCAACGCCCCCAGGCGGCGGCGCAGGGCACCGCCGACCGCTCCCCCGCCGATGCCGTCGGGGGACGGCAGCCCCCCGATCCCGGTCGGCCTGGCTCCCCCTCCCCACGCGGCGCCCTCCCGGGTCTCGGGAGCCACGTCCCCGGGAGCCACGTCCTCGGGGGCCACGTCCTCGGGAGGGGGCGGCTCGTCCGGGGGCGGCGTCCCGGGGGCGGAGGGTCCGGACGGCGCGGCGGCACCGTGCGCGCGCCCACCGTGCCCGTGCTCGGCCTCGCGGGCGTCGTACTCGCAGGCCGGGCCGTCCGCGGACTCCCCCGCGCCCTGCGGGAGGGATTCCGGTGCGCGACGGGCGATCAGTCCGTCGTTCCAGCCGTGGCGCGGCGGCACCGACGGCCGGGGCGGCACGTGCGGCCTGGGAGGCGCGGCGGGTCTCGGCGGCGTGCGCGGCGCGGCCCCGGGCGCGCCGTCCACGCCGTCTGCTCCGTCTGCTCTGTTCACAGCCGGCCGGGGACCGGTCTCCGGCGCGCCCGCCGCCGGAGTCTCCTCCCCCTCGGCCCGGAAGACCTGCGCCGGTGCCTCGGCTCCGTCCTCCGCCACGTCGGGCCACGCGTGCGCCGACGGTTCGTCAGCCGAGCTGCCCGGCCCGGAAGGCGGCACGGCAGGCGCCTGCGCCGGAGTGGCGGACGCGCGTGTTTCCGGCCGATCGTCCGTCCCGCTCCGTTCCGGGGCGGGACGACCGGGTGACAGGAATTCGGGCCACACCGGGCCGCCGGCCTCGCGCACCCTCCGGGACCGTTCGCGGCGCGTTCCGTCCGTCGCTCCGCGCACCGCGTCCGGCGCGTCCGGTCCGCCCCGTCCGTGCGCCCCTTCCGGCTCGGACCCTCCTGGCGCCCCGTTCGCCCCGGACTCCGTTCCGCCCTCGTGCCTCCCCGCAGCCGTCACCACGTCACCTCTCCCTGTCGCTCGTCGCGGCTACGACGTCCGCCGCGCCGCCTCGGCCCTGCGCAGCACGGAGAACGCCGCGATCAGCTCCACCTGCGGGTCCGGCGTGGCACCCAGCGCGTCCAGCGGCCGCAGCCACTGCTCGCGTTCGGCGCAGAGCACCCGCTCCACGCACGTGCCGAGGATGCGTCCGGCCCGCTCGCGCAGCCGTGCGGCACTCTCCGTGCCGAGCAGGCGCCGCAGTTCCTCCTCCGCGTCGGCTGCCGCGTCCGCACCGCCGAGCAGGGCGACGGCCAGCCGTGCGGCGGTCTCCTCCGCGTCGGTCTGCGAGGCGCCCTCGGAGCCGCGCACGGCCTCGTCGGCCAGTTCCTCCAGGCAGCGTCTCCAGCGACGGGCCAGCAGGCCGATCCGCCCGCGTGCCTCCTCGTCGGCGGCGTCCTCCCCGGCCGCGGCGGTCCCCGTACGCCTTTCGGGGGCGCCGGGTTCACCGCGCCAGGCTGCGGCGATCCGCTCGTCCGCCGCGGCGGCGGCGCCGGCGAGCAGGGCGGTCAGGCCCTCGGTGAACGCGTCCAGCACCTCGTCGCCACCGGAGTCCAGCGGGAAGCCCCGCCACCGGGCCGCCGCGTCCCCGGCGAGAAGACCTCCGGCGACGGTCAGTTGCCGGACGCGGGCCGCCGCCTCCTCGAACGCCTCGTCCACATGGCGGCCGAGCCGCAGCGCCGTCGCGTGCTGTGCCGCGGCGGCGCCGGCGAGGGCGCCCACCCGGGACCGCAGCGAGGCGAGTACCCCGGCCGTCGTACGGGCCGCCGCGCGGCTGCGGGCGTGCGGGTCGCGGACGCACTGCGCCAGCCAGTCGCGCAGGCCGGCGACCGCGGTGGTCGGCAGCAGGCCGGAGCCGCCCGCCGATTCGGGGAGTTCGGGAACGGTGAAGCGCCGTACGCCGCCCAGCCCTTCGCGGGCGAGCATGGCGGCGTAGCGCTGGGAGACCTCGTCGGCGATCTGGTGCGGGACCCGGTCGAGCACGGTGGCGAGCACCACGTCGTACTCCCGCGCGGAGCGCAGCAGGTGCCACGGCACCGCGTCCCCGTACCGCGCGGCCGTCGTCACCAGCACCCACACGTCCGCCGCGCAGAGCAGACGGGCCGCCAGATCCCGGTTGCGCACGACGAGGGAGTCGATGTCGGGAGCGTCCAGCAGGGCGAGCCCGACGGGTACGCCGGGGTCGGTCTCGATCCGCACCTCGAGCTGGGCGTCCTCCGGTCCGGCGGACAGTCCGTCGAGCCGGGTGGCGCCCGGACCCTCCGGCAGCCCGTCCGGGCCGTCCTCCGTGTCGGCGAGGCTCTCCTGACGGGGCATCCAGGCCCGCCCCAGACCGGGCAGGACCCGCTCCCCGGCGAACCAGTGCTCGTCGTGCGGGTGACAGACCAGCACCGGCGTGCGCGTGGTGGGTCTCAGCACCCCGGCCTCGCTGACACGGCGCCCCACCAGCGAGTTGACCAGGGTGGACTTCCCCGCTCCGGTCGAACCTCCGACCACGGCGAGCAACGGGGCCTCGGGGGCGCGCAGCCGCGGCACCAGGTAGTCGTCGAGCTGGGCCAGCAGCTCGGACCGGGACCGCCGGGCCCGTTCCACGCCCGGGAGGGGCAGCGGAAAGCGTACGGCGGCGACGCGCTCCCGCAGCGCGGTGAGCGCGTCGAGCAGTTCGGGCTGTACCTCCAAGATCGCCACAGGGGAAGAATGACCGATTTTGAGAGCTTTTTGAAGCGTTTCCGCTCCTCATCCCCCGAAATCATCCCGCAACCACCCCGCGACCGCTCCCATCGGCCCAGTCGGCCCCCGCGCGGCACACGGAGCCATAACGACTGCGCAACACCCCACGAACGAGCCGCCGAAAATGCTGCGGAGATCGCCGCAGCCTGCGAGTATCGGGACCGCTTCACCGAACCTTTACAACCCGTCGCGGACGTGAAGCAGCGAGGGTGCGTCGGCCCCTATCCTTGACCGAGCCATGGTCAACCGGGGGGTGAGTACCCGCCCGCGACCCCACAGGCCCCCGTAGCTCAGCGGATAGAGCAGGCGCCTTCTAAGCGCTTGGCCGCAGGTTCGAGTCCTGCCGGGGGCGCAACGTTTTCGCAGGTCATAGACCACTCTTGACCCGCCGCAAGATCGATTGCGGCGGGTTTTTCGTTGCCCTTCGCGCCCCTTCTGCCCTGATTTTTGAGCCCTCTCACGAGTCTCTGTCCCCCATACGCCCCCCAACCGGATCTCGACGTCCGCCACAAGGTGGGATCATCCACCTAAAACACCTGTTCAGAAGACCCCTGACAGTACGTTGGCTTTGTGGGGCCGGCAGAGGCGCACCGGCGACGTCCCTCCCCACAGCACGCGCCCGCCCCGCACCCACCGCTCCCCTCCCGACGACCAGGCGGACTCTCGTCGGACTCGGCATCGCCGGCGGCCTCGTTCCCAGCCCCTCCGCACTCGTCGTCCTCCTCGGCGCAGTCACCCTGGGCCGCACGCCCTTCGGAGTCCTCCTCGTCCTCGGGTACGGCGCGGGAAGGGCCGCCACCCTCACCTCGCCGGCCTCCTCCTGGTCCGGGTCCGCGACCGCCCCTCCCTTTCGGCGAATCGCCGTCGGCAACGGCAGACCAGAGCCTTCCGCCTGCTGTCCCGGCTCGGCCCCGTGCTGACCTCCGCGCTGATCCTCGCCGTCGGCGTCGGACTCACCGCACGTGCCCTGACCGCCCCATGACCACGCGTGACCGACGCAGCCGCCGACGACCACCGACGTGGACGCGCCACCACTTCTGCCGTCTCGCCGGCGCGGTTCACTGTCTGATGCTCATTCCGCGCTGTCACCCGGGCACCGGACGTTGCGGCGGCACTGGGCCCATGTGGTGACACCTGTCATCAGCCGCTTTACAACGCCGTTACAGATTGCGCCCGTCCCTTCACCGCTGGAACAGTGATCGTCGCAGGCCGGCGCTGCCGATGACCGTGGCCTGCGCGGTGACCCGTCGACTGCGCCTCCGGCGGGCACCGTCCCTGCTCCCGCCCCGTGTGAAGGCTCTGCCCGCGGGCGGGACGGCGTCCCGGCTCTGGGGAGGTGTCCTGGACGCCAACACCCGCGCCCCCGCCCGCACCCCCTGCGGGCGGGGGCGCCTTCGCGCGTCCGGGGTCGGGTGCGGCCTCGTCACAGGACGTCGTAGGTCAGGTGAGTCGCGGTCGATGTCGAGGTCGCGCTTCGCTGCACCAGCGTGCGCGGCGCTCCGCCGGTGAACAGTGGCGTCCCGGCACCCAGCAGGACCGGCGCGAGGTGCAGGGTCAACGCGTCGACCAGTCCGGCTCCGAGCGCCGAGCCGATCGTGGCGCCGCCGCCCATGAGGAAGACGTCGAGATCCCTGCCGGTGCGCGAGGACGCCTCCTCGGCGCGTTCGCGCGCGGCGTCGACGGCATCGGGCAGACCGGTGGTGGCGAACGTCCAGTCGAGGTCGGTGAGCCGCACCGACTCCGGCGGCGCGTTCGTCACGACGACGAACGCGGGCTTGCCGACCTCGCCGGCGCCGTAGCCGGACGTGTCGTCCCAGCCGTTCGGCGCGTCGACCACGTCGAAGAGCCGGCGCCCGAGGACGACGGCGCCGGAGCGGGCGGTCGCCTCGCGCAGAAGGCGGCGGTCCTCGGGGTCGTCGGAGAACGCCCAGGTGTGCAGGGCTTCGCCGCCGGCGCCGAGACCGTTGTCGGGACCGGGGTCGGGGCCGGTCACGAAGCCGTCGAGGGAGACCGAGATGTCAGCGATGATGCGTGTCATACCGGTGCAGACCCGATCCACGACCCGGACTCATCGCTCACACGTGGGTCTGCTGCCGGGCCCCCGCGTGCTGCGGCGTCGCTCCGGCGCACCCGAGCCCCGCGCACGGCGCCGCAGCACGCGTGGAGCCTCCTCGGACGGGGCTGTCAGGCGAGGGAGGCTTCCAGGCGGCTGACGTAGGCGTCCACGACCGGCAGGTAGTGGCAGTTGTGGGGGGCGGGTGAAGGGCCGGCCGACGGAGGCGGTAGCGTTCCGCTCTCGCACAACCCCTCTGTACACCCTTCTACCAGCCGGAGTGGGATAGTTGAGCACAAAGCAGCACAGACGCCGTAGCGGCATAGCACTCGGTGCGGCGGGCGTCGCGCTGGCGGGTTCGGTCTTCCTCGCCGCCCCCGCCTCCGCGCACACGCCGAACTGGACCGTCGACTGCGACTCGGTCTCCGTCGACCTCAAGTGGTACAGCACCCAGGCGCCCAACACGGTGACCATCACCGCGGGCGGCGAGGAGATCCTCAGCGAGGAGTTCGGCAAGAACTTCCACAAGCAGGACCTCGCGCTGCCGCAGCACAGCGAGCCGCTGGACGTCCGCCTCGTCGTCGTCGCGAGCGACCACGCGAAGTACAACGTGGACGAGACCAAGACCTCCCCGGTCTGCGAGGGCCAGGAGAGCGAGTCGCCGGAGCCGGAGCCCACGCCGTCGGAGACGACGCCCAGCGAGGAGCCCTCCGAGAGCGCCGAGCCGACCCCGTCGGAGAGCACCACCACTCCCCCGGTCGAGCCCGCCGACGACGAGAGCACGGCGCCGACCGACCTCGCCGAGACCGGTTCCTCGGACTCGACCCCGCTGATCGCGGGCATCGCCGCCGCCGTCGTCGCCGCCGGCGCCGGCCTGCTGGTCGTGGCGCGCAAGCGTCGTTCCGTCAAGGCGTGACCGACGCAGCGGCCTGATCGGTCGCACGGCGTGCACGTCACGAACCTCCCCGGCCCCGTCCCACGGGCCGGGGAGGTTCGTCGTTTCCGGCGGGGTCAGGGCGCGGACTCCTCCCAGGGGAAGCCGTCCGGGTCGGTGAAGGTTCCCGCGTCGCCACTGAGCGTGAGCCGGTGGGATCCGGTGCCGTCGGGCGACACGCCGGCGGTCCTGGCGAGCCCCCGGCGCCCGCAGAGCGCCAGTTTCACGGGACTCGACGGCATGGCGAACTCGGCATACCTGCGGCCGAAGCTCTTCGCCACGGTGAGGCCGCGGTCGACGTAGAACCGCTTGCTCTCGGCCACGTCCGCGACGCCCAGCAGGAGCACGACGTCGTCGATCTGCCGGGTCGCAGGGCCCTTGTCCTTCTTCGCCGAGGTGGTGGCCTGCCAGATCGCCCCGTCCGGGGCGCGCACCACCCCGCCGTAGCCCCAGAAGGACTTCGCGGGCGCCTTCAGCGCGGTGGCGCCCGCATCCAGGGCGCTGTCGACGAGGGAGTCGACGGTGGACGGCTGGGAGACGACCAGCGACAGCGTGTAGCCGCGGAAGCCGGTCGTCGGCGCCTCCGAGGCGCGCAGGCGCACCTGGGCGTCCAGGCCGAAGGCGGTCGTGTAGAAGCGTTCCGCGGCCGAGGGGTCCGCCGCGTCGAGGATGACGGAGTCCAGAGAAGTCATGCCTGCGACGCTAGGCCGCTCCGGGTACCGGCGCTTCTCGAAACCTGACCGGTTGCTCCGGCCTTCCCGGACCGTGCCGGGCCGCGCCCGGAGAGGCCGTCACCAGAGGCAGTCGATGCGCCCCGGGTAGAGCTCGATGCGGGCGCCGGTGAAGTCGGGGCGCGCGCGCCGCGCCTCGGGGGAGAAGAAGGCGGCCATGGTGACCTTGACGAAGCCCGGGCGGTCGCTGGGGAACGGGGAGTCGGGGGTGCCCCCGATGAGCACGGTGCCGGGCAACTGCTCCCACCCGGCGCTCTCGTAGAACGGGCGGAGCCCCGGATCACAGGTGAACAGCCCCACGTCGAGGGCCTGTTCGGCCATGTGCGCGCGTCCGGCCGCAGCCAGCCGGCGGCCGTGGCCCCGGCCCCGCACGTCCTGCCGGGTGACGACGGTGCTGAGACCCGCGGCCCGGTACGTCCGCCCGGCGTGCCGCAGGTCCTTGGTCAGCACGTCCAGCGCGGCCAGCACCCCGCCGTCCTCGACGAGGAGCATCGACAGCGGGTGCAGGGCGGAGTCGTGGACGGTCGCGTCGTGAGGGGTCCGCCCGCCGTCCGACGAGGGCCAGGCCGTGTCCTGCAGGGCCCGCACCTGCGCGCGCAGGCCGGGCGGCGTGGACGCCTCGGGAAAAGTGAGGATCTGCACCCGCCGATTATGGCCACCGTCCCCCGCACTCTCGGACTTGAACGTGTTCAAAAACAGGTCTACAGTCGCCCCGACACGGCGTTTTGAACGCGTTCAAGAACCTTCGGGGAAGGTTCGGAAGAGGGGTGGGTCATGGATCTGACAGTGGTGTCCTATGTGGTGTACCTGCTGGTCAGCGTCGCGCTGACGGTGTGGGTGGCGCGCACGCTCAGCCGGAACGGACGGATCTTCCTGTCCGACGTCCTGCGCGGGAACGAGAAGCTGGCAGACGCGGTCAACCACCTGCTGGTGGTCGGCTTCTACCTGGTCAACCTCGGCTTCGTCGCCCTCTACCTGAGCAGCGACGAACCCGTCGCCAGCGTGCGCGACGTCTTCGAGGCGCTCTCCACCAAGCTCGGAGTGGTGCTGCTGGTGCTGGGCGTGCTGCACCTGGGCAACGTGTGGGTGCTGAACAAGATCCGGCGGCGCGGCGCGATGGAACGCGAGCAGGTGCCGCCCGTCGAGCCGCAGGGCTGGACCCCCGCTCCCGGGCTCACCAAGTGACCGCCGCGACGCCCCCCGCGGCACCCGCCGCAGGCGACCGGGGCGCCGCGCGCGTCCCGGTCCGCCGGCTCACCGTGCTGTACGACGCCGAGTGCGGGCTGTGCACCTACGTCCGCGGCTGGCTCGCACGGCAACGCCAGCTCGTGCCGCTGGAACTGGTGCCCGCAGGGTCCGCGCAGGCCCGCGACCGCTTCCCGGACCTGGACCACGCCACGACGCTCGCGGAGATCACCGTCATCGGCGACGGCGGCCAGGTCTACCGCGGCCAGTCCGCGTGGATCGTGGTCCTGTGGGCGCTGGCGGAGCACCGGCCGACCGCGCACCGGCTGTGCACCACGGTGGGTGCGGGACTGGCCCGCAGTGCGGTGCTCGCCGCCGCCAAGTGGCGCGGCTCCCAGCAGACGGGGAACGGCTCCGGCTGGAGCGGCGGCGTCTACCGCAGGGCGGACGGCTGGACGTACCACCCGCAGAAGGGCTGGGGTCACACCGGTGCCCCCGAGGGCACCGCCGCCTGTGCGGACGGCACCTGCGGCACTGACTAGGCTCTTCTCCCGTGCCAGCAGCAGAACAGCCGTCGAAGCCCGAGCGTGCGTCCGGCGCGGAGGACGGCGCCGCCCCGGCCGGTCACCGGCCCCCGGGCGGCGCCCGGCCCGCCGCCAAGAGCGAGCAGACCCGCACCCTGATCCTGGAGACCGCGCTGCGGCTCTTCCGGGAGAAGGGGTACGACCGGACCACCATGCGGGCCATCGCACGGGAGGCCGGGGTCTCCACCGGCAACGCGTACTACTACTTCGGCTCCAAGGAGCACCTGGTACAGGGCTTCTACGACCGCATCGCCGCGGAACACCAGGCCGCCGTACGCCCGGTGCTGGACCGGGAACGGGAACTGGAGCCCCGCCTCGCCGGGGTGTTCCAGGCGTGGCTCGACGTCGCGGAGCCGTACCACGAGTTCGCGGCGCAGTTCTTCAAGAACGCCGCGGACCCCGACAGTCCGCTCAGCCCGTTCTCCCCCGAGTCGGAGCCGGCCCGGGAGGCGGCCATCGACGTCCACCGGGAGACACTCGCCGGCTCGACGGCGAAGGTGGCCCCCGAACTGCGGGGCCCCGTACCGGAGATGATGTGGCTGTCGCAGATGGGACTCGTCCTCTACTGGGTCTTCGACCGCTCCGAGGGCCGCGTCCGCACCCGTCGCCTCGCGGACCGCAGCGCGCGCCTCACCGCCCGCGGCGTCTCCCTGTCCCGCTTCCGCCTCCTGCGTCCCCTCGTCCGCGACGTGCACGAGCTGTTCACCGACTTCCTCCCGGGCATGACGCACGGGAAGCCCGCCGCCACCGGCGACGCCGCTCCACCGAAAGAGTGACCCTGCGCTCAAGGTCAACCACGTCAGGCTGCTCCTGGGCGGCCATCGGACGTCTCGGTACCCTGACAGCATCCCGAGTTCCGGCGGGACCACCCGTCCAGGGAGGAGGCGCAGGTGAGCGTGACCGACGCCGAGATCAGCCTCGCGGAGTTCGAGGCCCTCGAGAAGGCGGCGTCGCCCGACAGCCTGCATGTCGAGTTCATCGGGGGAAGGATCCACGTGACACCGGCACCTGACGGTGACCACTCGGAAGCTTCTCGCACCGTGGCCTCGCAGACCATCTCCCGCCGCCCCGACCTCTCGCTGTACGGGGAACGCGGCCTCGCGGTCCCCGCTCACCGGGCGGGCCGTGCCCGGGTCGACGGCGCTGTGGCGCCCGTGGGGTAGTTCCGCGGGCAGCCGTCCTGGGCGGACGCCCGGGTCGACCGCGTCGACAAGCGGGACGCCTACGCGCAAGCGGGACTCCCCGTCCACCTTCTCGTGGACCGCCACCGGGCCGAGGCCGTGGTGCACTGGTCCCCGGCGGCCGGGCGCTACCAGCACCAGTCGCGAGCAGCCTTCGGCACCACGCTGCGGCTCCCCGGCCCTTTCGACTTCGACCTCGACACGGCGGAGTTCGCCTGACCCGGAGCGCCGGTGACGCCTGCCGGTTCGAAGCCGTCGGGCGGCTCAGCGGGTGCGCGGGCCGGCGCTGCGGCGGGCGGCGTCGCGGGTGGCGCGGTCGGCGCTTCGGCGGGCGGCGCGGGCGCCGCGGGAGGCGTCCTGGACCCGGGTGTGGGCGTCGCGTTCGGCGTCGGCGGCGGCCCGCTGCTCGCGTTCGGCGTCGCGGAGTTCGTCACGGGCGGCGGTCAGGCGCCGGCCGGCTGCCGTTCTGCGCTCCTTCGCACGGGCCAGCGCGTCGGTGGCCGCGACGCGTTCCTCCTCGGCTCTGCGGGCCTCCTCGGCGGCTTCCCCGGCGGCTTGCTCCGCAGCGCGGCGGGCCTCGTCGGCCTCCTCCTGCCGCTGACGGCGCCGGTCGCGGGCCCGGTCGAGGTCGGCGACCTTCGCAGGGCGCTCCTTCGCAGGGCGCTCCTTCGCAGAACGTTCCTTCGCAGAACGTTCCTTCGCAGAACGTTCCCCGGTGGGCTTCGCGGGACGCGTGGACGTCCGGGCCGGGGCACGGCCCGGCGCGGCGGCCGGGAGGCCGGTGGAGGTGAAGTCGGTCGGCGGAGTCAGGGACGTGGCCAGGTGGCCGGCGGACCACTGGTCGGCGGCGTCCGGGTCGGCGAGGACCGCCTGGAGCGTCTGCTCCACCTCGCGCCGGGCCGCTTCGCCGAGGGACTGGCCGGAGGCGGCGGCGGAGTCGAGGGCACTGCGGGCGAGGGCCCGGATCAGCTCCCGCTGGGTTCGGGCCAGTTCGCGGAGCCGGCCTCCGTCGAGGTCCCGGTAGGCGCGGCGCAGCTCCTCGCCGAGGGCCAGGAAGCGTTCCGTCGCCTCGGCGTGCTCGCGCACCAGCAGGTTCGCGGCCCAGGCGGCGAGGGTGGGCCGGCGGAGGGCGGAGATGCGGGTGGCGAGGTCGCGGTCGCCCGCCCGCCGGGCCTCGCGGGCGCGGGCGTCCCGGGTCGCGGTGAAGGCGGAGGGGCGGAGGGCGTAGAGCTCGTCCGCGACGGCTTCCAGGTTCACGGTCGGTCGTACCTCGCCGGTGGGCGGTGTCGCGGGCCGTGCGGGCGGCGGCCGACGACGGGCATGCGCCGACGGTAGCCCGGCTCGGCGCGGCGCACATCTCGGCGGCGCGCCGGTGCCCGGGGCGGGACGACACGCGCGAGCACGCGGCGCGGACGGACGAAACGGGGCATACCGTGAACGCATGGCGGGCGTACCCAGCGGCGTGGCACTGATCACCGGCGGCTCCAGCGGAGTCGGCCTCGCGGCCGCCCGCGCCCTCGCCCGGCGCGGGCGCCCCACCGTCCTCGTCGCCCGGCGCTCGGGTCCCCTCGAAGCCGCCGCCGCGGAGCTCCGCGCCCACGCCCCCTGCACACCGGTCGCCCTGGACCTGGCCGCCGACGACGGCATCGTCGAGAAGGAGCTCACCCGGCTGGCCGAGGAGCTGGGCCCCGTCGAGGTCCTGGTCAACTGCGCGGGCCACGGCATGTACGTGCCGTTCCTCGAACTGGACCCGGCCGAGGCCCGGCGGCTGTTCCAGGTGCACTGGTTCTCCCCCGCCGCCGCCGTGCGCGCCGTACTGCCGGGCATGCTGGCCCGCGGGCGCGGCCACGTCGTGAACGTCGCCTCCGTGTCGGCGAAGTCCGGCCCGTGGGGCCACAGCGCGTACGCCGCCGCCAAGGCGGCCCTGACGACGCTGACGGAGTCGCTGGCCGCCGAGTACGGGGGCCGGGGCGTGCACTTCGGCGTGGTGCATCCCGGGCTGGTGGACACGCCGTTCTTCGGGGCGCCGGACCTGGCGTCGCTGCGGGCGCGCACCGCCCGGCGGATGATCCGTCCGGAGCGCGTGGGCCGGGCGGTGGCCGACCTGGTGGAGCGCCCGCGCGCGGAGGTGTGCGTCCCGCGGCACTACCGGGTGCTGGACGCGCTGCGCGCCGTGAGCCCGGGGGCGCTCGGCCGCCTGGTCGCCCGGCAGAGCGCGCCGGGCCGGGCCGCGGCCCGCGGGCGCCGCCCGTGACCGCCCGGTACGCGCGGCCGTCGGTGGCGGTGCTGGTGGAGCTGGTGCGCGGGCCGGACGCCGGGGGCCACGTCAAGTGCTGGGAGCGCTTCGCCGAGGCGGCGGCCGGCATGGCGCCGCCGGACCTCCGTGCGGATCTGACCCTCTACGTGCTGGGCCCCCGGGAACGGGTCGAACGCCTCTCCCCCGCCGTGCGGTTCGTGTCGCTGCCGCCGGTGCTGAGCACCGCCCCGCTGATGCGGGTCAGCGGCGGCGCGGACGTCAGCGACCTGACGCCGTTCCACCCCCGGCTGGCGCGGCTGCTGCCCGGGCACGACGTCTGGCACCTCACGCACGTCTTCGGCTTCGCCGCCACGGCCGTACGTCTCGCGCAGGCGCGCCGCCGCTCGCACCGGCTCGGCCGTACGCCCGGGCGGGCGGCCCCGCCCGGCCTGGTGGGGTCCGTGCACACCGACGTGCCCGCGCTGGCCGCCGCCTACCTGCACGCCCTGACCGGCCCGTACCGGCTGCCCGGCACGGTGGCCGCCGGGCTGGTTCGGCACCGCCGGGACAGGCTGCTGCACGCCTGCGACCGGGTGCTGGTCGCCACGCCCGAGCAGCGCGGCGAGATCGCGGCGGGCGTGCCCGGCCACCGCGTCGGGCTGCTGGACCGGGGCGTGGACCACGAACGGTTCCGGCCCGACCCGGCGGCGCGCCGCGCGCTGGCCGAGCGGTACGGCGTCCCGGAGGACCGGCCCGCGGTGCTGTTCTCCGGCCGCGTGGACGCCTCCAAGCGGGTGCTGGTACTGGCCGACGCGCTGCGGCGGCTGCGCGCGGACGGAACGCCCGCGCACCTGGTGGTGGCGGGCACCGGGCCCGACGAGGCCGTGCTGCGCGACCTGCTCGGACCGGACGTGAGCCTGCTCGGACCGGTGGCACAGCGGGAACTCGCCCGGGTGTACGGAGGGTGCGACGTGTTCGCCTTCCCCTCCCGCTCGGAGACCGTGGGGAACGCGGTGGGCGAGGCGATGGCCAGTCACCTGCCGGTGCTGCTGCCCGCAGGGGCACGGACCACGCGGTGGCTGGCGCGACCGGGTGAGGACGGCGTGGTGGTGGCGGCGGACGACGCCCCGGGGTGGGCGGAGGCACTGCGCCCGCTGCTGGAGCGGCCGGAGCTGCGGGCGGCGCTCGGCGAGGCGGCCGGTGCGACGGCGCGCGGCCGGCACCGCTCCTGGCGCCGGGTGCTGGCCGAGGACCTGCTGCCGGTCTGGCACGCGGTCGCGCCCCACGACGCGGGCGCGGCGGGCGGGACCGGCCGATGCTGATCGCGATCCTCGGTTCGCTGTGCGCGGCGGCGTTGTTCGCCGTCGCCGGGGTGCTCCAGCAGCGTGCGGCAACCGGCGAACCGGACCACGAGGCGATGTCGTACCGGCTGCTGACGCACCTGGCCCGCAGGCCGCTGTGGCTGGCGGGCATCGGCTGCGCGATCGGCGCCTACGGCTTCCAGTCCGTGGCCCTCGCGCACGGCCCGCTGGCCCTCGTGCAGCCGCTGATCGTGACCGAACTGCTCTTCGCCATCCCGCTGTCGGTCCGGCTCTACGGCACCCGGCTGCGGGGCCGGGAGTGGCTGGGCGCGGTGGCGGTGGCGGCGGGGCTGGCCGTCGCGATGGCGGCCGCCGCCCCGCAGCGGTCGGAGCCGGTCGCCGGCCCGGAGGAGTGGACGCTGGCCATGGCGGCGGCGGCCGCCGCGACGACGCTGGTGCTGTTCCTCAGCCGCCGCATGAGCGGCCCGGCCCGCGCGTCGGTGATGGCGGCCGCGGCGGGCATCGTGATGGGCACCCAGTCGGTGCTGCTCGCCACGACGGTGTCCAAGTTCCAGGTGAGCGTGGACGAGGTGGTGACGTCGTGGCAGACGTACCTTCTGATCGTGGCGAGCATCCTGGGTCTGCTGCTGATCCAGAGCGCGTTCCAGGCGGGGCCGCTGTCGGCGAGCATGCCGGTCATCGACACCGTCGAACCGGTGGTCGCGGTCGCCTGCGGCGTGACGCTGTTCGACGAGTCGGTGCGCGGCGACCCGCTCGCGGTCGCGGTCGCGCTGCTGGGCGGGGCGCTGCTGCTGACCGGCATCTGGCTGCTGGACACCTCGCCGATGCTGCGGGCGCTGCACGAGCGCGCGCACCGGGAGCAGACCGCCCGCTGAGCCGCCCGGGCCGCGCGCCGACGGGCCGGGGTACCCGGCTCCGGCGGGCGTGAGGCGTCGGGCGTGAGGCGTCGGGCGTCAGCGGGAGCCGTCGCGGTAGGTCTGGGCCACCAGGAAGGCGAGGTCCAGCGCACCGGCCCGGGTGAGGCAGGGGGTCGGCGGCAGGCTCATCACCCGGTCGGGCGCGGGGTGGCGCTGCAGGCCGCGGTCCTCCGGGCCGCCGATCTCCCGGCCGGTCAGCTCGACGTGCAGTCCGCCCGGGTGGGTGCCCAGTGCGCGGTGCACCTCGAAGAAGGCGGTCACCTCGTCCAGCACGTCGTCGAAGGTGCGGGGTCCGGGCGGGCCGCCGTCGGCGCCGAGGGGGACGCCGGGGTGCATCGCGTCGCAGATCCAGGCGGCCCGGTGCCCCTGCGCGGTGACCTTCTCGATGACGGCCGGCAGGGTCTCGCGCACCGCGTCCGCGCCCATCCGGACCACGAAGGTGAGGCGGCCCGGTTCTCTTGCCGGGTCGAACCGGTCCAGGTGGGCCGACGCGTCGTCCGGTCCGCAGCCGGGGCCGAGCGCGATGCCGATCGGGTTGCGGATGCGGGCGAGGTGGTCGACGAACGCGCCGTCCAGCTCACCCGTCCGCTCCCCGATCCACACGAAGTGACTCGCCGTGCTGTACGGCTCCCCGGCCCGCGAGTCGATGCGGGTGAGCTCCTTCTCGTAGACGGGCTGCCGCGCCTCGTGGGAGGCGAAGAACTCGACGTCGGCCGGGCCCGCGGAGCCGGGACCGCAGGCGTCCATGAAATCCAGCGCGCGGCCCAGCTGCGCGCTGAGCGGCTCGTATCCGGCCCGGGAGGGCGAGGCGGCGACGAACTCCCGGTTCCACGCGTGCACCTGGCGCAGTCCGGCGTAGCCGCCGGAGGCGAAGGCGCGGACGAGGTTCAGCGCGGCGGCGGCGGTCTGGTAGCGCGCCACCAGCCGCCGCGGGTCGGTGAAGTGCGCGATGCGGCTGACCTTCACCACCGGCACGGACGTGGCGTAGGTGAGCAGCGCCGACATCTGCATCATCGTGCGCAGGGTGTCCCGGATGGCGTCGGCGGTCTCCCGCCCGTACGTCTTCGCGTGCAGGCCGCCCTGGAGGACGAAGGCCTCGCCGCGGGCGACCCGGGCCAGACGTTCCCTCAGGAGGTCGCACTCCCCGGCGAAGACCAGCGGCGGCAGGGCACGCAGCTCCGCGGCGTCCGCGTGCGCCGCTCCGCCGGGAGCCGGGCCGCCGTGCGAAGCGTCGGCATGCGGAGCGTCAGAGTGCGGCGCGTCGTCGTGCGGCGTGCGGGCTCGTGGCACGTCGGCGAGGGGCCGCGCGGTTCCGGGCCCGCCGGGGCGTTGCCGGACCGGACGTTCCCGCCGCGTCTCGATGTCGGTCATATCCATCCATCAGCTACATGGCCTGTACGCGTCCGGCCACCGGGTCTCCCGCGTCCCGGGGAGTCCGACGGTAGGGCGTGCCGGGCCGGGCGGTCCCCGCCGCACCGGGTCACTAAGAGAACTGCCAGAGGGGCCGTGCGCGCCGCGGCAACCCGGCCGTGCACGGAGGTCGGCCGGTTGCCCGGCGGGCCGACCTGCGGCTACGTTGCGGGCTCCCGCAGCGGCCGTGCACGCCGTTCGCGGAGCAGTGACGTGGTGACGGGTTTCGGTCTTCGGGGAGCGGGGCATGGCGCAGGGCATCGTGGTGCGTTTCGACGACGCCAAGGGGTACGGCTTCATCACGCCGGACGGCGGCGGCGAGGACGTCTTCGTCCACGTCAACGAGCTGAGCCCGCCCGGGGCTTCGGTCTCCTGCGGCACCCGCGTGGAGTTCGCCGTGGTGGACGGCGAGCGCGGGCTCAAGGCGTTCGACGTCCACGTGGTCGGCGCGCCGCCCGCGGGTGCCGCCCCGCCCGCTGCTCCTGCCGCCGGCCGGGGCGTACCGGCCGGCGGCAGGAGCGTGGAGGGCGGCGAGGAGACCTGCGAGGTCTTCGGCCGCGAGGAGTTCACCCGGATCGCCACGGAGATGCTGCTCTCCGCCGGCCCGGACCTGACCGCCAGGCAGGTCCTGGAGGTGCGCCGGGCGCTGGTCCGGTTCGCCGAGGAACACGGCTGGGTCGACTGACCCCGGTCGTCCGGGTCAGGAGGTCGCGCGGCGGCGCTCGGCGGCCGGCTGGCGCGTGCGCTCGGAACCGTTGCGGTCGGTGCGGATGTAGTCCGGGAGCACCTTGGGCGGCCAGCAGCCGATGCTGAACATGCCCATGGAATATGCCTTCGCTGCCAGGGCGGTGCGGTTGGGCACCTTGAACTGCCGCAGCAGAATGCTGACGTGGTATTCGATACCCTGCCGGCTCAGGAAGAGTTTCGCGGCGAGGCGCACGGTCGGGTCGCCGGCGGCGACACCTTCCAGGACCTTCGCGGTGAGCGGCGTCAGCTTCCGCTGCGACCCCACCGGCGGGGCCGGCGGCTCCTCGGTCTTCTCCGGGGTGAACTGCACCAGGATCATGGTGCCGCGGCCGTTGTCGTCGTCCACCGGAAAGGCGGTCAGCTTTCCGGCGACGGCCGTGTCGTTGAACCACATCGCGATCGACCGGCCCACGAGCCGGGCGTGGTGGCCCTGCACCAGGCGGCCGAACTGGCGCATCAGGTGCTGGCGCACGCTGGGGTGCAGGAAGTCGGCGAAGCTGCGCTCCGCGATGTCGTCCCGGCCGCGGCCGCACTGGGTGAGGAACGCGCTGTTCACGGCACGCACCCGCAGCGTCGGGTCGAGGACCGCGAGGCCGATGCCGGAGCGCTCGAAGAGGGAGAGCACCGCGTCGCCGTACTCGTCGCTGCGGAGCTCGGCGTCGGTGGCGGCGGACGCCGTCGGGCGGGCGGCGGGCGGGGCGTCGTCCACCGGGCCGGCCTGCCGGGGAATGAACGGCTTT
Organism: Streptomyces sp. CNS606; assembly: GCF_000426325.1. Taxonomy (NCBI): domain Bacteria; kingdom Bacillati; phylum Actinomycetota; class Actinomycetes; order Kitasatosporales; family Streptomycetaceae; genus Streptomyces; species Streptomyces sp. CNS606. The sequence goes on from NZ_AUFD01000012.1 coordinate 183,506, forward strand.
CGCGCAGCCGCGGCATTCTGCTGGGAGAAACCGTTCACACTGAATTCAGATTCCGGAACGGCAATCACGTCACCGGCGTACTGAAGTTCTCTGTCTGCGCCATCCTTGGTCAACGCCATGTGAGTCGCACCTTCCCCGATCGCGTTCCTCAATGAACGCCGGGGAGTCTAAGGAGACCCCTCAGGAGGGTCAACGGACGTCGAGGGCGACCGCAGCGCCGTGACCTGCGGCTAGGGGTGCCGGATTCCCGGTGCGACCTGCCGGGGTTCATCTTCTCCCCGGACCGCTGTCCACTTTTCCCGCGGAACACGGAGGGGTTTTCTAGGGGACCCCTGTCCGGGGCACCCCTATACGGGGGCGGCCTAGGGGGACCCCCGGGACGGGTGTGGCGGGATGTGCGTCCACCGATACCCCGCGGCGGGAGGCGCATGCATCCTCGCAACCAGACTCACAGCCCCCGGGACAGGGCCCCGACCTGCTCCACAGCGCGGGCGGAGCCGCCGGAGCCCCCGCCCCGACCCGCGTCCGGGCACCGATGCGCCCGCGCACGCGCCCTGGGCGACGAACGGCCCCCGGCGACGGGGTGCCCGCCCGCGGCACGTCCGCCGCCCGGCCCTCGCGGGCGTGCCGCGGTATCCCGCCTCCGCCACGGAGTGCACGCCGTCCTCGGGCTACCGCTCAGTACGCCAGGATGCCAGCGGCACGGACGGCCGGGCCCCTTTTCGCGGTCTCCCCGGTCGAGTCTGAGGAATCCATCAGTGCATTCGTGCACGTTTTTCCGCGCCTCTCACGCGGTGTGCGAGTCGTGCTCGACTGCTGCGACACCTCAGCCGACGGAGAGGGAGATACAGCCGTGAGCGGAGACGGCTCGGTTTCACTGGCCTACTCGCCGTGCCCGAACGACACGTTCGTCTTCCACGCCTGGACGGCGGGGCTGCTACCGGACGCGCCGCGACCCGACGTCACCATCGCCGACATCGACGTCACCAACAGGCTGGCCGCCGAGAGCGGGCTGGACGTGCTGAAGATCTCCTACGCGGCACTGCCCCACGTGCTCGACGAGTACGCCCTGCTGCCGTGCGGCGGCGCGCTCGGTCACGGGTGCGGGCCACTGCTGCTCACGCGCGACGCGTGCGAACCGGCGGCGCTGGCCGGGAAGACCGTGGCGATCCCCACCGAGCGGTCCACCGCCTACCTGCTGTTCCGTCTCTGGGCGGAACAGGCCCTGCCGGGCCACGAGGTGCGGACGGTCGTGATGCCGTTCCACGCGATCATGCCGGCGGTACGGGACGGCGAGGTGGACGCCGGACTGGTCATCCACGAGGCGCGGTTCACCTTCCACGAGTTCGGGCTGCACCGGCTGGTGGATCTCGGCGAGGCGTGGGAGGCGCGCAGCGGCCTGCCCATCCCGCTGGGGGCGATCGTCGCCCGGCGCGCCCTGGGTGCGGAGCGGATCGCGGCCGTGACGGAGGCGGTGCGGGCGTCGGTGCGGCACGCGTGGGCGGACCCGGAGGCGTCGCGTGCGTACGTGCAGCAGCACGCGCAGGAGATGAAGCCCGAGGTGCAGGAACAGCACATCGGGCTGTACGTCAACGGCTACACCGAGGACCTGGGGCCGAAGGGCTTCGAGGCGGTGCGCGAGCTGCTCGGACGCGCCGCGGAGTTCGGTGCGGTGCCCCGCTTCGACCCCGCCGCGCTGACCCGGGGGGCCTGAGAAGTCCCCATCCCGCGTGTGTGATGCACGTCACATGTTGCTCCTGTCAGCAATCGGTCCGCCGCCCCGTTCAAGGGGCACGCGAACGAGACAGGAGCCAGCCATGAAGCACCGCATCGTCGTTCTCGGCGCCGGATACGCCGGGGCCTTCGCCGCCGGGAACCTGGCACGCCGGCTCTCTCCGGCGGACACCGAGATCACCGTCGTCAACGCCGCGCCCGAGTTCGTCGAGCGGATGCGGCTCCACCAGTACGCGAGCGGCCAGGACCTCGCCTTCCGCGCGCTCGCGGACGTCTTCGCGGGGACCGGGGTGCGATTGCGTCTGGCGCGCGTCACCGGCGTCGACCCGGAGCGCCGCACCGTCGCCGTCGCAGCGGAGGACGGCTCCGACGGCTCGCACGACTCGGATGCCCCGGACGGCCCCCTGTCCTACGACACGCTGCTCTACGCGCTCGGCAGCTCCGTGGCCCACCACGACGTCCCCGGTGTGGCCGAGCACGCCTTCGACGTGACCGGCCTGTCCTCGGCGCGGCGGCTGCGGGAGCGCCTGGCCGGCCTGGGCCGGGGCAGCGACGTGCTGGTCGTCGGCGAGGGCCTGACCGGCATCGAGACCGCGACCGAGTTCGCCGAGTCACGGCCCGACCTGTCCGTCGCGCTCGCCGCCCGCGGCGAGCTGGGCGCCTGGCTCTCCCCGCGGGCCCGCCGTCACCTGCGCCGGGCCTTCGACCGGCTCGGCGTCACCGTGCACGAGCACACGGCCGTCGCCGCCGTCGAGCCGGACCGTGCGCTCACCGCCGACGGGCGTTCCCTGCCCGCCGACGTGACGGTGTGGTCGGCCGGCTTCGCCGTGCACCCGGTCGCGGCCGCGAGCGGCCTGGAGGTCGCCGGGACCGGTCAGATCGTCGTCGACCGCACCATGCGCTCGGTCTCGCACCCGGACGTCTACGCCGCCGGCGACTGCGCCTACGCGATCGGCGACAACGGCCGGCCGCTGCCCATGTCCTGCGCCTCCGCCGGCTTCACGAACATGCAGGCGACCGCATCGATCATCGCGCGGCTGACGGGTGGCGAGGTCCCGGCCACCGGACTGAAGTACTACGGCAACCACATCAGCCTCGGACGGCGGGACGCGCTCTTCCAGATGGTCGACGGGAGCGTCCGGTCGAAGTCCTGGTACCTGGGCGGCCGGACCGCCGCGCGGCTCAAGTCGGGCGTGCTCACGGGAGCCGGATGGGGCATCGCCCACCCGACCTTCGGCATGCCGAAGCGCAGGCGCCGGCTGGCCACAGCGCCGGAACGGGCCGGTACGAGGGTCGCCGCATAGGCTTTCCGCGTGGACACCGCAGCCGTCGAACGCTTCGAGGCCGGCCGGGCCCGGCTGGCCTCGCTGGCGTACCGCCTGCTCGGCTCGGCCGCCGACGCCGAGGACGCCGTGCAGGACGCGTTCCTGCGCTGGCAGGCCGCGGACCGGGAACGCATCGAGGTGCCGGAGGCGTGGCTGACCAAGGTCGTCACCCACCTCTGCCTCGACCGGCTCCGCTCGGCGCGGGCGCGCCACGAGCAGCCGGCCGGAGACCGGCTGCCCGAGCCGCTCCTGGAGGGCGACCCGATGCTCGGCCCGGCCGACACCTTCGCGCAGCGCGAGTCGGTTTCCCTGGCCGTGCTGACCCTCATGGAACGCCTCTCACCCGTCGAGCGGGCCGCCTACGTGCTGCGTGAGGCCTTCGCCTACCCGCACTCCGAGATCGCCGGCATCCTCGACGTCTCAGAGTCCGCCAGCCAGCAGCACGTCCACCGGGCCCGGCGCCACCTCGCCGCCGAGCGGCGCGGCGGCGAGGTGGACCCCGACGCCGCGCGGCGGATCGTCGAGGAGTTCCTGGCCGCCGCCACGTCCGGGCGCACCGAACGGCTGGTGGCGATGCTCACCGCCGACGTGACCGCGGTCTCGGACGGCGCCGGACTCGCCCGGCGGCCGCTGCGCTACACCACGCGCGAGCGCGTCGCCTCCCACCTGCGGGCCGGGTTCCGGCCCACTCCGGCGAAGCGGCGGCTGGCCGGCGGCTCCCCCGCGCTGTACATCGCGCCGGTCAACGGTTCCCCGGCGGTCGTGGCCGTGGTCGACGGGCGGGTCGTGGGCGCCGTGGCGTTCGGCGTCAGGGACGGCAAGGTCGCGTCCGTGCACGGCGTCGCCGCCGCGGCCCGGCTCACGCGCCTCGACGCGGCCTGGCGACGGCACGACGCGGGCGCACCGGTCATCGGCTCCTGGTGACGTGCCCGGCGCCGGCCGCCCGTGCCGGCGGTTCCGGTGCGGCGCGCTCAGCGCGTGGACGCACGCAGCACGGCCTCCATCACGGTGGCCTGCCGGACGGCGTCCTGCGCGTGGTGACGGTGCGCGACGGGCTCCCGGCACGCCGCGGCGAACGCGGCGAAGGTGCGCTGGAACTGGTCGGCCGCCGCGAGCACCCGTTCCTCCCGCACGTCGCCGCGCTGCAGGCGCAGCACCGGACGCGTCTCCGGCCTGGGGTTGAACGCCCAGTCCAGTTCGACGCGTCCCTCGCTGCCCCAGAGCGCGTACGTGTTGCGGTAGGAGTGCTCCAGCCCGAAGTCGCACTGCGCGGTGAGCCCCGCGCCGTCGGCGAGCAGCGCCGAGCCGGCGACGTCCACGCCGGTGGCCGGGTCGGTCCGCAGGTGTGCGCCGAGGACGCGCAGGTCGTCGCCGAGGTGCAGCAGCGCCGCGCGCAGCGGGTAGCAGCCGTTCTCCCGCAGGGTGCCGCCGGCGAGTTCGGGGCGGTAGCGGATCAGGTCGCCGCCGCCGCGCGGGATGCCGAGCGAGGCGGTGAACGTCTGCGGCGTGCCGATCGCTCCGTCGGCGACGAGCTTGCGGACCTCGTCGTGCTGGGGGTGGCAGAGGAAGGTGAAGTTCTCCATGAACGCCAGGCCGCGCGCCTCGGCGAGACCGGCGAGGCGCCGGGCCGCTTCCGCGTCGACCGTCAGGGACTTCTCCACCAGCACGTGCTTGCCGGCCCGCAGCGCGGCCTCCGCCCACTCCTCGTGCAGCGCATTGGGCAGCGGGACGTAGACGGCCTCGACGTCGTCCCGCTCCAGCAGACGCGGGTAGGAGTCGACCGCCTCGCAGTCGAAGCGGTCGGCGAAGCGGTCCGCCTTCTCGGCGCTGCGGCTGGCAACGGCGACGAGCCGCAGCCCGTCGCAGCGTTGCACGGCGGGGAGCGCGTTCCGCCAGGCGATGTCGGCGGCGCCGAGGACGCCCAGCCCGATCGGACGCGTGCCGGCCCGGTCGTCGGCTCTGTGCGGTTCGGACGAGTCCCGTGCTGCCATGCGTGCGCCTGCCCCTCAGTCGTGCTTGGCGACGAACTCGCGGAGGGAGTCCGTCATGTAGTCGATCATCTCGGTGGTGATGCCGGGATAGACGCCGATCCAGAAGGTCCGCTCGGTGATGATGTCGCTGTTGGTCAGCTCGCCGCTGACCCGGTAGTTCTCGTTCTTGTAGGCGGGGTGCCGCAGGAGGTTGCCGGCGAACAGCAGGCGCGTGCCGATGCGGCGGTCGTTGAGGAACTGGATCAGCTCCCCGCGCGCGAACTTCGCCTCGTCGGTGAGGGTGATGACGAAGCCGAACCAGCTCGGGTCGCTGCCCGGGGTGGCTTCCGGCAGCAGCAGGCCGGGCACGCCCTCCAGCCGCTCGCGCATGCGCCGCCAGTTGCGCTTGCGCGCGGCCACGAAGTCGTCGAGCTTGGCGAGCTGGGTGAGGCCCAGCGCGGCCTGGATGTCGGTGGACTTCAGGTTGTACCCGACGTGCGAGAAGATGTACTTGTGGTCGTACCCGTGGGGCAGGTCGCCCATCTGGTACGAGTAGCGCTTGAGGCACTTGTTGTCCTCGCCCGGCTCGCACCAGCAGTCGCGGCCCCAGTCGCGCATCGACTCGGTGATGCGGGCCAGTTCCAGGGTGTTGCTGAGGACGCAGCCGCCCTCGCCCATGGTCAGGTGGTGCGCCGGGTAGAAGCTGACCGTCGAGTAGTCGCCGAAGGTACCGGTGGTCTTCCCCTTGTAGGTGGACGCCACGGCGTCGCAGTTGTCCTCGATGAGGAACAGGTCGCGTTCCGCGCACAGTTCGGCGATCTCGGCGGCGGGGAACGGGTTGCCCATCGTGTGGGCGATCATCACGGCCCGGGTGCGCGGCGTGATCGCCTGCTCGATGCGCTCCAGCGTGGTGTTGTAGGTGGCCAGGTCGACGTCCACGAAGACCGGCACCGCGCCGCACTGGAGGATCGGGTTGACCGTGGTGGGGAAGCTCGCCGCGACGGTGATGACCTCGTCGCCGGGGCGCAGCCGGCGGTCCTCCAGCTCGGGGACGGTCAGCGAGGCGAGGGCGAGGAGGTTCGCGGACGACCCGGAGTTGGTCAGGTGCGCCTTGCGGACCCCGATGGTCTTGGCGAAGCGGCGCTCGAAGAGCAGCGCCTTCGCGCCGGAGGCGATCTTCATCTCCAGGGCCTGCTCGACGAGCGCGGCGCGGTCGTCCTCGTCGAGGACGGCGCCGGAGGGAAGGATCGGCGTGACTCCGGGGCGGAACTCCTGCGCGGACGCGTCCCGGTCGCGGTGCAGCTTCCGCGTCTGCTCGAGGATGGACTGCACGTCCGTGTCAGCCATGAATGCTCTCTCCGTCCACTGCGAGGTTCGAGGTCGTGGTCAGGGGTGCGGGCGACGCGTCGGGCCGCCCGGGGACGGTGTCCCACAGGGCCGTGAGGGCGTCGGCGAGGGTGTGGTGCGGGGACCAGCCGAGTGCGCGGCGGGCGAGGGACACGTCCAGCGGCTGTTCGCCGATGCCGGCGTCGCGGCGGGCGTGTCCGCCGTCGTCGGGGACGGGGCTGCGCAGGACGGCGGCGGTCGTGCCGGTGACGCGGATCAGGGTGTCCACGGCCTCGGTGAGCGGGACGCCGGTCCCGGATCCGATGTTGAGGAGCGGCGGTACGCGCGGCGCGTCGGCGGCGCGGCGCACGGCGTCGGCGACGTCCCGGACGTCGACGATCTCGCGGACACCGGCGAGCGGCGGCAGTCGCAGTTCGCGGGGCTGTTCCGCGATGCGGCGGGCGAGCGAGCCGAGGAGGCTGTCCGGCGGGGCGTACGGTCCGGCGGACATGGCGATGCGCAGGACGGTCGCGTCGATCCTGCCGTCGGCGACGGCGTCGGTGAGGACCCGGGTGCCGGCCAGTTTGGTACGGGCGTAGCGGCTGGTGGGATGCTCCGGGAGGTCCTCGGTGAGCGGCCTTCCGGAGCTCTGGCCGCCGTACTCGTAGGCGGAGCCGATGTGGACCAGCCGGGCGGGCGCCGGGAGTTTCGCGACGGCGTCGACGAGGCGCCGGACCAGGGTCACGTTGCCCTCGGTGAGCTGTTCGTCGGTGACGTTCCACAGCGCGCCCGCGGTGTTGACGACCAGCGTGGGGCGTTCGGCTTCGAGCAGCGCAAGGAGCGCGGACTCGTCGGAACGCAGCAGGTCCAGCCGTACGGTGCGGCAGCCCGGCGGCAGGCCGGAAGCGGTGCGGCGTACGACGGCGGCGACGGACCAGCCGCGCGCGGACAGCGCCTCGCAGACGTTGCGGCCGACGAACCCGGCGGCGCCGAGCACCACCGCGGTCGGCGGCTCACGGTCCGCGGGACTGACTGCACGCATGAGCGGCCCTTCTCGATCGGTCGGCCGAAGGGCGGGCCGACGTCGTCCGGGCGGCCCCGCCGGGCGTCACTATTCCTGCGGGCGCAGCGCGGGGACACCCGTGCCGGTGGTCGGCAGGGGAACTCTGGGTGTTTCCCCCGAGTCGCACGTCACGCGCCCGCGGCCCCCCGGCGGCGCCCCGAACCTGGTGAGGCACCGGCCCGCCCGCCCACCCTGGAGTGCACTGTGCGCGTGTTGTTCGCGACCATCCCGGAGAAGTCGCACCTGTACTGCATGACGCCGCTGGCCTGGGCGATGCGCGCCGCGGGCCACGAGGTGCGCATCGCCAGCTGCGTGGAGTTCGTCGACGTCATCGCGCGCACCGGCATGACGGCGGTGGCCGTGGGCACCAACGACGGCATCACCGAGGCGATGACCGCCCACCGGGAGACCCAGGTCGAGGAGAAGGTCAGCTTCAACGAGCTGGACCCGGCGAAGCTGAACTACCAGGACGAGCTGGCGCGGGTCACGCTCGCGGCCTACGGCTCGGCGATGTACAACGAGCCCATGATGGAGGGCCTGGTGGACTTCGCCCGGTCCTGGCGGCCGGACCTGGTGGTGTGGGACCCGCTGACCTACTCGGGCCCGATCGCCGCCGGCGTCGTCGGCGCCGCCCATGCCCGGTCGCTGTGCTTCGCCGACGTGTGGACGATGAAGCGGCAGCTCTTCCTGAAGCTGCACGAGCAGGCGCCGCCGGAGGAGCGGCACGACCAGATGGCGGAGTGGCTGGGCGAGCGGGCGGAGCAGTTCGGCGGCGTCTTCACCGAGGAGTTCACCACGGGGCAGCTGACCCTGGACCCCCTGCCGGACAGCCTGGGCATCGACACGCACGCGCGGCGCACGCCGGTGCGCTTCGTGCCGTACAACGGTCCGGCGGTGGTGCCGGACTGGCTGAGCACCCCGCCGGAGCGCCCGCGCGTGTGCATGAGCCTGGGGGCGTCCAACACCGAGCGGTACGGCGGCGACTTCGTGTCGAAGAACGACATCCTCTCCGCGGTGGCCGAACTGGACGTCGAGGTGGTCGCGGCGCTGCTGCCCGCCCAGGTGCGCGAGGTCGGCACCATGCCGGACAACGTGCGGGTGGTGGAGTCGGTGCCGCTGCACGCGCTGCTGCCCAGCTGCTCGGCGCTGATCCACCACGGCGGTTTCGGCTCCTACGCCAACGCGCTGGTGTACGGCGTGCCGCAGATGACCGTCACCACCACGGTCGCCGACCAGATCTACCGCGGCGAGGGCCTGGAGCGGCAGGGCGCCGGGCTGCTGCTGGAGCGCAGCCAGGTCACGCCGGAGAAGGTGCGTGACGGGATCGCCGGGATGCTGGCGGACGACGGGTTCCGGCGGAACGCGGACCGGCTGCGCGAGGAGGCGGTCTCCCGTCCGTCGCCGGGCGCGGTGGTGCCGGTCCTGGAGCGGCTGGTGGAGGAGCGGCGCACCGCCCCTTGGCAGGTCTGACGGTGTGACGGTCTGACGCCCGCGAGACCGGGCCCCGGCCGGGCCGGAGGAGTGCGGGCCCCGGCCCTCAGGGATGGGCGACGCCCGCCTCGTGGGCGATCAGTCCGGCCTGGGTGCGGTTGCGGCACTCCAGTTTGTCCAGCATCCGTGAGACGTAGCCCTTGATGGTGGCCTCCGACAGGTACAGCCGGGAGGCGATCTGCGCGTTGGACATGCCCTCCCCGAGGCAGGCCAGCACCTCGACCTCGCGTTCGGTGAGCGCCTCGACGAGTTTCCGGGCCCGGTCGCGGGCGGACAGCCCGTCGGTGGAGGCGGCCACCAGGCGACGGGCGGCGGCCGCGGACAGCACGGTGTGGCCCTCGGCGGCCACCCGCACCAGCCCGATCAGGTCCTCCGGGGGCGTGGACTTCACCAGGAAGCCCGCGGCGCCCGCGCGCAGCGCCCGCATCACGTAGTGGTCGGCGTCGAAGGTCGTCAGCACCACGACGGCCGGCGGGTCGGGAAGCTTCCCGATGCGTTCGATGGCGGTCAGGCCGTCCACGCCGGGCATCCGCAGGTCCATCAGCACCACGTCGGGCCTGCTGCGCTGCACCGCCTCGACGCCGGCGGCGCCGTCGTGCGCCTCGTCGACCACCTCGATGTCCTCGGCGGAGCCGAGGATCGTGCGCAGGAACACGCACACCATCGGCTCGTCGTCGACCACCACCACCCGGACCATGCCCGTCACACCGCCGATTCCGCAGTCGGTACGTACGCGGGCAGCGTGGCCTCCACGCAGAACCCGCCGTCGGGAGCGCTTCCGGCGCGCAGCGTGCCGCGCAGCACCTCGACGCGCTGCCGCAGGTTGACGATGCCCAGGCCGGAGCCGGTCCGCACCAGTTCCCTGCTGGGACGCGCGGTGGGCGGCGTGTTGTGCACGGCGATCCGCACCTGCGACTCCTCGTAGTGGACGCGCACCTCGACCTTCGCGCCGGGTGCGTGCTTGTGCGCGTTGGTCAGGGCCTCCCGCACGATGCGGTACGCGGTGCGGCCGACCACGGGCGAGGCCAGCCCCGGGTCGCCCTCCTCCAGCAGCTCGGCGTCGACCCCCGCGCCCGCCGACTCGGCGACCAGCGTGGGCAGCCCGGCCACCGACGGCGACCCGTCGCCCTCGGGCTCGGTGCGCAGGATGCCGACCAGGTCGCGCAGCTCGTCCAGCGCCTGGCAGCCGGCCTGCCGCAGGTCCTCGGCGGCCCGCCGGGTCGCCTCGTCCGTCGCGGTCATCCGCAGCGCCCCCGCCTGGAGCGCCATCAGGCTGACGCGGTGCGTCACCACGTCGTGCATCTCTCCGGCCAGCCGGGCGCGCTCCTCGGCGCGGGCGCGTTCGGCGAGCAGGTGGCGTTCGCGTTCGGCCCGCTCGGCGCGTTCGGTGAGGGCCAGCACGAGCTTCCTGCGGGCCTCGAAGTACAGCGCGAGCAGCGGGCCGACGGCGGTGCGCAGCAGGCCGATGGTCAGCACCGTCCAGGACGGCTGCCAGGGCCGCATCACGATCAGGGTGAACACGGCGAGCGCGACGAACGCGGCCCGCCGGTTCTGCTGGTAGAACAGCGGACCGTACGCCGCGAGGACGGTGGCGAACGGCGCCCACAGGTTGTTCTCGTGCGCCGGGGTCAGCGCCCCGAAGGGGTGGATGAGCAGCGTGATCGCCAGAGTGAAGGCGCCCAGCACCACCACCACGGCGATCGGCGCGCAGCGGCGGGCGGCTAGCGAGGCGCAGGCCAGTGCCTGGAGGCCGAGCATCGTCCAGGCCAGGGCGCCCGGCCGCTCCGGCCACCAGGTGGTGCCGGCCAGCGTCAGGCCGGTGTCCAGCAGCACGAAGAACGCGGCGATCGCCGCGTCCACGACGGCCCAGTGGCGCAGGTGCCAGGGCGCTTCGTTCCTGCTGGTCATGCGCAGCACGGTACGCCACTCGCACGGCCGGGCACCCTACAGCGGACTTTCGCCGGGACGGACCCTACGAAAGTCGCATGCGGCTCCCGTCCGGCGGACCGTTCGTCGCTGCGGGTCCCTCCCCTCCGCCCTGCCGCCGCACCCCCGGCACACGATGGGATGTGGGACATGGACGCGACACAGGACGACGTGACGGCGACCCCCGCACTGGGCAGGTACGCGATCGACACCGACGCTTCGACCATCCACTTCCGCAGCAGACACCTCTTCGGGCTGCTGCCGGTCAAGGGCACGTTCGCCGTCCGCAGCGGCACCGTGGACGTCGCCGAGCCGGTCGGCGAGTCCCGTGTCCGGGTGGAGGTCGACGCCACCAGCTTCCACACCGGCAACGACCACCGCGACGGCGACGTGAAGTCGTCGAAGTTCCTCGACACCGACACGCACCCCACCATGACGTTCGTCTCCGACCGGGTGGAGGGCACGCAGATCGTCGGCCGCCTGACCGCCTGCGGCGTGGAGCAGCCGGTGACACTGCGGGTCGAGGAGTCGAAGACGACGGCCGCCGGGTTCACCGCCCGCGCCACCACCCGCGTGGACCGGACGCAGTTCGGCGTCACGGGATCGCCGGGCATGGCCGGACGCCACCTCGATCTGACCCTGGAGGTCACGTGCGTTCGGTCGTAGTCGAGGACCTGCGCAAGTCGTACGGCTCGGTGCATGCCGTGCGTGGCGTCAGCTTCGACGTCGAGCAGGGCGAGATCTTCGCCCTGCTCGGCCCGAACGGCGCCGGCAAGTCCACCACCCTGGAGATCCTGGAGGGCTTCCGCAAGCGCGACTCCGGCACGGTCGAGGTGCTCGGCATGGACCCGGGAAGCCGCGCCGACGGCCGCGAGCTGCGCGAACGCATCGGCCTGGTCCTGCAGGACATCGCCGTCGAGCCGTACCTCACCGTGCGCGAGACGATCACCCGGGCCGCCGGCTACTACCGCACGCCGCGCGACGTGGGCGAGGTCATCGAGCTGGTCGACCTGGCGGGCAAGGAGAAGCAGAAGGTCCGCAACCTCTCCGGCGGCCAGAAGCGGCGCCTGGACCTGGCGCTCGGCGTGATCGGCGACCCGGACCTGCTGTTCCTGGACGAGCCGACCACCGGTTTCGACCCCAACGCGCGGCGCGGCGCGTGGGAGCTGGTGCGCCGGCTGCGGGACACCGGCACCACCATCCTCCTCACCACGCACTACATGGAGGAGGCGCAGCAGCTCGCCGACCGGGTGGCGGTGATCGCCGCGGGCCGGATCGTGTCCGCGGGCACCCCGGCCACGCTCGGCGGGCGGGACAGCGCCAAGGCCCGCATCCGCTTCGCCCTCCCGGAGGGCTGCACGGCGGAGGACCTGCCGGTCGCGGACGCCGTCCTGGCCGAGGGCCTGGTCACCGTCGAGGCGGACGAGCCCACCGAGGCGCTGCACCGGCTGACCGGCTGGGCCCTGGACCGCGGCGCCGTCCTGGACCGGCTGAGCGTCGACCGCCCCAGTCTGGAGGACGTCTACCTGAACCTCACCGGCGAGTCCGGTCCCGCTTCCGGGGACGAGCCCGCAGACGGACCCGGAGACGGGCCCGCGACGACGGAGAGCGCGACCACGGAGGGCGCCGGGCGGAAGACGGGCTCGCCGGAGCCCGTCCTGGAAAGGAGTGCCCGATGAGCACCGCCGCTCCCCCGGTGCGGCCGGACGCGCCGGCCGCACCGCGCCGCGACATGACCCTGCTGTGGCACCAGATCAAGTACGAGCAGCTGACGTTCTGGCGCAACCCGCAGAGCGCCTTCTTCACGTTCGTCTTCCCGATCGTGATCATCGCGATCTTCGGCGCGCTGTTCCGGGGCGGCAAGGCGAGCCCGTTCTACGACGGGCTGACGCCGCTGCAGTACTACGTGGCGACGATCGCCGCGCTGTCGGTGCTCAGCGCCTGCTACAGCCAGCTCGCGATCGTGCTCTCCACCCGCCGCCAGGACGGCATTCTCAAGCGAGTGCGGGCCACGCCGCTGCCGACCTGGATGTACTTCATGGGCCTGCTGGCGCACTGCGTGATGGTGAGCGTCGTCGACATCGCCCTGGTGATCGGCATCGGCAACCTGTACGGCGTGCCGTTGCCCGAGGCCTCCCAGCTCCCCGCGATCACGGTGACACTGATCCTGGGTGCGGCGAGCTTCTGCGCCATCGGTGTGGGCGTCGCCTCGCTGATCCGCAACGCGGAGGCGGCACCGGCGGTGGTGCAGTTCATCCTCTTCCCGCTGGTGTTCGTCTCCGGGACGTACATCCCCATCCAGGCCGACTGGCTGAACCTCGCCGCCGGGGCGCTCCCGGTGAAGCCGTTCAACGAGGCCCTGCTCGGCTCCATCTCCGGCGACGCGGCCTTCCCCTGGCAGAGCCTCGGCGTCCTCGCCCTGTGGGGCGCGCTGGGCGCGGTCGTCGCCATCCGCCGCTTCCGCTGGGACCCGAAGCCGGAGTGACCCCGAGGGGCGTGCCGCCCCTCCCCCGATCCGCCGTGGCCCTGCGGCCCCCGACGCAGGGCCACGGCGCCGTCATGCCACCTCGCGTACGGCCCGCCGGCCGCCGCGCGGCGCGCACGTTCAGGTCTCCTCCGTCAATGCGGCGGTGAAGCGGGTGGCGACCTCGGCGACGGCGGCGCGGAGTTCGGGGCCGCCGTCGACGCGGAAGGCGAACGGCAGGGTGGCCAGCCACTCCTGGGCGTACATGGCGGGGTTGCCGGTGCTGCCGACGAGCACGCATCCGTCGCCCGACGGCTCCAGGCGGCCCATGGGCGGACGTATCCACGGCGCCACCTCGGCCGCCGGGGCGTCGAAGCGGACGCGGGTGGGGTACTCCCAGCCCGTGCCCAGGTGCTCCTCCAGGACGGCGACCGGGTCCAGCCCGGTGGGCGGTGCGAAGCCGTGCCCGGTCTGCCGTACCGCGCCGATCCGGTCGGTCCGGTACGTGCGGACCGCGTCGGCGCGGTGGGAGTGGCACAGCAGGTACCACCGGCCGTGGCGGACGACGACCGCCCAGGGGTCCACGTCGGCCTCCCACTCCCGGCCCGCCGCGCTGCGGTAGGCGATCCGCACCCGCCGTGCCGCGGCGACGGCGGCGACCAGCGCGCTGACGACGGCCGGGTCCGGGCGGGTGGAGTACCGGTCGGGCGCCACCGCCGCGTGGTCCCGCAACGCGGCCGCCTGCCGCCGCACGGACTCCGGCAGCGCCCGGAGGATCTTCCCGAGGGCGTCGCCGAGCAGGTTCTCCGCGTCGCCGGTCACGGGCCGGCCGTCGAGCACCGCCATGACCACGCCGACGGCCTCCGCCTCGGTGAAGACGACCGGCGGCAGCCGGGTGCCGCGGCCCAGCCGGTAGCCGCCGTAGGGGCCCCGGACCGAGGCGACGGGGATGCCGGCCTCGCGCAGGATGCCGACGTACCGGCGTGCCGCCCGCTCGGTCACCCCCAGCCGTTCGGCGAGGTCACCGGCCGTCGTGCCGGGGCGGTCGCGGAGGATCTCCAGGGCACGCAGCGCCCGCGCGGTGGGGCTGAGGTCGGTGGGCACGCGAGCAGCGTAGGGCCGCCCGGGCGTGTACCGGAAGCAGAACGTCCGGAATCGGTTCTAGCGTGAGAGGCGCGCGGTGGGCGTCACTCGCCGCCGCGCGTGCTCCGACCTCTGAACTTCCGCAAGAAAGAGATGCGCCCATGAGAATCCTGCTCATCGCCGGCCTGTGGCTCGACGGCTCCGCGTGGGACGAGGTGGTGCCCGCGCTGGAGGCGCACGGCCACCGGCCCGTGCCGCTGACGCTCCCGGGCCAGGGCGACGGCGCCTCGGCGGCCACGCTGGAGGACCAGCTGGCGGCGGTGCTCGCCGCCGTGGACGCCGAGGCGGACCGGCCGCTGGTGGTGGGGCATTCGGCGGCGTGCACCCTGGCCTGGCTGGCCGCCGACCGGCGGCCGGAGAAGGTCGCCGGGGTCGCGCTCGTCGGCGGCTTCCCGTCCTCCGACGCGGAGACCTACGCGGCCTTCTTCGAGCGGAAGGACGGCGTCATGCCCTTCCCCGGCTGGGAGCCGTTCGAAGGCCCGGACTCCGCCGACCTCGGCGAGGAGAGGCGGCGCGCCGTCGCGGAGGCCGCGATCCCCGTGCCGGCGGGAGTGGCCGAGGGCGTGGTGCGGCTGTCCGACGCGCGGCGCCACGACGTCCCGGTCACGCTGGTGTGCCCGGAGTTCGGCCCCGACGAGGCCCGGCAGCTGATCGCCGACGGCGAGGTGCCCGAGCTCGCCGCAGCGCGGCACGTCGCGTTCGCCGACATCGACTCCGGGCACTGGCCGATGTTCAGCAGGCCCGCCGAACTCGCCCGGCTCCTCGCATCCGTCGCGGACGAGAGCTGATCCCGGCACCCGGGCGCGCGGGGCGCGCCCGGGTGGTCGTCACGCCTCCCGGGCGCGCAGCCAGTCGTCCACGACGCCGGCGGTCGTCCCGGCCAGGTCCTCCATCATGGTGAAGTGGTTGCCGGGGACGTCCACGACGTCGTCGGCCTCGGTCCAGCCGGTCTGCCAGTCCTCCGGGGAGAGCGTGTCCCCGCCGGCCACCGGTTCCCCGGCCCGGACGAGGAGCCGCGAGGCCGCGAGCTTCCCGGGCGCCCAGTCGCCGAGCAGGTTGAAGTACCACGCCATGGCGGACAACCGCGCGGTGTCCATGCGGGCGAAGCTCTCCTCCCGCGCGAACATCCCGCCGAGCAGCTGGTCCTCGAACTGGCCGAGGGAGTCGTCGCCGGGGACGTAGGTGTCGAGGAGGACGACGCCCGCCGGAGGGTGACCCGCCTGTTCCAGGTGGGCGGCGGTCGCGTACGCGAGGATGCCGCCCGACGAGGAGCCGAGCAGCGCGAACGGCTCGTCGCCGACCTGCTCGCGCACCATCCGGGCGAGGAGCTCGAGAAGGGCGTCCTCCGTGGCGGGCAGCGACTGCCCGCCCGCGAACCCGGGCACGGCCAGCGCGACGACGTCCCGCAGGTCGCGGAACTTGGAGGCGAACCGGGCGTACTGGTGGACCCCGGCGAGCGCCACCTGGGAGCTGATGCAGACCAGCCGCACCGGCGCCGGTCCGCCGGCGAGACGTACGGCCGTCGGCGACGCGGCGACCTCGTCCGCCGAGGAGAACGTGGGCCGCAGCCGGGCGACGCTCTCCAGCAGCGCGAAGCCTTCCTTGTGGCGGCCCTCCTCGGCGGCCCGGCGGAACAGCATGCCGACGGTGTCGTCCGCGTCCCGGCGGGCGGCCGGAGCCGGTTCGGCGCCTTGCGGGCTCTCCGGGCCGGTGGCCCCGGCGAGCTCGCCGGACAGGTGGTCGGCGAGGTCGACGGGCGAGGTGTGGTCGAACACCAGGGTGGCCGGGAGCCGCAGCTCGGTGGCGGCGGCGAGCGCGTTGCGCAGCTCGACCGACGTGAGGGAGTCCAGGCCGAGTTCGAGGAAGACCGCGTCCGGTGCGATCGCGTCGCCGGACGGGTGGCCGAGCACGGCCGCGGTGGCGGCCCGTACGGTCTCCAGCACGGCGGCCCGGCGGGCCTCCGGGTCCATGCCGCGCACCCGCTGGGCCAGGGACGGACCGGCCGGTTCGCCGGACGCGGCGGCGCGGCGCGGCGAGCGGCGCACCAGGCCCCGGAACAGCGGCGCCGGTTCGGGCCCGAACGCCGAGGTGTCGAGGCGTACGGGGACGAGGGCGGCGTCGGGCGTGCGGAGGGTCTGGTCGAGGAGCTGGAGCCCTTCCTTCTCGGTGAGGGCGAGGACGCCGCCGCGCGCCATCCGGCCCCGGTCTGCCTCGTCGAGCCGCCCGGCCATGCCCTGTTCCCAGGCGCCCCAGGCCAGCGACAGGCCGGGCAGTCCGTCGGCACGGCGCTGTGCGGCGAGCGCGTCGAGGAAGGCGTTGGCCGCGGCGTAGTTGCCCTGCCCGGGGGCGCCGAAGGTGGCGGCGGAGGAGGAGAAGAGCAGGAACGCCGACAGCGGCGTCTCGCGGGTCAGTTCGTGCAGGTGGAGCGCCGCGTCGATCTTGGCGCGGAAGACGGCGTCGAACCGTTCGGGGGTGAGGGCGGAGACCACGCCGTCGTCGAGCACGCCGGCGAGGTGGACGACGGCGGTGAGCGGGTGGGCGTCCGGGATGCCGTCGAGGGTGGCCGCCAGGGCGTCCCGGTCGGCCGCGTCGCAGGCGGCGAGGGTGACGTGGGCGCCCAGCGCGGTGAGTTCGTCGCGCAGGGCGGCGCCCTGCGCGGAGGCGGCGCCGCTGCGGCTGAGCAGCAGCAGGCGGCGGACGCCGTGGTCGGTGACGAGGTGCCGGGCGACGGGGCCGCCGAGCGACCCGGTGGCGCCGGTGACCAGCACCGTGCCGTCCGGGTCCCAGGCGTGGGCCGGGTCGGCGGGCGCGGCGACGCGGGCGAGGCGTGCGGCGCACACCCGGCCGTCGCGCACGGCGAGTTGGGGTTCGCCGGTGTCGAGTGCGGCGGGCAGGGCGAGCACCGAGTCGGGCTGGTCGTCGAGGTCGACGAGCACGAAGCGGCCGGGGTTCTCCGTCTGGGCGCTGCGCAGCAGGCCCCACAGCGGCGCGGCGGCGAGGTCGCCGGGGCGGTCCTGGCCGGTGCCGACCGCGGAGCGGGTGACGAACGCGAGCCGGCTGCCGGCGAGGGCGTCGGCGGCGAGCCAGGTCTGCGCGGTGCGCAACGCGTGTGCCGTGACGCTCCGGGCGGCGGCCGGGGTGTCTGCGCCGTCGGGGGCTTCGGTGGAGGCTTCGGTGGAGCCGCCCCCGGAGGACCCGTCGGAGCCGTCGACGGCGACGAGGACGAGTTCCGGCAGCGTCATGCCGGTGGAGACGGCGCCGGTGAGCGCGTCGAGGTCGGCGAACGACTCGACGGGCACGCCGGCTTCGGTGAGCGGGCCGGTGAGGTCCAGGGTGTCGGAGCCGACGAGTGCGCAGCGGCGGGTCTCCGGCTCCGCCCCGCCCACGGCGACGGGCGTCCAGTCGACGCGGAACAGGGCGTCGGACCAGCTCTCCGGGCGCGGCGCGTCGGCCGGGGCCCGCAGGGCGAGGGCGCCCACGTCGGCCACGGGACGACCGGACGGGTCGGCGGCGGCGATGGCCACCTCCTGCGGGCCGTTCGCGGTGAGCCGCACCCGCAGCGAGGCGGCGCCCGTGGCGTGCAGGGCGACGTCGCCGAAGGAGAACGGCAGGAGGCGTCCGGCGCCTTCGGGCAGGAGGAAGGCGATGCCGTGCAGGGCGGCGTCCAGCAGCGCGGGGTGCAGGCCGTAGTGCGGCGCGGCGGCGCGCACCGGTTCGGGCAGCGCCACTTCGGCGTACAGCTCGCCGTCGCGCTGCCAGGCGTCGTGCAGGCCCTGGAACGCGGGGCCGTAGGCCACGCCCTCCTCGGCCGGGTCGTCGTAGAGGCCGTCGACGGGCACCGGCACGGCGTCGGCGGGCGGCCAGACGGTGGCGTCGAACGGGTCGGCCTCGGCGGCGGGCCGGTCGGTGAGGGTGCCGGTGGCGTGGGTGGTCCAGGGTGCGTCGGCGGGGGCGCCGACGGTGCGGGACAGGATGCGGACGGTGCGGTCGCCGGTCTCGTCCGCGGGTCCGGTGACCACCTGGAGCTGCCGGTCGTGGGCGACGTCGAGGGGGAACGGCGCGGCGAGGACCAGTTCCGCGACCCGGTCGGAGCCGGCGTGGTCCCCGGCGTGGACGGCGAGTTCGAGGAGGGCGGTGCCGGGGAGCACGGCGCTGCCCGCGACCCGGTGGTCGGCCAGCCACGGGTGGGCGACGGACGGCAGCCGCCCGGTGCACACGGTGCCGCCGTCGGGCAGCGGCAGGCAGGCGCCGAGCAGCGGGTGCGCGGCGCCGGCCAGGCCGGCGGCGCTCAGGTCGGCGGGGCCGGTGCCGGCGTCGGCCCAGAACCGCTGGTGCCGGAAGGCGTACGTGGGCAGCTCGACACGGCGGGCGCCGGTGCCGGCGAACAGCGTCTCCGCATCCAGGTGGTCGCCGTGGGGCAGGACGGCGGCCAGTGCGCCGGCGAGGGTCTGCGTCTCGGGGCGGCCGCGGCGGAGCAGGGAGACGACGAACGGCTCGGCCGTCTCGCGGCCGGTGGTGCCGGGCTGCGCGGTTTCGGTCTCGAGGATCTCGCGGACGGCGGGGGCGAGGGCGGTGTCGGGGCCGAGTTCGACGAAGCCGGTGACGCCGCGGTCGCGGAGCCGGGTGACGGCGTCGTGGAACCGTACGGCCTCGCGGACCTGCCGCACCCAGTACGCGGGGTCGCCGTACCCGCCCTCGGGGGCGCCGGCGGCGGTGGGTTCGCAGGGGATGCCGGCGGGGTGGTAGGTGACGGACTCGGCGACCTCGCGGAACGCCTCCAGCATCGGCTCCATGCGGGCGGAGTGGAAGGCGTGGCTGACCCGCAGGCGTTTGGCGCGGCGGTCGGCGAAGTGGCCGGCGACGCGCGTGACGGCGTCGTCCTCCCCGGAGAGCACCACGGCGTCCGGGCCGTTGACGGCGGCGAGGCCGACGTCGTCGCCCAGGTGCGGGCGCACCTCGTCCTCGGTGGCGCGGAGCGCCAGCATGGCGCCGCCGGGCGGGAGTTCCTGCATCAGGCGGCCGCGTGCGGCGACGAGACGGCAGGCGTCGTCCAGGGTGAGCACCCCGGCGACGTGGGCGGCGGCGAACTCCCCGACGGAGTGGCCGGCCAGCACGTCGGGGCGCAGGCCCCAGGACTCCAGCAGCCGGTACAGGGCGACCTCGACGGCGAACAGCGCGGGCTGCGCGTAGCCGGTGCGGTCGAGGAGGGCTTCGGCTCCGGGCTCGGGCTCCTCCCAGAGCAGCTCGCGCAGCGGGCGGTCCAGGTGCGGGTCGAGGCGGGCGATCACGTCGTCCAGGGCGGCGGCGAACACCGGTGAGACCGCGTGCAGTTCACGTCCGGCACCCACCCGCTGGGCGCCCTGGCCGGTGAAGAGGAACGCGACCTTGCGGGGGGCCGCCCTGCCGTGGCCGGTGCCGGGTGCCGGGGTTCCGGAGGCGAGGGCGTCCAGGGCGGCGAGCAGTTCGTCGCGGTCGCCGCCGACGGCGACGGCGCGGTGGTCGAAGCGGCTGCGGCCGGTGGCGAGGGAGAACGCGGTGTCGAGCGGGGTGAGTTCGGGGCGGTCCGCGAGGTGGTCGCGGAGTGCGGCGGCCTGGGCGCGTACGGCGTCCGGGGTGCGTCCGGAGAGCAGCAGCGGCACGGTGGGTGCGGGGCCGTCGTCGGACCGGGCGGGCTCGGGCTGCCGGTCGGCGGCCTCGATCACGACGTGGGCGTTGGTGCCGCTGATGCCGAACGAGGAGATGCCGGCGCGCCGGGGGCGGTCGTCCCCGGTGTCCCAGGGACGTGCCTCGGTGAGCAGTTCGACGCTGCCGGAGTCCCAGTCGACCTGGGTGCTGGGCTCGTCGACGTGCAGCGTCGGAGGCAGCACGCCGTGCCGCATGGCCTGCACCATCTTGATGACGCCGCCGACGCCGGCCGCCGCCTGGGCGTGGCCGATGTTGGACTTCAGGGAACCGAGCCACAGCGGCCGGTCCTCGTCCCGGTCCTGGCCGTAGGTGGCGAGCAGCGCCTGCGCCTCGATGGGGTCGCCGAGCACGGTTCCGGTGCCGTGCCCCTCGACGGCGTCGATCTCGCGGGGTGCCAGTCCGGCGCGTTCCAGGGCCTGGCGGATGACGCGCTGCTGCGACGGCCCGTTGGGGGCGGTGAGGCCGTTGGAGGCGCCGTCCTGGTTGACGGCCGAGCCGCGCACCGTGGCCAGGACGCGGTGGCCGTTGCGGCGGGCGTCGGAGAGGCGTTCCAGCAGCAGCATCCCGACGCCCTCGGACCAGCCGGTGCCGTCAGCCGCGGAGGCGAACGACTTGCAGCGGCCGTCGGCGGCGAGGCCGCGCTGGGCGCTGAAGTCGATGAACGTGCCGGGGGTGGCCATCACGGTGACGCCGCCGGCCAGCGCGCTGTCGCACTCGCCCTCGCGCAGCGCCTGCGCCGCCATGTGCAGGGCGACCAGGGACGAGGAGCAGGCGGTGTCGATGGTGACGGCCGGGCCCTCGAGTCCGAGGAGGTAGGCGACGCGGCCGGTGACGACGCTGCCCGCCGAACCGGTGCCGAGGAAACCCTCGGCGCCCTCGGGCACGGTGTGCAGCCGGGACAGGTAGTCGTGGTACATCACGCCGGCGAACACGCCGGTGCGTCCGCCCCGGAGGGTCGCCGGGTCGATGCCGGCGGCCTCGACGGCCTCCCAGGAGGTCTCCAGCAGCAGTCGCTGCTGCGGGTCCATGACCAGGGCCTCGCGGGGGGAGATGCCGAAGAACGCGGCGTCGAAGTCGGCGGCGTCGTGCAGGAAGCCGCCCTCGCGGACGTAGGTGGCGCCGCTCGCGCCGGGGTCGGCGGCGAAGAGCCGGTCGAGGTCCCAGCCGCGGTCGTCGGGGAACGGGGTGACGCCGTCGGCGCCGGTGCTGACCATCCGCCACAGGTCGTCGGGGTCGTGGACGCCTCCCGGGTAGCGGCAGGCCATGCCGACGATGACGATCGGGTCGTCCTCGGCGCGCTGCGCGCGCCGGGTGGGCCGCGCGGCGGGTGCGGTGGCGGCGTCGCCGCCGAGCAGCCGTTCCAGGAGGTGGTCGGCGACGGCGGCCGCGGTGGGGTGGTCGAAGACGAGGGTGGCGGTGAGCCGCAGGCCGGTGGCCGCGTTGAGGTGGTTGCGCAGTTCGACGGCCGTCAGTGAGTCGAAGCCGAGGTCGCGGAACGGCTGGTCGACGGCGACGTCGTCGGCGCCCTCGTGACCGAGGACGAGGGCGGCCTGTGCGCGGACCAGGTCGCGCAGTGCCGGGAGCCGGTCCTCGGCGGGCAGCGCGGTGAGCCGGTCGACGAGGGTGGCGGCCTGGGCGGAGGTGGCTGCGGCGGCCTTGCGGCGGGGGCGCCGGACCAGTCCGCGGAACACGGGCGGCAGGTGCTCGCCGGTCTCCCGCAGCGTGCCGAGGTCGAGCCGTACGGGCAGGACGGCGGCGTGGCCGGTGGCGGCGGCCGCGTCGAACAGGGCGGTGCCGTCGTCGGCGGTCAGCGGGATGACGCCGCCGCGCGCCATGCGCCGCAGGTCGGCGTCGTCGAGGCTGCCGGTCAGCTCGCTCGCCTGCGCCCACAGGCCCCAGCCCAGGGAGAGTCCGGGCAGGCCGGCCGCCCGGCGGGACGCGGCGAGGGCGTCCAGGAAGGCGTTGGCGGCGGCGTAGTTGCCCTGGCCGGGCGCGCCGAGTGCGGCGGAGACGGAGGAGAACACCACGAACGCCGACAGCGTGCTGTCGCGGGTGAGGTCGTGCAGGTTGAGGACGGCGTCGACCTTGGGACGCAGCACCCGTGCGACCCGGTCGGCGTCGAGGGAGGTGACGGTGGCGTCGGCGATGACGCCGGCCACGTGCACCACGCCGGTCAGCGGACGGTCGGCGGGGACGTCGGCGAGCACGGCGGCCAGCGCGTCCCGGTCGGCGGCGTCGCAGGCGGCGAGGGTGACGCGGGCGCCGGCGTCGGTGAGTTCGGCGGCGAGCGCGCGGGCGCCGGGGGCGTCCGCACCGCGGCGGCTGAGCAGGAGCAGGTCGCGGACGCCGTGCGCGGCGACCAGGTGGCGGCAGATCACGCCGCCGAGTTCGCCCGTCGCGCCGGTGACCAGCACCGTGCCGTCGCCGTATCCCGTGGAGTCCGCCTGCGCGCCGGGGGCGGGGGTGGCGCGGGCGAGACGGCAGGCGAGCACGCCGCCGTCGCGGAGGGCGAGTTGGGGCTCGTCGGGGGCGGGGGGCTCGGTGACGGGGGCGGAGGTGTCGAGGAGCTGGAAGCGTCCGGGGTGTTCGGACTGTGCGGACCGCACCAGCCCCCACACGGCCGCGCCCGCCAGGTCGGTGACCGCGTCGCCGTCCCGGGCGGCGACGGCGCCGTCCGTGACGAGGACGAGGCGGCTGTCCTCGAACCGCTCGTCGGCCAGCCAGCCCTGGATCAGCTCCAGGGCCTCCAGCACGGCCTCGTGCACGGCCTGCGCGTCGGTGGCGCCGGGACGTCCGGCCGGTGCGAGGACGACCGCGGGGGCCTCCTCGCCGCCGTCCAGCGCGGCGCGCAGCGCGGCCAGTCCGGGGTGGCGGGTGCCGGGCGGGAGGAGCCGGGCGGTGTCCTCGGTGCCGAGGACGGCCGTGGGGCCCGCGTCCGGGTCGGCGGCGGGGGTGGTCGTCCGCGTCCAGTCGAGGCGGAACAGCGCGTCGGCGGGGGCGTTTCCGGCAGCGTCGGGCGCGCCGCCGGTGAGGGCGTCGACGGCCATGGGGCGGAGCGTCAGCGACCGTACGTCGGCCACGGCGCGGCCGGACACGTCGGCGACCTGGACGGTGAGGCTCTCCGGACCGGTGACGCGCAGCCGTGCGCGGAGCGCGGTGGCGCCCTCGGCGTGCAGCGTCACGCCGCTCCAGGAGAACGGCAGCCGGCCCGGGGTGGCGTCGTCCGGGGCGGCGGACGGGTCGCCGCCGCCGGTGTCGAGGGCCATCGCGTGCAGCACCGCGTCCAGGGCGGCGGGGTGCAGGTGGAAGGTGTCGGCGTCGGACTGCTGACCGGCGCCGGAGGGGCGGGGCATCAGCACCTCGACGAACAGCTCGTCGTCCACGCGCCAGGCGCGTTCGAGGCCGCGGAAGGTGGGCCCGTACTGGAGGCCGAGCGCGGAAAGGTGCGCGTAGAGGCCGGACGCGTCCAGCGCCTCGGCGTCGGACGGCGGCCACTCGGTGAGGTCGGCGGGCGGCGTGGCGGTGGCGGGCGCCAGCGCACCGGAGGCGTTCTCCGTCCACTGGCCGGCCGGATCGTCGTCGCGGCGCGAGGACACCTGGAGCGCACGGCAGCCGCTGTCGTCCGGGGGGCCGAGGAGCAGTTGGAGGTGCACGACGCCGGTCTCGGGGACGACCAGCGGAGTGGTGATGGTCAGTTCGTCGACCTGTTCGCATCCCACCCGGTCGCCCGCACTCAGCGCCAGCTCGACGAAGCCGGTGCCGGGGAAGACGAGCTGCCCGGCCACCTGGTGGTCGGCCAGCCACGGGTGGCTCTGCGCGGAGATGCCACCGAGCATCAGCACGTCGCTGCGCCCGGCGAGGGTGATCACGGCCTGGAGGAACGGGTGCCCGGCGCGCACGGAGCCCAGCGGCTGGGAGCCGACGGACAGCCGTGCGGTCGGCCAGTAGCGCTGGTGCTGGAAGGCGTAGGTGGGCAGGTCGACGACCCGGGCCCGGGCGGGGGCGTAGTACGCCGCCCAGTCGACGGTGCCGCCGTGCGCCCAGAGGCGGGCGAGGGCGGTGAGGACGGTGCGGGGTTCGGGACGGTCGCGGCGGAGGGCCGGGACGGCGAGCGCCCGTTCGCCGCAGGTCTCCTCGATCGCGGCGACCAGTGTGGCGTCGGGGCCGAGTTCGACGAAGCGGGTGACGCCCTCGGCGGCGAGGCGTGCGGCGGCGTCGGCGAAGCGGACGGTGCCGCGCAGCTGGTCCACCCAGTAGTCGGCGGTGAACTCCGCCACCAGGTCGCCGGTGAGCGTGGACACCACCGGCAGGGTCGGCTCCGCGTGGGTGATGCCTGCGGCGACGCGGCGGAAGTCCTCCAGCATCGGGTCCATCAGCACGGAGTGGAAGGCGTGGCTGACCTCCAGCCACCGCGACTGCCGCCCCTCCCCCAGCACGGCCGCGACCTGCTCCACGGCCTCGCGCGCCCCGGAGACCACGACCTGGCCCGGCGCGTTCACGGCGGCGACCGACACGCCCTCCACCAGGTGCGGCTCGACCTCCTCCGGCGTGGCGCGGACGGCCCACATCGCGCCGCCGTCGGGCAGCGCCTGCATCAACGACGCCCGCGCCTTCACCAGCGCACAGGCGTCC